>JAGGVC010000081.1 GCA_021158185.1 bacterium | reverse complement strand
CATATACTCACGCAGCTTCTTCCCATAATTCGAGCGCATGTACTTGTTGCTGGTGATCATACCCATCATTCCGTTTTCATTGAGCAAGGACATACCAAGCCCCAGAAAACACACGTATATATCGGACGTGCCCTGAAATACATCGCTCCAAAGGTATTCAAATGCCGGCTTATCTTCAGCAAGTCCTCCCTGCCTGACATAAGGCGGATTGCCAATAATGGCGTCGAATCCCCGTTCCGCTTTTGGTTTCCAAACTGCTCCTGTGCCTCTCGATTCGAAGAAGGCGTCTGGGAATTCCAGTTCCCAATGGAAAAACCGCTTCTCATTCGCCAACGTTTGTGCATTCACATACCAGGCTTCACTTGCTAGAGCATTCCGTTCATCTACAGTGCCGCCTAGGGCACGAATTGCCGTTTGGTATTGTTCCGGCGTTATCCTGTATTCCTCACCGTAGAATGGAGCAAGCCAAAGGTTGGCAACTTCACGATAAGGAGCCCTTGCTTTATCCAGCTCTGCATAGATGCGCTCTTTGATCGACTCATCTTCGTGCGTATCGCTTGGCAGAACAGCAATTTCCCTAAATTTATCAAGGAAAAGCGCCAAATGCCGTTTGGTCAGCGTTTCAGTAAATCCGAGCGTCGGCTGCCAGCGCTCGCCAGATTTGAGCAGCCTGTTACGCTCCCTTTTCGATGCTGGCAACGGCGCTCTGGTGAGATCGCGCTCAGTCATCGCTCCCAGAAGGCTGTTACCCACACGGATGTGGTGGTCGAGAAACGAAAGGACTCTGCCGCGGCTAGCTGTGTGCAGCCACATCGACAGCTTTGCAAGTTCAACGGCAAGCGGATTTATATCTACCCCGTAAAGGCAATGCTCCGTGACCAGGCGTTTAAAGAACGTCAGCGGTTCCTCTCCGTTTTTCCCTTCAAATTCGACCAATGCGAAAAGCGTTTCGTCATCCGCCATCGACCTGGCAAGATAATCCGCCGCACCCACGAGGAAATGTCCGCTGCCAATCGCAGGGTCAAGCACCTTGAGATTGAGATAGGGCGACATAAGCTGTAAATACACGGATTGAAGATCGATCTTGAGTTTCTTTTTTTCATTCGGATGCGGTCGTGATTTCAAAGAAGCCTGCAATTGACTAATTCTACGCTGTAAATCATCTGCCAGTGCTGCCGTTTCGTCCCTTGCGCGTTCAACAAGCGGACCGATCGTCTTTTCAACGATGTAATCAACAATGAACTTCGGAGTGTAGTAGCTGCCTGTAACCCTTCGTTCATGTTTATCGGTTGCGAGGTAAACTTCACCTTTACTAATAAGCTTAACCAAGCGACCGTTCTTCTTGCTGCTCTTAGTACCGCCATCTCTCAGAATTTCATGCGCAACGTAGATTCGAACCTTACCTAATTCCTTCTCCTCTGTTTCATCAGGTGCAACGTAAGGCGTCAACTCAAGAAGTCCTTCGTAAATCGCACCAAGGTGCTGCACATCGAGAGTCGCGTAATCAACTTTGCTCGACTGTTTACGACCATATTTCTCAGCTTCGTAGGCAAGCCTTAGGATAACCTTAGACATAAAGGAATCGCCGATACCCAGTGGGTTCTGGCTGTAATCCTGCGTATATGCAATCCGCTCATATCTGTTTGGACTAAACAAACCGCCGTTATATGCGGGAATTCCAAGTTCCGAATCGCCACAGTCGATAGCTCGGAAAGCATCGCATAACTGCGGCCAAATCCTGGTTCGCCTTGGCAAATAGACTCTCTTCTTCTCCTTGATATCGGTTGCAAGCTCTCTAAGACTGTAAGCTCTGTAGTCTTCCTGATCAAAAGGCAGGAGTTTTCGGTCCTCAGCGTAGAGAATAAACAACAATCTGTAGAGTACGATCAGACCGCTCTCGTGGCACAACTTAACGTCGTTTTCATCCCATCGATCGAGCTTATTGCCGGCAAAAGACAGAAAGCCCTCAATCAAAATGGGCAATGCCTCGTAAACGCGCTCCTTTAGGTTCTTGCTAACTTCAACCGCATACTCGCGGCTGCCATCAAGAACGCGATCAACGAAACCTTTTCCATTTGAATCGGGTTTGAAGCTCTCACGCCCAAAAAAGAGGAAAAACCATTTGAAATCGTCTAGGCTTTCGCGATTAACTATGTCCTCAAGGTCAACTTCAAAAAAAACGGGGCCAGATCGTGAGCGTTCACGCTCATATAGCCGCCAGATCGCTCCGTTAGTCAGAATTCCCCATCTAACTCCAGTGCGGTATAGGTAATCCGTAATTTGAACACCGGGAGTCCTATTTCCTAACTCCTTGTCAAGCGACATGCCCCATCTCTTAGCTTCGCCAACTGCGGCAGCCAGCCTCCATTGTTCACTGTGGTCTTTTAGGACATGAGCTTTTTCATATCTATCGAGCGAGTGAAAAAAAGCATAATCTGCTTCCTTTGTTGTATCGTGCCCTTCAACGGACGGTCGTACGTTGTAGGTTGCCCTTCCCCCATCGCTCCATATAATATCGAAAACCTTTCTTATAAGGAGATGCTCAGTTTCTTCTTCTTTTGGCTTATTGCCACTCAAAAACCCAGAGTTATGGAAAATCGCACAAACTTGCTCGAATACGGAGGCTAATTTGTTAGTATCTGCCATTCGCCAGGCAGGATCTTGTGGAAGGCGATCGTTAAGATAATGCTCGGCAAACAAACCAACATTTGTAAATGAGGGAAATCCGAGCTTTGGCTGAATATTCACCTACACCTTCTCTTCCAGCTTGCGTTTATGCTCGCCCTCGGCCTCTTTGAGCATAAGATAGCGTTTCATCGATTCATCCTCGTACTTCTTGAACGTTGCATGCCGCTGCATCAGAAGCTCAAAGTCAACCTTGTGCCCGTCGAAGTCCGGGCCGTCCACGCACACGAATTTGGTCGCTCCGCCCACGCTTATCCTGCAAGCGCCGCACATTCCCGTGCCGTCCACCATGATCGCGTTTAGGCTCACCCAGCAGGGCGTATCGTACTTCTCGGTCATCTTCGAGACGAATTTCATCATTATTACGGGACCGCAGGCGAATACAATATCCGCCCTGCCTTCCTTGAGCAAATCCTCAAGCGGCTGCGTGACGACTCCCTTTACGCCCTCGGAACCGTCGTCGGTCGTTACGATCATCTCATCGGAATACTTCGCCATCTCGTCCTTGAGAAGAAGCAGATTGCTGTTGCGCGCGCCCTGAATCGTAATCACATGGTTTCCGGCTTCCTTCAGCGCCCGTGTAATCGGGTAAAGCTCAGCCGTGCCAAGTCCGCCCGCGACAACGACCGCCGTTCCGAAGTTCTCGATATGCGTGGGCGTGCCTAGCGGGCCTACGAGGTCAAGAATCGTATCGCCGACTTCAAGCTCGTCGAGTTCGTACGTACTTCTGCCGACCTTCTGAAAGATCAGCGTTATTACTCCGCGCTCGGGATCCGGATCGGCGATCGTAAGCGGTATTCGCTCTCCGACCTCGTCGATGCGGAAGATGATGAACTGGCCGGGCTTTGTCGCCTCCGCGATCATCCGTGCTTCCACCTTGATCAACGTCAGAGTCTCGTGCAGTTTTTTCTTCTCGATTATCTTAAACGGCATCCTTGTCTCCTTTCTCTCCCGACTGGGCCGGTGCAGGGAAATCAAACAACTTACAGTCCTTCCTTGACGATGTTGCTCATCGCCTTGAAGCACTGATTATCCTTCGTCCTCGTCCACTCGAAGCTCAAGCTTTCGAAGTTTGAGATTATCGCGCCGCATTGCCTGAAACGCTTAATCGCAATCTCGTGATACTGCTTCACGCGGCTGCCCGTGCAATCTTCTAGAACAACGACGCGATATCCCTGTTTCAGTAACTCAAGAACCGTCTGCTGCACGCAAACCTGAGTTTCGATACCGACAACGATGATGTCAACGGGTCGATTCGGATCGCCGGCACGTTTGGCACGAACCTTATCCGCAAGCTCTGCGATCAACTCGTTGAAGCCCGGCTCACCACAACAGCCAAAGTAGTTCTTCTCGAAAAAGTGTTTTTCGGTGGCGAGCGCGTCGTATACCTCACGAACTTCAGAAACCGTCGGGCCAAGTCCTTTTGGATACTGCTCGGTTAGAACCACGGGAAGCCCGTAAAGATCGGCGACCTTCATTACCTTGTTTATCATCAAGGCAAGCACATCGGTATTGAACGCCATTCTGAATATCTTGCCCTGCGGGTCGATCACAAGCAAAACAGCGTTATCCGCGTCACACAAGTCCAGAAGATGCGCATCGCACATACATATACTCCGCCAAGAAGACTTTGGCCGCGGGATTATAACATCCAAATATCCGGCGAACAATTGCATGCATAATCGAGATATAATATAGTTTTACCTTTCACAAAATGCATTAGCAGTTCGAGAGCATACCTTGGTTTAGGATCGACAATCAGCGGCAAACCTTTCTGCTTGAGAAGAAATCCTCCCGTTGAAACGGGCTTGCGTGAGATATGCTTGTGAAGTAAATTGCCAGCGGACTTGGACTGCCAGGACAAAGACATATGCAGCGTGGTTTTTTTCTGGTCGTATTAATCGTTAGTGCGGGAATAATCAGCCTGGAATTAGGCGTTTCGACCGCGCTCGTGGAAATCCTATTCGGGGTAGCTGCTCGCAATATCATCCCCCTGTTCGGGCTCGATTGGGAATACCTGATACTTGGCGGTGAATGGCTGAACTTCCTTGCGGATCTTGGTCTTATGGCGATTATGTTCATGGCCGGATTCGAAACGGATATGGATCTGCTCAAAGAAAACTGGAAAAGCTCGCTGATTGTGGGTATGCCTAGTTTCTTTGCACCGTTTCTTACTGTCTGTGTCGTGGTATTTCTCTTTTGCGGCCAAAACACGGAAAAAGCAGTACTAATTGGAATCGCTCTCTCAACTACATCACTTGCTCTTGTATTCTCCTACCTCAGGGAAAGACAGCTACACAATCAAAAGCTAGGCCAACTCCTGATCACGTGCGCAATGGTTATTGATTTGATAAGCATATTTATGCTGACGATTTTCTTCGTTCCGCTAAACGTGAGCTTTCTTGCTGAAATCGGTATTCTTGCGGTTCTTTTCATTGTCGCTCCGTTTCTCGGCAAACATCTCCTCGATCGGTACTGCGGAAGCCCGAACGAGTTCGGCATGCGATTCGTTTTCTTCATCCTTCTCGGATTTACGTTTTTTGCGAGCCACACACATCTTCACAAAGCTCTCATTGGATTTGCACTCGGCATAATTCTCGGAAGACTACTGCGCGAACATCACCAACTCGTGGACAAGCTTTCGGGAGTTATCTTCAGCTTCTTTGCCCCTGTATTTTTCTTCTTCGCAGGTTCACAGATCGTTCTCAGCGCAATGATGCCAATCGACTGGGCAAAGGCACTGCTTTTGCTCGTAACAGCGGCAGGTATGAAATATTTTGGTACACTTATCCCGCTCAGGCACATAATAATGCCTCGTGCTGCTCGATTCACCGGTATCCTTTTCAACTATCGGCTAGCATTCGGAATCGTTTCCGCTGTTTTCGGCTACAGCAATGGCATCATTGGGCTAACTGAATACAATATAATCCTTCTTGTCGTAATCCTTACCACTTTCCTGCCGACAATCTTCTACAGGAACATTCCACGGGAAATTGCAATCGAACGTAGTGCTGTTTGAATCCGAGATTCAGAATGACGGCTTTTCAAATTTACTACTCACTGATAGAATCCCGTCGTGTCTGAACAGATATCTGCATTTTTCAGTAGTGTTCTCAAAATCAGCCGAATCGCGCTTGAAGACAGACGGGAGGCGTACCGCGAGGTTCGCGACGGAAGCTGGCCGCGAAGGCGATTCTACGTTCTAGTTGCGCTCTCCGCAATCATTGCAGGATACGGACTTCTGTCCGGAAGTGTCGCCGTAATCATCGGTGCAATGCTCGTAGCTCCGCTTATGGGGCCGATCTTCGGCATTGCGTTGAGCCTTGTATCCGGCGATGTGAAGCTTCTGCGCGCATCGCTTACCGCTGAAATATTCGGCGTTTTCCTTGCTGTGCTGTTCGGGTATCTGATAGGCATAATGCCCTACAATCTCGGTATCACAAGCGAGATGCTCTCAAGAACCACGCCGACGGTATTCGACTTGGCTATCGCTGTCGCGTCAGGGCTTGCAGGCGCTTATGCCACCGTCCAACCGCGCCTCAATGCTGCACTTCCCGGTGTTGCTATTTCCGTCGCTCTCATCCCGCCACTCACGACCGGAGGAATGCTAATCGCGATGGGAAAATGGGATCTGGCATGGGGCGCGATCATGCTCTTTCTCGCAAACTTCTTCGCAATACAGCTTGCATCCGCATTCATCTTCATTATTTACGATATGGGCAGCATCTATCAGGCTGTCAAAGTCGGACCGGCCGGACTGATCGTGAGGTTCATTCCGAGTGCGATCGCCGTTGTGGCTATCGGCTTCTTTATGTTCAACACGCTGAGGATCATATTCGAAGAGCGAGTGTTTCAGGCGGACTTGAAAAGCGTTTTGCAAAGTGAAATCAGCTCGCGTACAGGCGGCCAGCTTGAAGGTATCGCCAGCCAGAAGCAAACTGAGGTCGGGTACGAGGTAGTTGCAGTCGCTCTTACACCGAGCCCATTTGAGCCGTCACAAGTGGAGAAAATTGAAAAGATGCTCAGAGAGACTGTTCGTCCCGACATATACCTAATCATCCGCTCGCTTCAATCGAAGGACAACAGCGCGGTAGGCCAAGTGTTCCAAGCACCGGAAGACATCGAACTGATGCGGCTTTCCGAGCGAAAAAGCCAGATGCTTTCAACTGCAAGATCAACCGTCGAATCGTTGCTCGAAGGAGTACCGGGTGCAAAACTCGAAGGTCTTTACAGCACCGGCATCGAGAATGAACCTCGGTTCACCGCCAATATCAGCACGCCTGACGCTATCACACCGGAAATGGTGGGGCAGATCGAGGATGCAATTCAGGACAAGCTTGGACGCAACGTCAGGCTCATCGTGCGCTCGATCATCGTCAGGGACGCGGACAAGCACCGATATATTTACGATCCGGTGCCGGAAGATGCACCGGAGCTGTCGCAGGAAGAGATCGACTTTCAAACGCTGCTTTGGGATGAAATAAGCGAAGGCTTGGAAGAATTCGCAGGCGCAGCACTTATTGACATCAAACTAACGCGGATCAAGGGCGAGATGATTCCGCCAAATGTTGATGAAATCGTACGCGATCCGGATTCGGAGGACGGAGAGCAAAGCGAATCCGATACCTTCAACGTAACAGAACAGATAATGGTCTTAGCCGAAGTAAGAACTCCCTTTCCCATTGCACCCGAGGATGTTTCAATCCTCGAACAACGGCTCAGAGAGCGCGTCGCAGATAACATAGTCCTCTCAATGAACCTGACTCTCGGTGGTACCGCGACGGCACAGGGATGGCAGCGATACAGCCCTGCTCTATCAGGTATCGGGACCACGACTCCTTAAGAGCGGAGAATACTCAATCCGCCGATTAAAAGCCCACAACAGCGAGCAACTTGACAATTGTATAGCCATTATGCTAATCTGGAATGTGATTAAGCAATTGGCTACCTTGTTGTAGCCACCAGGAGAAAGAACAATGAGAATTAAGGTTTTGATTATTGCGGCAGTTCTCTTCGTGGAAATGCAAATCGCTGCATTTGCCATCGAACCTGTCAATATTATTGTCGACCAGCCCAATGCTCCCCTTCGAATTACAGCTTACGACGCATCTTTCAAGGAATCCAGCCGCTACGAGCGTGAAGGCATTCACCACACCGTGAAACTCGTGAACGATTCCGAACGAACGATTGTCGCAGTAGAGATTGGCCTTGTTTCATTTAGCATATGGAATGAATTCATTGATAGATGCTTCGGCATATCATTGGATCAGATCGAGCCTGAGGGTGTCGACAAAGGTACATGGGTTGCTACTGCCCTATCGGACTTCACGTTCCTGACAGGCGTTGCATACGTCAATCGCGTGCGCTTTGAAAACGGCGAAATCTGGGAGGCGGATATTAAGAATGTTCTTTCCGTTCTAACAGCGATTCAAGAAGGTGTCGAAGCTGAAGATATTCTGCCTGGCAGCGCACTAAAATCAGATACAGAAGAATAGCGACTACAGGCGGTTATTCAGGCAGAGCTTGACGCCAGAATGCGAGCAAGTTTTCGCTCATAATCTTTGCGGCCAGTCTGGGATTTCTCCTTTCCGAAATAAGCTCTGCAATAATCTGAAGGTCGGTCAAATCACGAATAGGTTCCGGCGTATTGTGCTTCGTCAATCCCCCGTCAAAATCACTTCCAATACCCACGCTGTCTTCGCCGAGCATATATGTAAGGTGGTCGATGTGCTCAAGCACGATCTCGCAGTCGACAGCTTCCGGCTTTTCCGCGTCCGGGTTTTCATCTTCAAGCTTAGGCCCTGTATGTAGTGATTCAACAAGCTGAGCGGCAATAAATGCTGGCGTTGCCCTTGATGAAAATATCGTTTCCTGCGGCAATGGCTTCTTAAGGTGATACTCAGTGTCAATCCATCCCGGAACAAGATAGGAGTTCAATAGCACGATTCCAACACTTGCATCTGCTTCCCGAAGTGCAGAAAGTTGATCATCATCGAGATTTCTTGCGCATTCACACACGGCTGCTGCGTTCGCGTGCGACGCAATCAGGCATAAATTCTGGCAATGTAATTTTCGATACTCTATTACATCCCAGAAACTCTCTTTATTCAGATGAGAAACATCGAGAACCATTCCCAGCCTTGCAGCCTCGTTGATCAAAAGCCGCCCTGCATCGGTCAATCCGCCCTCACCATTGTTGCCGCCCGCGTATTTATTGCTTTCGTGCCATGTCATGCTGAATGAACGGACTCCGCGAGTGAAAAACGATTCGAGTTGAAATGGTTCTTGAACAGGCTCGGCACCCTCCATCATTATGCTTAAGCCGACCTGCCCGCCGAATTCACCAAGCAGACTCATATCGCTTTTCTGTCCGATCGGCACGAGCCAGCCAGAATAATGTGCGAGAAGTGAATTGTAGATTTCAAACTGGGCTTCGATGAACCTTGAGAAAAACGTTTCATTCCTCTGCTCGGGAAGTGTGAAAATCGAGCACCACGCCCAGACGAGGCCGCTCCTCCGCCAGCTCGACTCAGTAAGCATATAGCTTGCTGCGGACGAGGCAAACGGGCGACGATAGCTGATCATGCTCCACGCCAGATCCTCATGCATATCCACAATTGGCAGCTTTTCCTTCAAGAGTGACATAATATCACGACTATTCAGCCTCGCAATGGTAGTATTTTATATCCCGGTCGGGAGTGCAGTATGAGGAAGACTGTTGATTTTATTGAGCTGAGTTTTTCTCTCATTCGCAAGAAGCTCGTTGAATATCTAACCTCTTTGGACAAGGATACTCTCTACTACTCACCAGAATCAGGAATCCACTCGCCCATAAGGCTGTTTCTGCATGTGATACAGGTGGAGGAATTCTGGCTCAAGAGCACACTTATCGGTGAGAAGTTCGAATTCGGCATCGCGGTCGACTGGAAAGATACTTCAGTTAGGCTAGATATTGATGAAGTTCTCAAGTACGCCAAGGATGTTAGACGGCGGTTCAACGATTACCTCGAAGGCCTCTCCGACGAAGATCTTGAAAACAGTGTCTCGATGCACGAAAGCGGCACAAAAGAACCTGTATCCTGGGTGTTATACAATATCCTTGAGCATGAGTGCATGCATGCAGGTCAAATCAGGATGATTGTGGCACTGGCGGGGAAGGAACTTCCGACGGGGCCGCTCCTTTTCGAGAAATAACCGATACGGTAAACGAAATTGCTTGAGAAAAAACTAGCCCATTCACCAAATCCAAATATCATCGGGTTTCCGAAGCGATTCGTAGCTTTCCGCTCCTCTACATATCGCATACTAGTTAATTATGCATTTCCGTTTCTTCTTGTGATGCTTCTGCCCGCGATTGCATCCAGCTGCTTTCTTGCAGAGATGAATGCCAGTGAAAATGGAAGCTCCACAAGCACAAACGACGTGCAGGACTCCGGCCAACGAAACTCGTCCACCGACAGTAGCGAATCTGATAGTTCTATTATCTGCGAACCGGACAACAAGCTTCCATCAGACCAGATGATCGTATCCCGCGGCAAGTCTATTGGGCTTCTGAACATTACAAGAGGAGAGATGCTTCGGGAAAAGAAGCTCGATCGCGCTCCCTGCCCTTTCAAGACGCTTAGCTTTGATGAATTCGCTGACCGCGTTCTTGTTACATACATCACCGAATTCGCGAGTCCCTGTGCCGCACTCGTTACCGACAAATGCAAGGTACTTCGCTCGCGACGAAACGCGAGCCTTTCCGCAATGTTCGGCGAGTACTTGGTTCTCGATGTACTTGAACAAGACGGGCCGGAAGGAACAAGTATCTTCGGAACGGAAATATGGAGCATTCGAACCGGCAAATTAAAGGCCAAATTCCCTCACATATCCAGAATCTATCCTGCTGCAAGTGATTCAGGCACAGGATCAACTTCCATCGTTCTAAGCGGGCCGACCGATGAAACCAGCATAGATGTCTACGGTAACACCGAGATGGAGAGGGTCGTCAAGTGCGATCTCGCCAATGGCGAAGTAATCTTCGATGCCCGGATTGAGAAGAGCTACGGGTCGGCCTTTGAGCTTCTCGCCGATACTCCGCAATCAACAGTGCTTTACTACTCGGAAGAGCAGTTGCTTGAAGAAATCACTGCACTGGATTCAAATGGAAAGGTCGCATGGCGGTACACGATACACGGTCAGCTTTTTCGGATACCGGAATATCCATTTACAGGTGCCATATTTCGAATCGCTTGTGCGGTCGACGAAGAAGCAGGATTGCTGGCGCTTTACATTGTGCATACGTCATATTCACCGCGAATTCTACTTTTCAACCTTTCAAACGGCACAATCGTAACCGATGTAGAGATAGTCGATACAGCAGGTTTTGTAACGTCACTGGAGTTTTGTGACGATGGGCTGATCGCTAACATCAAATACGGCAAAAGCGCGATCTTGCTGGGTATCCCTGAAGGCAAAATGAAACGCACTACACCGACCGAATCGCCCCCAGTAATCGAACAGCCAGACTTCGAGCCGATTACGTGGACAGATGTTGAAAGAGAAATAGCAATCAGCATCAACGCGCACACCATAAAGGCTCAGATTAAAGGGATTGAAAAGCAATTTCCGTTCGCCAATCCTTCAGGGAGAACTCCAGATGTTGCAGGTGTTTACGGCGATCCCCCTAACCTCCTTCACCTGAAACTCAGCCAGCCGGTTCTCGAACAGGACATTGCTGCAACAGGCAGTGAAATGCTTTTGAACCTCGATACAGGGAAATGGCTTGTCGGCGACGAACTGGACGCTAATGGATGGCAGTACTATGGAAATACATATGCAGTCGTTGCGGAGAACAAGCTTCTTATCCTATCGAAAAACGGCACTGTAAGACGAAAAGTCAATCTCATTCCCGCTGAATGATTCGCAACCAGGGCTTGAGGCTGGCTCGATCCGTTCTTTTCTTTCGCCAGTGCTATAATTTCAAGCGATGAAACCTCTTTTTACAAATGAAGGCATGGCCGCTATCGACCGTTACACTATCGAAGAGATGGGCGTTCCTGCCGAGCATCTGATGAACAATGCTGCGCTCCGCATCTTCGATGTAATGTGCGGACGTTTCCCGACGCATCCGCCGGTGCTTATCCTTGCCGGGCCCGGAAACAACGGTGGAGACAGCATAGCTCTTGCTACGTATCTCCAACGCGCAGGTTGGACGGTGGACCTCCGAATAATCACAAGCGCAGACGAGCACAAATATCCCACGAGTGTTTTCGTTGGAATGGCAAATAAGCTCGGTGTGCAAGTGAACCGGCACATTCCGCGCGCTTATCCCGCAGAGATTTGGGACAAACAGTGGGGAATCGTCGTCGATGCGCTGTTCGGCACCGGGCTTTCACGCGATCTCTCAAAAGACTATGCACGCATCGTTGAAGCACTCAACAGGTACAGAGCACGTAACGCGTGCGGCGTGATTTCAATCGATACTCCAAGCGGGCTTTGTGCAGCAACGGGAAGAGTATTCGGTGCTTGTGTTAAAGCCGACATCACGATCACGATCGAGCATGACAAGCTTGGTTTCCACAACTACTCATCTGCCGATCACCTTGGCGAAGTTGTAATCGTCGAAATCGGGTTTCCTGCTGAACTCGCAAAAAAAGCTGATTCCTGGAAGATCGAAACCTCCGATGTTTCTGCAATTCTGCCAGAGCGAAATAAGAAAAGCCATAAAGGAACATTCGGAAAGGTACTCGTCGTTGGCGGAGGACGGGGAATGACGGGCGCAGCGCAGATGGTCGCTCGTGCGGCACTGAGATCTGGAGCGGGAATGGTCAAACTGGTCGTTCCCGAAGGGGTTTTGTCCGAAGTATCAGCGGTTGAACTCGAGGTCATGGTGGATGGTGCGCTTGATACTGAATCAGGTTTCTTCTCCCGTCTTGCACAGCCACGCATTCTTGAGCTATCAGAGTGGGCGGACGTGATTGCATTGGGAAGCGGAATCGGGCGTGAACCACAAACACTTGAATTGGTTCGAGATATACTCGCGAAATCCCCACTTCCCGCGGTGCTCGACGCGGACGGAATCCTTGCACTTGAAAACAAAAAGCCGGTTCGCCCAGACGCACCGCTGGGGATTACACCTCATCCAGGCGAATTCGCAATGATGACCGGCCTGACAAGTGAAGAGATATCGAACGATCCATTCGGTACTGCAAGGGAATTTGCAAAGGACGCGGAATGTTCGGTTGCTTTCAAGGCAGGCGAGAGTTTCACAGTCGACCGCGACGGGCGTATTTACTATTCTCCCACAGGAAATCCGGGAATGGCAACTGCGGGAAGCGGGGACGTTCTCACTGGGATCATAGCGGGAATTCTCGCTCCCTTTGCAGCCCAAGCAAAAGCTCAAGGCGCGGTCGATCTCGACAAAGCAATGACGACCGCGCTCTGGGCAGGCCAATTCGTGCACGGGCTTTCAGGAGACATTGCATCGAAAGTAGCAGGTATGGATGGTCTTATTGCAAATGACATCCTCGACAGCATACCGGCGGCACTTAATGCAATTCGCGGGGGTGCTGCAAGTTGAGCTTTCACGCCTCACACTCGACCACCATTGCACAGATCGATCTGCAGAGGTTCGCCCACAACATTAGGGTAATTCTCGACTATCTTAACGGCGTGCATCTGATCGCAATCGTCAAGGCGAATGGATACGGCCACGGCATCACAGGGATGATCCCCGTGTTCAGCCAATTCCCCCGCGTATGGCTGGGAGTACCGACTTTGGATGAGGCGCTTGAGCTGCGGAGTGGTGGTGCTCCAAACCCGATACTTCTTCTTTCCTACATAAATCCCGCACGCCTGCCCCTGGCTGTCGCGAACAGTTGCCGACTGACGGTGCATCACCTCGACCACATCAAATGGTACGCTCGCGCCGCACAGGCAGCCACAGATCCGGTCAAGCTTCACTTGAAAGCGGACACAGGTATGGCTCGGCTGGGCATTGCACCGGAAGATCTCGATCAAGCACTCGATATGATCGAATCCGAAAAGATGCTTCATCTCGAAGGCTTCTTCTCGCACCTCGTCGAATCGAGCATAAAAAACGATGTCCATAACATAAAGCAGACTGAGCGTTTCGATACTATGCTCTCGAAGGTTCGACAGCGGTTTCCGGGTGTTTCATGCGTACACCTTGCAAACAGCGGCGGAACTCTCAATTTTCCAAAGACTCATTACGATATGGTTCGAGTTGGCATTCTGTGCTATGGCATATATCCACCTGATTACAGTGGAGACAAGCTCGACATCGCACCTGTTCTTGCTCTCAAAAGCCAGGTTCACGACTATAGAACTGTCAGGGCAGGATCCGGCGTAAGCTACAGCCACAAGTGGCTTGCCCCCTGTGATACAACGCTCATCGCAATTCCGATAGGTTACGCCGACGGCTATCAGCGCTCGATGAGCGGGAAATGCCAGGTGTTATTCCGCGGCAAACGGTGTCCGGTTGTCGGCACGATCACGATGGACTACATTGTGGCCGACGTAAACGGACTCGGTACGCCTGAGCTTGGCGAAGAGGTCGTCCTGATCGGTGAAATGGGCGATGAGGAAATCACCGTCGAAGAAGTCGCTGAATGGGCAGATACGATCGTTTATGAAATAACTTGCGGACTTGGACGGAGAATCCGACGCGTATACATATAGCAGTAATTCCCGCTTGCCTTTCTCAGAGCAGTTGGTTAGCCGAATCCCAATTTCAGTGCGCGTGTTATTCGGCCATTGCTTTCCTGATGGCACCGAACATACCTTCGCCACGCATCGCTTTCATCACGATTTTGCCTTCAGGATTTATTAGAACACTGAAAGGAATTGAACTTACTCCGTAATTGCCTGCGATGGATGTTGCCTGCGCCTCGTCGATTACAAGGGGGAACTTGAGCCCCTTGTCCTTTGCAACGTCCTTGACTTTCTTCACGTCCCCACTTCCGTCAAGGCTGATGCCAATGACCTTTAGATCGGGAAACTCGCTGCTCAACTTGGCAACATGTGGCAGCTCAACCATGCAGGGCGGGCACCAGGTTGCCCAAAAATCGATGTATACCCAGCTTCCACGGTAATCCAATAGGTTAACTGGTTTTCCATCCAGATCAGCCGATTCAAAATCATACGCGTTAACCGGCGTGCCAAGCTTAATGTTAATATTTCTGTAAGCGCCGAAACTGGAAGGAAGCGCGTCTAAATGGCGCTCAACAGGTGCACTTCCCTTCCCTTCCGTCTTACCATCCTGAACGGGCTTAATATCGGTTAGCCTTGCATCTGAGCTTTCATTACCACTTTCGTTAAGGCATGATGCTGTTGAGAGCGCAAAAAGCACGAAAACCAAAAGAAAAACTGTTAACCTGTTTATCACTTTCCTTCTCCTTACCGAGATGACTTCAGGAAGAATCTTCAGTTGTCATCCAAAATTAACATCGTCTGTACGCGACAGATCCTCCACATCAACGCTAAGCAAGTTATCTTTCCAACCGTCACTTGCCTTTCGACGCTACTTGCACTGTTGCGCCTTCTTTCAATTCGCCCTTTTTCTTGCCGACCTTGCAGTGAGTCTCGTCTATAACCTGCGCGACCTTGCAGACACCGACTTCTTTCGCCTCGTAAATTATCTCAAAACCTAGATCGATCTCCTTATATTCAATAATGAGCAAGAGATCGCCTTCCTTTATCCCATGCGAGCTGCCCAGATCCACATAGGCGTATTTGCCCTTGTCAACAACCTTCAGTATCGTGCCCTGGATAGGAAATTTATCAAGCACGAATCCGATTATCTTCCAAGCAGCGTCGTCGAGCGCGAAACCAACATCACCAGCGCGCTCACCACTGCTGCCTGTCGCCGCAGCCCCCTGATCGGTGACTACAACATAAGACTCGCGCTTCTTCTCGCCAGTCAGTTTCTCACTGAAGAGAGTCTCGCCGGTTTTCTGATCGCGCATATTCACAGTAACGGTCACGGTGATTATATCCAGCTTGCGGTCGCCTCCGACACCAGTCGCGGCTCCTAGTATTGCGCCTATTCCACCGGATCCTTTCTGCACTGAGTTCACGTTGACGATCGCTCCTTCGATCACGTACTCATGCATCTCGAGCTCGCTTTGATCGATCGAGGCATCCGGATTGGTTGCTGCGGCAATTTGGTTAAGCTCTTCCGTCTCTTCAGCTGTCTTTTCGAAATCAAAAACGCGGAATTGCCCCGTTGCAAGCAAGGCGTTCTTCACGTATTCGCGGAAGCTCTCCCCTACATCTTGAATGCCAGCGCCATACCACCAGGAACGTCCTGTCTCGCCCGATGAATCCACGAACTTCGCAACGTATATCGTTATCTTCTGGTCATCATCAGCAGCGGATGCCGGAAATGCGGATAAAACAGCCACAGCTGAAATAAGAAACACAATAATCCAATTTCTCATCACACATCCTCCCGAATAAAAGTCATATACGACAGATAGGTACACCCCATTCGCCGCATTAGATCTTCTTCTTGAATGAGATGGACTCGCTGTCCATTTCAATCATTGCTAACCTGAAAGCATCCTGAAAGGCACTTCTGATGTCCTCGATTGAACCAGAATACTCGAATTTGAAGGTTGATATCCCTCCTGTGAAACGGTCGTATTCAAACGCCGCTATGCCCAGCTCTTTCTTAAGCAGTGAAGAATACGACAGGTGATCCCTTCGAATCACACCGCTGATCTTCACCGTAACGATCCTCGAACCGCTGCTTCCGAAATCGCCCACTATCTTGTAAAGCTGGGTTGATGCGAACAGATCGTAGGTTTTCGAAACTGCCTGGCTGACGGCTTGTGCGTCTCCGTACCCGCTCCCGAAATCCGATGTTTCCACGACTCCATGTACAACGGCACCACCGAGTGCAGGAAAGTACGCCGCCCAATACAACCTAGCCTTGTATTTCTTCCAGTTGACACTCGACGGGCCTTTAACAGGCTGGAAGTTTACAAGAAGTATCGGATTCATCCCGCTGGCATAGGTTTTTATCGTTCCCTTGATTGCCAGGTCATCCTTGAATATCTGCGTGATTGTGCCTGCAATCTGCTGGCCTGTAATATCCCTGCTCATCACCGGCAGCCCAGTTGCCTGCTCGATCCGCTCCTTTAGGTCGGTGCGCGGATCACACAGAAGCTCGCCGCCGTCCCATTCCACATTCACAATCAGCTCAAGCTTGCCGAATAGTTCCGCTGGATCCAGCGATTTGCCTGCAAGCTTGCCTGCAAATCTGTTCGAAGCGCTTAAAACGCTGGCGAAGTACTCGTCCGATGAACTGGACGCAACCGTTGAATCCTCTATCGCTCCCGTTGTGATATTGACAAGGTTGATCGTCAATACGAATGTTTGGCTGTCCAGACTGTACGAACCTGTTACGAGATGCGTGGCTCCCACGAGCTGTCCAACCTGGCAGAGTGAGCCAATTTCGCCGCCTGAAAGCGAACTCATATCCACGAAACCGCTGATGTTCAAACGCTGCTCCCTGAGCACCTGCTCAAGGTGCTTTCTATCAACAAGCGTGACTCCCGGCACACTCGCCAGAGCACCCTCGATGATCTGCCCCACCATCCGTCCCGTTTCAGGATTGCTTCCCGTGAACTCCGTTACAGCAACATTGATTGTCTCGGCAAACGCCTGAACCGGCAAAAGCGCTACAAGCAAGACAAAGGCTGCAGAAACAAATAAATGTCCTGCTAATGAAATTACATACTTTTTGCTTGATTTCATCTGATTCCTCCGACCCGAAGAATGATAGCATAGGCTGAACTCAACCCAAATCCCAGCCCCAAACAACCTAGGTCATGGTTATTATATCCTGAGTAACGATGCATTTCATCAGGCTGATGCAAAATCACAAAATTCGGCCAGCCTCAAAAAATAACAACGTCGCCGAAAATCGACACTTTGTGAATTAATTCAAATAATCGCTCAAGCATCTAGGCCGTCATCATATGATAACAATCTCATTTGTCCATATAGAATCCGCTCATACATTTACTTCGCATTCTTAAGGGAGTTTTAACCCTTGTTTTTCTTGATATAATATTCACATGTCATCTTTGGTTGAAAGCAACTTTGTTAACAACTACAATAGAAAGGCAATGACGCTGGAAGTGCATAATGTTGCTGATCTGGTAGGATAAGACTGTTTGAGATGTTAAGTCGTGAGCATTCGAGAATGGAGATTATCAGTGATGAATGATTGGAAGCCCCAACCGGGTAACCTGACAGGGAATAGAGATTTTTTTTGGTTCCACCTTGTGAACCTGTTCACTTTTTGGTACTATAATGGCAGCCGGATGGCGGTTGCTAAGGGAGGTTGTTATGAAGCGTGAAGCTTCTTACGAAAAGGAGTGTAAGCTGTCCCCCGATGAGCAGCACGACCTGTCGAAAGAGTTCCTCGAAGCTATTTACGAGCTGCCAGACGGGGAGAGAATAAAAACCTGTATTCAATGTGGAACCTGCTCGAGCTCCTGTCCCAATGCAAGCAATATGGACTTCTCGCCCCGGGAAATAATCGCCGCCTTAAGGGCGGGTTTGCTTTCGCGCGTGTTGCGCTCAAATACGGTATGGCTGTGCACCAGTTGCTATTTCTGCACCGTTCGATGCCCGCAGAAGATACGTTTTACCGATGTCATGTACGAGTTGAAGCGCCTCGGTATTCAGCACGGAATTTATCCGAAGAACGCTGGTGGCCCGATAATGTCGAACGTCTTCGTTGAACTGGTGGACAACTACGGTCGAAATCCCGAGACGCTTCTGATGATGAAGTATTACATGAAGATGGGCGTCAAAGGGGTGATGCAGGCGCTCGGCAACATTGGAATGGCAGGCAAGCTTGTAATGAGAAAGAGGATGAACATCAATCCTACGCCCAAGAGGATCAAGGGTATGGAACAAATCAAGAAGATTCTCGATCATGCGCTGGCCCGCGAGGCCCAAGGAGGCTCGTAATGGCTACACAGGCTAACGAAAAGAAACGAGTTCCGCTCGAAGAATACCCGTATTATCCTGGGTGCTCGCTTGAGCACACGGGCATTATGTACGATACATCCAGCAGAGCACTGATGAAGGCACTCGGAAGCGATCTCAAGGAGCTTGAGGACTGGAACTGCTGCGGTGCAACATCCTACATGTCGATCAGGGAGCTTCGCGCATTCGCTGTCAGCTCGCGTAATCTTGCGCTCGCGGAAATGAGCGGGTATGACCAGCTGGTCACTGTATGCAGCGCATGCTTCACAACGCTCAACAAGACGAACGAGTACTTTCTGGAAGATCCAGTACTCAGAAAGCAGATCAAGGATGCTTTGGCCGCCGCGGATCTGAAATATGAAGGCTCGGTCAAGGTTCGACATCTTCTTGACGTAATCGTGAACGATTTCGGCATAGACAGGATCAAACAGCTTGTCACGAGAGAATTTGATGGTATGCGCGTAGCACCTTACTACGGCTGCCAGTTATCACGTCCTCACGGTACTTTCGATGACCCGGAGAACCCGACGAGTTTCGATCCGATCCTCGAAGCAATCGGCTGTACAGTCACACCGTTTCCAATGAGGGCCAAATGCTGTGGTGGTTCGCAGATGATCACGTCGGCTGACTTGACCTACCCGCTCGTTCGGGACATTCTCAAGTGTGCCGATATGGAGCAGGCAGAATGCATCGTATGCTTCTGCCCATTGTGCCATATCAATCTGGACTGTTACACCAGTCTTATCAAACAGAAGATAGGTGAACACTACAAAATCCCCGTCTTTTACTTCACCCAGATACTCGGGCTTGCCTTGGGGCTTTCGGCCAAGGAGCTTGATATGGGGCGCGAGTTGATCGACCCAAGAGCGTTTATCAGCAAGTACGCAAGTTCGCGTACATAGGGAGCCAAGTGATGAACGAAGAACACATTAACGAGCAAGGTGAGAACAACGTCGAAAACGAGGAACCTCGTATAGGTGTTTTCGTCTGCCACTGCGGGACGAACATTGCCCAAACTGTCGACGTGGCCAAAGTCGTGGCCTTCGCTGCTACACTGCCGGGCGTGATCATCGCGAGGGAGCACAAGTATATGTGCAGCGACCCCGGCCAGCTCGGCATCCAGAAGGACATCGAGGAATTCAAGCTGAACCGCGTGGTTGTGAGTTCGTGCTCGCCCTTGATGCACGAATTGACGTTCAGGGAGACGGTCGAGGACGCTGGGCTTAACAAGTTCCTCTTCCAAATGGCGAACATACGCGAGCAGTGCTCGTGGGTGCACGAGGACAGACAGCTGGCAACGCAGAAGGCGATGAAGCTTGTGCGGGCGGCAGTCGCAAGGGTCGTTCTCCATGTACCGCTAGAAATCAAGACCGTTCCGGTCAATCCGGCCACGGTCGTCGTCGGGGGCGGCATCGCCGGAATTGAAGCGGCGCTTACGCTGTCCCAGGCGGGCCACAAGGTATACCTCGTCGAGCGCGAGGCCAGCATAGGCGGCAAGATGGCGCATTTTGACAAGACATTCCCTACTCTCGATTGCGCTGCCTGCATACTAACTCCAAAAATGGTTTCGACGGCCAAGAACAAGAACGTCGAACTTATGACGTTCAGCGAGATTGAAGAAGTGTCGGGCTATGTCGGTAACTTCAACGTGAAGATCAGGAAAAAACCGAGGATGGTTGATATCGAAGCCTGCATCGACTGCGGTTTGTGCTGGCAAGAGTGTCCTGCAAGCACTGTTCCCACAAAACGCAAAATCATCGTAGGCGACCGCGTAATCAGCACTAAGGAAAGCCAGATGCCTGTTGCGCCGATCAATGCGGGAGGTGATGAAGATGCTTCAAGTTGAAATGAACAAGAAGAAGGTTGACGCAGAACTCGACGAGATGCTGGCTGGATACGAAAGGGACAGAACCGAAGTTATCATGGTTCTTCAGGATATCCAGGACAAGTACAACTGGCTCCCGCAGGAAGCTTTAACATACGTGGCCAAGAACTGGCAGATTCCAATGACCGATATGTACCATATTGTAACGTTCTATAAGGCATTCAGCCTGAAACCGCGTGGCAAACATATTCTCCAGCTTTGTTTGGGAACAGCCTGCCACGTGCGCGAGGCGCCGTTCATCCTTGACGCCCTCGAGCGGGATCATGGAATCAAGAACAGAGAAACAACAGACGACGGTCTGTTTACGCTGGAAACGGTCAACTGTGTTGGTGCTTGCGCGCAGGGACCGATTTTGATTATCGACGGTCAAATGCGCGGTAACATGACACAGACAAAGGTCGGCGGCATAATCAGAAAACTCCGTAAAGCGCACAAAGAGGAGGTAGCTGAAAATGAATAAGTTTGCTTCCGCTGAAGAGTTGACTCGTTACCAAGGAGAGCTGAAAAGAAAAACAAACGGCGCACTGAAAACCATATCGCTGTGTGGTGGTACTGGATGTAAGGCCTGCGGATGCAACGAGATTCACACGAAGCTTGTCGAAGAACTTAACTTGCGCGAAATCAGGGCCGACATCAAGGTTACAGGCTGCCAAGGCTTCTGCGAAATGGCGCCACTGATCGTGATAAGACCTGATGACACCCTTTATATTCAAGTAAAGCCCCGTGACATTCCAGAAATCGTGGAGAAGAGCATCGCCGGAAACGAGATAGTGGACAGACTTGTCTATCATGACAGTGATGGAAAACCGATCCCGAAGGAATCGGATGTCCCCTTCTATAAGGCTCAGCTCAGGCTTGTAAGCAAGAAAACACCCTATATCGACCCCATGGAAATCGATGACTACATCGCTTTGGGTGGTTATTCCGCCCTCGCTAAAGTCCTGACGAGCATGTCTCCCGAAGAAGTCATATCCGAGGTCAAGAAAAGCGGACTGCGCGGGCGTGGGGGCGGCGGCTTCCCTACCGGGCGCAAATGGGAATCCTGTCGCAAGGCCGAGGGCGAACGGAAATTCGTTATTTGCAACGCTGACGAGGGTGATCCCGGCGCGTTTATGGATTGCGCGCTGCTTGAGGGCAACCCGCACCAAGTGCTTGAAGGCATGCTGATCGGTGCGTACGCTATCGGTTCGAGCGAGGGCTTTATCTATGTACGCCACGAGTATCCGAGGGCGGTGCAGACATTCTCAAACGCACTGTTCCAGGCAGGAGAATATGGCCTGCTCGGCAAGAATATTCTCGGCACGGACTTCTCGTTCGAAGTCGCGATCAATCGTGGTGGCGGCGCATTTGTCTGCGGTGAATCCACTGCCCTTATGGCGAGTCTCGAAGGACGCGTCGGCGAGCCGAGAGCCAAATACATCCATACCGTTGAGCATGGGCTTTTCAACCTTCCAAGCAACTTGAACAATGTCGAAACATGGGCCACCGTTCCCGCGATAATCGATATGGGTGTAGAAGAATTCACGAAAATCGGGAACGAAAAAAACAAGGGCACCAAGATGTTCAGCCTTGTCGGGAAGATAAAGAATACCGGCCTGATTGAAGTTCCTCTCGGTGCAACGCTAAGGCAGGTCGTCTTTGATATCGGCGGTGGAATTGCCAAGGAAAAGGCATTCAAGGCAATTCAGACAGGCGGGCCTTCAGGTGGTCTGCTCCCTGAAGGAATGCTCGATCTTCCGGTAGACTTCGACAAATTGTGGGAAGCCGGTTCGATGATGGGTTCGGGCGGAATGATCGTAATGGACGAGGACAACTGCGTCGTAAACATCTCCCGCTATTTCCTGAACTTCCTGAAGGACGAGTCCTGCGGCAAGTGCCTGCCCTGTCGCGAGGGAATCCGCTATATGATGGAAATCCTAGAGAAAATCGAGAAGGGCGAAGGTACGATGGAAGATCTCGAAACTCTTGAGGAAATTGCACATACAGTAGCAGACACATCCATATGCGGACTTGGCAAGAGTGCTCCAAACCCAGTTCTTTCGAGCCTGACGTACTTCAAGGACGAGTACATCGCTCACATCAAGGACAAAAAGTGCCCCGGCGGCATTTGCAAAGCCCTCATCAACTACTACATACTCGAAGACAAGTGCAACGGCTGCGGAGTGTGCGCCAAGGTTTGCACGATGAACGCGATCACCGGAAAGAAAGATCAAGTTCACCGTATCGATCTCGATCTTTGCGAGAAGTGCGGTGCCTGCCTAGAGTCATGCCCGACCGAGGCGATAGTAAGGAGATAGGCCGATGAATGAGAAGACCGAAATAATCGCCGAACCCGACGTAAAAATGGTAACTTTCACCATTGACGGCAAGGAAGTTACTGCCCCCGATCGAACCTTCCTCATTAAAGTCGCCAGGGAACACAACATCGAAATCCCAACGCTCTGTTACAACGAACACCTCGAACCTTACGGCGTATGCCGAATGTGCATCGTGGAAGTAACAAGAAACGGACGCAGACGCATCGTTACGGCGTGCAACTACCCGGTCACCGAAGGTATCGTAGTCGAAACCAGGAACGAACGAATAATCAACAACCGCAAGCTTCTCCTTGAGATGATGATGGCGCGTCACAGCGAGGTTGAGGTTATTCGCAACCTTGCGAAAGAATACGGAGTCGACACCATCCGCTTCAAGGAGCAGCCAAGCGAAGAATGCATCCTGTGCGGACTCTGCGTCAGAGTCTGCAACGATCTCGTTGGAGCTCATGCTCTCTGCTTTGCACAGCGCGGCCCTGAGAGATACGTTACAACTCCTTACGATGTCGAGAGCGACACATGCATCGGCTGCGGCGCTTGCTATCACGTCTGCCCGACCAACCACATCAAGATGGAGCAGATGGACGGCCTGAGTGTGGTTTACGGCGATGTCAGCCTGGGGCCGGACAAGCCGATCCACATTGACTTTATGCAGGCGGTTCCGGCAACGCCCTGGATCGATCAAAAATCCTGCATCCACTTTCAGACCGACGGTTGCGGCATATGCTCGGAAGTTTGCCCGACCGACGCCATCCATTACGACATGAAAGATGAGATCGTCGAGGTCGAAGCCGGAAATATCATTGTCACATCAGGCTTTAAGGGCTTCGATCCGAGTCCGATGTACCAATTCGGATATGGCCGTCTGCCCCAGGTAATGACTTCAATCGAATTTGAAAAGCTCTCGAATGCGGGCGGCTCGACCGGAGGAAAGCTCCTTACTCCTGACGGCAGAACGCCGGAAGCCGTTGCCATAGTCCACTGCATCGGCAGCCGTGACAAGAACTACAACGAATACTGCAGCCGAATCTGTTGTATGCAGTCTCTCAAGTTCTCTCACCTGATTCGCGAAAAGACCGGCGCCGAGGTGTACCAGTGCTACATAGACATGCGGTGCTTCGGCAAGGGCTATGAAGAGTTCTATAGTCGTGTGCTCAGTGAGGACGTCCACTTCATCAGAGGCAAAGTCTCCGAGGTTACCGATTTTTCCCCGGACGGCTTGCCTGAAGGCAAAGTGCTAATCAAGGTCGAAGATACACTTCTCGGCATTGTAAGGGAAATACCGGTGGATATGGTCATTCTGTCCGTCGGGATTGAGCCTCAGGTTGGGGCTCAGGATCTGAAGCAGAAGCTAAGGATATCTGTCAGTCCTGATAGCTTCTTCCTTGAGCGCCATCCCAAGCTTGCGCCTGTAGCCACAGCGACCGAAGGCGTGTTTATCGCAGGCTGCGCGCAAGGCCCCAAGGACATCCCCGATACGGTTGCCCAGGCGAACGCTGCTGCTGCTGCCGTTCTGCAGGCCATCGCACAGGGCGAGGTCATGCTCGAACCGATTACCGCTGAGGTTATGGAAGAACAATGCACGGGCTGCGAGACCTGCCTTAGCGTCTGTCCATACGAGGCCATCACGAAGGATGAGGAAAAGGGAATCGCTGTTATCAATGACGCTCTCTGCAAGGGCTGCGGAACGTGCGTTGCCGCCTGCCCGAGCGGTGCGATAAAGCAGTGGGGATTCGATCGCGAACAGATAATTGCCGAGATCGACGCAGTTTTGGCTGATATTGCTGTCTAAAGCACTTCGGTCGTCATTCATTTGCGCGATGGCATTTCAGAAGGCATTTGGAGGAACGATATGGCGGAATTGGAAGTAGTTGAGGAAAAGGAAACCGGCACAGCGCCTACGACCGGACGGTTCGAACCGAAGATCGTTGCCTTTCTGTGCACCTGGTGCAGCTATACGGGCGCAGACCTTGCCGGCACTGCGCGGATGGAATATCCGCCGAACTTCATACCCATCAGGGTTATGTGCAGTGGGCGCGTCGATCCGGAATTCATTTTCAAAGCATTCAGAGACGGGGCTGATGGTGTCGCCGTGTGCGGATGCCACCCAGGCGACTGCCACTACATCTCCGGCAACTTCAAAACGATGTCGAGAATGCCGATCGTCAAGCGGTACCTCGAACAGATGGGTTTGGAGCCGGAGCGGTTCAGACTCGAATGGATCAGCGCGGCAGAAGGCGAGAAGTTCCAGCAGGTAGCGACCGAAATGACGGAGCAGGTTCGCAAGCTCGGCCCGCTCAACTGGAACGAAACCGTTGAAACTCAATAGTGTGCTGTAGGCCCGATTCAGGTTATGCTTGAATCCGGAGGTCGGTGTAACTTCGAATAGGTTTTTCCTCGGAAAACGTGGAGGGACGACATGTCCAAGCTGAAATTAGGTCTTTACTGGGCGGCAAGCTGCGGAGGCTGTGATATGGCCGTACTTGAAATCGGCGATCGATTGTTGACGCTCGTCGAGCACGCCGACATCGTTTTCTGGCCGTGCGTTGCCGATTTCAAATACAAGGACGTCGAGAATTACGAGGATGGTTTTATCGATGTCTGTTTCTTCAACGGCGCGATACGCAACTCCGAGGCAGTTGAGATTGCCGAACTCCTGCGCAGGAAAAGCAAAGTGATGGTTGCATTCGGAAGCTGTGCAACGAAGGGCGGCATTCCTGCACTTACCAACCTTTACCAGCGTCAGGAACTGCTCGATCGCGTCTATATCGAATGCGAGACCGTCGAGAATCCCGACAAAGTCTACCCTCAAACATCGGTAAAGGTTCCGGCGGGCGAACTGACCCTGCCAGAGCTTCACACGACCGTTCGGGCATTGAACGATGTTATTCCGGTCGATTACTACATACCGGGTTGCCCGCCCGTAGCCGACCGCATCTGGGATGTTATTCTTGCGATTGTGGGTGGCGAGCTTCCACCGGCTGGGAGCATAGTGGGAGCGGGAGACAAGTCCGTATGCGACGAATGCCCACTCGAAAAGCGCCAGATCAAGATTACGAAGTTCCACCGCATTCACGAAATAAAACCTGAGCCCGGATGGTGTCTGCTCGAGCAGGGAATCGTGTGTATGGGGCCTGCCACGCGCAGCGGCTGCGGTGCACTTTGCCTGCAGGCGGGGATGCCGTGCCGCGGCTGTTACGGACACATAGGAGATGAAGAGGATCAGGGCGCCGCGATGATGGGTGCAATCGGCTCACTGATCGATGCCAAGGATGAAGAGAAAGCTAAGGAAATCATCGACTCCCTTATAGATCCGGCCGGGTATTTCTACCGTTTCGGAATGTCGAAGAGCACGCTTCTGAGGAAGAGATTATTGAATACAAAGGTGAAAAGGGACGTTAAGCTCGAGGTACTATGATGAAAAAAGTGACCATTGATCCGATAACAAGGCTCGAGGGACACGGGAAGATCGAGATTTTTATCGATGATGAAGGTAATGTTATCGATGCCTACCTTCAGATTCCCGAACTCCGCGGTTTTGAAAAGTTTGCCGAGGGGCGTCCGGTTGAGGAGCTTCCACGCATCACACCGAGGATCTGCGGCGTTTGCCCCGAAGCCCACCTGATGGCAAGTGCAAAGGCATGCGATGATGTTTATAAGGTCGAGCTGCCCTCAACGGCGAAGAAGCTGCGCGAGCTGCAGTACAGCGCATTTTTCGTCAGCGACCACACTACCCACTTCTATGCGCTGGGCGCTCCTGATTTCATAATGGGGCCTGACGCCGATCCGGCAGTTCGAAATCTGATAGGTGTCATCGGCAAAGTGGGTGTCGATATCGGCAAGCAGGTGATCCAGTGCAGAATCTGGTGCCACGAAGTCTCTAAGATTCTCGGCGGCAAGCCTGTTACGCCGATAAATGCAATCCCGGGCGGAATGAGCAAAGGACTAGACGCTGAAGAAGCCAAGCGGATTCGCGAGATCGCCGATTTCACGGTCGAATTCTCCGAATTCACGCTCCAGATCGTACGCGACATCGTGCTCGCCAACAAAGAATACGTAGATCTCATTCTCTCCGATCCCTACACGCATACAACGTACAACATGGGCATGGTTGATGAGAACAACTGCGTGAATTTCTACGACGGCAAGGTGCGCGTGGTCGGCCCCGACGGCAAGGAGCACTGCAAGTACGAGCCGAAGGACTATCGCAAATGGATTGTCGAGCGCGTCGAGCCGTGGAGTTACCTGAAGTTCCCATACCTCAAACAGATTGGGTGGAAGGGCTTCGTGGACGGTATCGACAGCGGCGTTTACAAAGCAACACCGCTTTCGAGGTTGAACGCTGCGGACAAGATGGCCACTCCCAAGGCGCAGGAAGCTTACGAAGAGTATTACGAAACGCTCACCGGCGATCGCTCCGGAAAGACGATGGTTAACCAGACTCTTGCGACGCACTGGGCGCGCGTAATCGAGATGGTTTACGCAGCCGAGAAACTCCAGGAGCTTGCGTACGACGAGGAAATCACCGGCCCTGACTACCGCGTGATCCCGAAGGAAGCGCCCTCAGAAGGTATAGGTATCGTCGAGGCTCCTCGCGGCACATTGACCCACCACTACTTCACGGACGAAAGAGGCATCGTGGAGAAGGCCAACCTGGTAGTCGGCACCACGAACAACAACGCGCCGATCTCGATGAGCATCAAGAAGGCCGCACAGGGATTGATCAAGGCGGGCGAGGAGATTTCGGAGCCCGTCCTCAACATGATCGAGATGGCGTTCCGTGCATACGACCCCTGCTTCGGCTGCGCAACGCACAGCCTGCCCGGAAAGATGCCGCTCGTAGTCAATGTACGTGATGCAACAACTTTCGAAGTTATTTCGAAAACCGAGCGCCTGTAATCTTGCCCGTCAAGATGCAACTCCTCACCGCTGCACCGACACAGGCGCTTGTATTGAAAAAATTCGGGCTGTTAAATGCAGCCCTTTTTTTCATTGCTGGCCGACCTGCTGATTTTGCGGCTTGTAGCGTGTATTATTATCTTGGAGAGTAGCGCTTAGCACCGCTTGCTCATTGGCCTATTCCTATGAAAAGAACGATCATAGTCGGACTTGGTAACGACATCCTCAGCGATGATGCCGCGGGCATTCACGTCGCGCGCAGGCTAACGCCACTTCTCGCGGACAACCCGGATGTAGACGTTGTCGAGGCCACGCTCGCCGGACTCCGGATGATCGAGATACTGGCTGGATACGACCGCGCAGTCGTGGTGGACGCAATCAAACGTCCCGATGAAATCCCCGGCAAAATCAACCGATTCAAACCCGAGGATTTTCCGCCCGTTACGCGCCTCGAAAGCTTCCACGATATCAATCTTCCGACAGCGGTGGCGATGGCGCGTCAACTTGAGATCGACTTTCCTGCGGTAATCGAAATAATCACGATCGGGGCCGCCGATGTGCTCACGATCAGCGAGGAAATGATGCCCGAAGTGGAAGACGCTGTCAATCGCGTAGTCGAAGAGCTTTTTAATAGGTTTTCAAAGCCTCTCACGGCGGAATCCGAATAAGACTCATCGGCTTCAAAAGTAGACCTGATCAACTTTCTACCTGCAATCTGCCGTCGTCTTCAACATTCTTTCAACATCACTGTTTGCCAATGTTCAGGAACGCATCTGTATTGTGAAATTATGTGTATAAATGTTGAATACTCGTGGATATCACCGTACTATTCAATCGATAATGAAACCGAACGAGGCGAGCAGTCCTTCTTCGATCGCGCGATCGCGCATTGCCGACAGCAAGGAAATTTGATTTTAGGTATGTATTGGTGTATCATTGTACTCGGTATGGGCTTATCAGCGCTTGAGGTGGTCTGATGAGAGCGTCATTATTCTTGGCAATATTTGCCTGCTTATTGATATGGACGAATGCGGCTTGGCCGGCGGAATTTGCCGTGCAGATCGACATCGAAGGCCTGGCTGAGGGCGTTTACGTCATTGACGAGCTATCCGGCTCGGCAACTAAGCTGACCGAAGTCAGCATCGACCGTTCGGAAGAGCCGCGCGAGCTTCTGATAACGATGCCAAAAACTGACAACCATCCGCTCATTGTCGGCAGATTCGACGAGCATACTTACGAGCGGACTTCGAGCGGTTACGTGCTGGTCAAGCTTTCACCTTCCCTGAACCCGCGCATTGCCAACATCGAAACAGGATTCGGCTCCCAATTCAGGTTTTTCAATGATCCCGCACAAGGAAGTATCGCCGCGTTTATTATCGGCTGGCCGGAGAAACTACCCACGGTAACGCCGAACGAATACTTGAAGATGCTCTTCCGGTCACCAGAATCCGAGAGCGCAGACAACGAACCGAGCGTATCACTCGGCGCACTCCCCATCGTTAGCCGACAGAACAGCGCGCTGAGAATCGACTTCTGTATGCCTCACAGGATGGCGCAGGTTCAGGAGCCCACGCAAGTGCTTCTGGAAATCAATACCGATCTTGGGCTCAAGTCCTTTGCCTTTACCGTTGGCGAAGAAGGTCTTTACATCTTCGAATCTGGCCAATTCCCACAGCCTGTTTATGCGTTGAGCACCTGGAAGAATATGAAAAACGATCCGTGGTGGTCGGCAACATTCGAGCCTGACGCCATCAGTTTCGTAACAGAAGGCGGAGACTGGGAAGGTGCCATTGAGATCAGGGATTCAACGGACCTTCGCTGCGTACTGGCCGATGACAGCGAGATGGATAGGATCAGGGCAATGCCCATCGAGCATGTTCGCTTGGCGAACGGTTCCGGAATAAAAGCAGACCTCAGTTCGGCTGAAACCCTCTCTGTAACAAAGATAGCAAGGGGAACGTACTCCGTGGACTGGCGAGGGCTTTACTATTCATCCCCCTACAAGCTCGGCATCCGTGAATGGATCCTTTCGAACGATGCTGTGCTATGGGCGCCAATCATGCTTGGATAGAAAAACCGCGCGCGCGATCATTCAGCGATTATGCGAATACCGTGTCCTTCCTTGATCGTATCGATCCCGCGCAGTATTTCACAAAGCGCGGTTGCGCCGCGTACTTCAAGCACCCTGAGAGCACCTGTGTTTTCGATATCCTGCCAGACAATATTCCCTTCACCATCTTGACGATTAATAGTGAGATATACGCCGAGAAGATCGCCTTCGGCAACGTTCGCCAGCGTATCGAAACCCACAATTACTGTGCCGCCAGTTCGCTCTAAGATTCTGCCCTTGAGCGGAAAAACCTCAAGAATCCTCAAAGCTATCTCGTCCACAGCGTGAATCGCTGGAAGTCCGATGGGGTGTCTTTCAAATCCTGGTGAAAGGAAATCAAGCGAGCCTTTCCAGGTATCCAACCCGGGCGCGTTGAAATCGTCCGCCTTCCGCTCCTTTATTACGCTGCCTTCCATAACGATTCGTCCCCCATCCACACTGATCAGCGCATAGTCGATTACAACCTGTGCAAATGCTCCTTCCGGAAGTATAAAGGTCAGCGGGAACGGGCCGATACCCGGCTCGACTTTCAAGATTTCAAACTCCTGCACACGACCAACAAGAATGAAATCGATTCCGGATAATCTACTGAAATCCGAGATGTGGCGTCGGGAATAGAGCTTCTCGTCGTATAGATTCGCCAGCTTGAGGATCTCTCCTGTTTCATCGGACGAATATACAATGCATCTCCCCTCGGAATGCTGCTCCAGGGAGTCTATCTGCAGATCTTGAACTCCGCGCTTGACATTTCCATAAAAATGCTCAAACGGAGCAACGGCAAGCGACGGCACTGAACCTGAATCACTTACATCGACTATTCTTTCCAGCGACGGAATTATATCTTCGAAATCCTGTGCGAAAGTACTGTGAGAGGAAAGAAAGACCATGCTCGACGCCGCGGTCAAGACAAAAATGAGACGCCAGAATCCTCCGATGAATCGGCTGCATACTTCAGAAGAGAAACGACCAGTTAAAACAGGCTTCAACATTTGAATTCCCCTTGAAAGCCCTTATCTTTACTACAAATACTTCTTGAGCTCTTGACTAGTTTCCCAATATCCAATAGCATTTATTTGTCCTTATGCCGACGTAGCTCAGAGGCAGAGCAACTGATTCGTAATCAGTAGGTCGCCGGTTCAAATCCGGCCGTCGGCTTTTTTCAAGTTGCACACGCCATGAAATAACCACACATCTTGAATCAGGCTGAACGCGCACTGTTTCGAACGGTAAACCACTTCCTGCCGCGATTCCATAATCAGCAGAAACGATGCATCCGCCCACACAAGAATTTATCGGCAAGCAGAGACATCGCCTGAAGCATGCTTCCAGAAATGCATCGGTTGCACTATGAACTGTAACTGGACACAACCGGTATGAGACGACTATAGGTGCTGAACATCAGAGGACATCGGCAATATTCACGATAGAAACGCCCGTGTAGAAATGGAGTAGAATTTCATCGTAGGATGCGCCTTCGTTCGCCATGTGCAGCGCTCCCCATTGGCTCATCCCTGTTCCGTGCCCGAATCCGCT
>JAGGVC010000136.1 GCA_021158185.1 bacterium | reverse complement strand
TGAAAGTGTAAAATCCGAACTTCGCCGCGGATTACGGGAACATTAGGTATACTATCACTATCAGTATTCGCGTGAGCCTGCCCGATGGCGGGCCGTGAATACCGATGATGGCGCGCGCGGTTTCTGTGCGCATCGGCATTCGCATCTAGGAAATGCGACAGTGAGGTGATCCATGTCTTCCGGATTAAGGATATCAGCATACGCCGTTATTTTCGTCATGCTGCTTGTGAGCAGCCTTCTCGCTAAGGAACGGGCGAATGTGACCGACATTGTTATAAAAGAGCTCACGGATCGGGAGGTGGTATGCGTGACCGTGAAAGGCGCGCTGCCTTCGCTCGATTCCTTCGAGCTAGAGGTTGACGGCACCACGATGCGGTTTTTTATCCCCGGTGTTGGCGCGCCTGAATCTCCGCCGGAACTCGAATTCCTAAAATTGGTGCGGAGTGTAACCACTAGCGACGCACCCGACGGATTCCGCATCGATATCGAACTTGCGGAAGAGCGTCTGGTTAAGAGCGGCGGCTATCGGATAGGCGAGATAGACGGGCGCATCGTTACCTTCGAGTTCTTCGCAGCAGGCACGGATGCCGAATTCGCAGACCCGCTCGATCGGGGGCTTATGTCGGGCGGCTCGTCCGAATTCGGGATCGCTGGTGCGCCTGGCGAGCTTCGCCCGATGGACACAAAGGATCTTGAATATGCCGAAGCTGAAAAGGTCTTCGGCAAGTTATTTGAGGCCGGCGTTACGTCGTTAAGCGGCGATCTCAGAATATATGCGCCATCCAAACCGCCGATTCGTGCGAGCAACGCGCTCTCCGGGCTGCCGGAACTCCTGCGCGAGACACCGCCGGACTTCATCGTATTCGCGGGTACGCGCGACAAGCTGAACAAGGTCGCGCGGGTACTAGATGTCCCTGTGGATGAACTCGATGTTTCGCCGGAGCTTGGCGACTTGATACTCGGCAGAGACAGATCGCATATACCTGTGGCGAAAGGCACGAAATCGCCGCACGAGGCCGAGTACAACGACTATCCCGTCTACTCGTTCGAAACGAGGGAAATGCTGGAGCTTGCGGAGTTCATGAACACGCGCACCGGCGGACTGAGCGATGTGCAAATCACGCTCGATGCAAGCATGGGTCTTGATTTCTACGATGTCATGGCGATCCTCTCCGAAGTGAGCGGCATAAGCATCATCATCGATCCCTACACCTTCCAGGAGCCCGTGGGCGGCAGACGTTCGCCCCTTCAGACTACACCGCCCGTGAGAACATCCGGCGGCGGCGGCGGCGGATTCAGGGAAGCGGGCGAATTCAACCCGGCGATGGGCAGCGGAGGCCCGGCACCGTTTTACGGAACGTTTATGGACACGCCGTTCGATGTTGCCTTTGAAACGATTATCAATTCCAACAACCTGGCCTACATGATCATTCCAAATGAAGCGGATCCTTACGCCAAGCCGGTCATCTTCGTAACGAGCCGAGAGAGGATGGAGCACGAACTCATGATGCGGGGCGCAAGCTCGATCGGCCTCGTTCAGCCGCACTACGCCGACGTCAACCAGCTTGGAGACATCCTCATCAATATGAACATCCTGCCCAGCATCGATACCGGATACTACGTCTATACAGGCGGACGTGTAGGTGGATACGGCGGTGGCTACGGCGGCGGACAGGGAGGAGGGGCAGGCGGCAGTGGCACTGGATCGGGCGGACGCGGGATAGGCGGCGGCGGGTCTGCCGGTGCGTTCGGTGCGAGGATTCCACTACCCACGGCAAAGAGCGGGCTAATGATCATCCGTGGATGCGGAGCAGATCAGGCCGGGTTCTACAACAGGCTTCTCGGGCGCGAATCGAAAACACGGAAAGGCAGAATGTTCTTCATGCGATATGCACTCTCGCCCGATGCGGCAGGAAACGAACTTCCGGCTTACGATCTCATAAGCTATCTCGTAATCCTCTAGCACAGGACAAGACCTGCGTATCAAGGATGATTCTGCGGGCAAAACCGCGTCCTCACAAGTACAACACAAATCCGTAGATGTGGACTGCGTCCATCAGGCCGGGGTCTGTGCCGAGGATGCGTTTGAGATAACCTTTCGCCTCGGCGTAGTGGAGCTTTAAGTTCGGGAGCGTCCATTCGAATCCACACGTACGCTCGCCGTGAAGCCCGCCGAATCTCAGGCGCGCAAGCCCGGCCAGGTTTATCTCGACGCCGGAATGTCTGCGGGATTCGGTGAGCGGCGTGAGAGCCTCGCAGGCCGAGCCGTCCGCGTCCCGCCATTCGTAATGAACCGTCTCGCATTCCGAGACGATGGTCAGCCAGCCGACCGGGTGAATAGAGAAGCCGCTGCTCTCCCGCTTGATCCTGCCGCTCGAATTGTCGTCGTAGTCGAAGTCCGCCTTCCCGCTGCATCCGCTCAGGAACACGCCCGGTGCGATCCACTGCCTGAATCCCAACGAATGTCCGTCGCCCATCCTGCGCCAGTGAAGCTCGCTAGAACTGGGGCCGATGTCGCCCGGAAACGTGGGCTGCGAATTGCCGAGCGTACGCGCCGTGGATGCGGGGCGGTCGTACATATGGAAGAAGCTTCTACGCGACGCACCGAGCTGCGTCCAAGGCGAAAGTGCGAGTCCCATGCCCTCGACCCGCTCCACGCCTGCAAATCGCTCCACAGGGAAGGCCGCCGCAAGTTCACCCACTGTGCCGTCGCGTGCGCCGAGCGGGCGGTAATCGTAGCCCATCTCGCCCTGGAAGTTGAACCCAATCCCCGCTGTGAGATAAGGATTGAGCGGGACGATGACCGCCTGCGTGTCGCCGTCAAGCTGGTCGACCTCGACCGTTACAACTTCCTTCGGCAGATGCCTTGCGCTGTGGTTGTGCATCAGTGCGAAACGATGCTGGTTCGCAAGCGCAGCGGGATTATAGAAAACTGCCGACGGGTCATCGGAAAGCGCAGTTCCGGCCTGGCCTAACGCAAGCGGACGGGCGCTGAGCCTCGTGAAATCATCGTAGTATGGATTGTACGCACGTGACCGCGTGGCCGCCGAAAGGAATATCGCGATGATTACCGCAAAAAGCGCGGCCGCGCGCGGGAGCCACTTTCGGTTTGTTGCGCCAAAACGGAGCGGTACCACTTGATTCAAAAGCGTTCCAGATGAAAATCTTTCCGGTTTTTTATTTGTCCTCTGCACCGCTGCTCCATTAACCGATTATCGCGATTCATCGTCTGGCGAGTCTTGCTCGTCGCTCGGCTCAGGCTTGTAAGGAATGAAGAGCGCGCAGATAAAGTAGAGGATCGGAACGGCCAGCCCCGCCTGCGTGACGAGCATAAGCCCGACTGCGAGAATCCTCAGTATGATTGGGTCGATTCCGAAGTACTCGCCCAAGCCCTGCATCAGCCCGAGGATTATCTTGCCCTTTCTAATCCTGTAAAGCCTTCTGTACCTGTCAGCCATGCCATCTCCCAGGTTACCGCTTGACGTGCGATAAGATTACGGACACGCCATTTTATCATCTCGCCTGCAAGTCATGAAGGCTGCAAGTTTCTGCGCGTTATTCAAGGGATTGCAGGCGGCATCTTACTTCGTTAGGATCCGGCAGCCCTGCTCATCCTGTTATCGGTTCAAACCGCGCCTGGAAAAAGCGCAGCGTCTCAGGCTCGTAAGTGAAGCGCAGGCCGGGAATTGACTCGCGGCGCTTGTATAACTCGATGATGCCCTCCGCGGTGAATTCCATATGCGTCTGTGTATATACCCGGCGCGGCACCGTCAGACGCACGAGTTCGAGCCTGGGATGTCGATTCTCGCCGGTTTCGGGATCGCGCCCTGCAGAGACGTTGCCGCGCTCCATGCTGCGTACGCCGCTCTCGACGTATATCTGCGCAGCGAGCATCTGCGCCGGGAATTCATCCTGATCGAGGTGATCGAGGAACGCGCGTGCATCTACGAAAACGCCATGCCCGCCGCAGGGGTGTACCAGCGGCACTCCGGCCTCGTCGAGCATCCCGTGCAGGAGCCTGAGCTGCCCCACGCGCGCTGCCAGGTAGTCGTTGTTGCATACCTCACGCAGTCCGACTGCCAGCGCCTCCATATCGCGCCCGGCCATGCCGCCGTAGGTATGCAGCCCTTCGTACACGACAACCATACTCCTGCACTTCTGGAACATCTCGTCCTCGTGCTTGAAAAAGGCAAGGAAGCCGCCGATGTTGACGAGGCCGTCCTTCTTTGCGCTCATCCAGCAGCCGTCGCTCTGGGCGCAGATCTCGCGGATTATCTCCTTGATTGACCATTCCGCGTACTCCTGTTCGCGCTCCTTTATGAAGAACGCGTTCTCCGCAATGCGCGTGATATCCATATAGATCTTGATTCCTAGCTTTCTGCAAAAGGCGTGCACTTCCTTGGCGTTGGACAGACTGAAGGGCTGTCCGCCGGCCATGTTCACATCCGGCGCCATACTGATCATCCGCACGCGCTCCAGGCCGTACTCGTCGATCAGCGCCTGGAGTTTACCTAAATCCACGTTGCCCTTCCACTCGAAGCGGGACGCTGGGTCGTGTGCTTCGTCCACAATGATGTCCTTGAAAATACCACCGGCGAGCTCGGCGTGCTGACGCGTGGTAGTGAAGTACATGTTCATCGGAACGATATCGCCCTTCCTGAGGAAGTTCTGGAAGAACAGATGCTCCGCACCGCGGCCCTGATGCGTCGGCACCATCATGTCGTAGCCCAGGACATCCCGTACAGCATCGCACAGGTTGTAGAAGTTGCGGCTGCCTGCGTATGCTTCATCACCGCGCATCATCCCGGCCCACTGCACGTCACTCATCGCGCCCGTGCCACTGTCGGTGAGCAAATCTATGAACACATCTTTGCTGTCGAGCAGGAAAGTATTGTAGCCTGCGGCTTCGATGCAGCTCTGACGGTGCTCGCGGGTAGTCATCCGCAGAGGCTCGACCACCTTTATCTTGTATGGTTCTGGTATGCATCTGGGCATTGCCTCAGGCTCCTTTCAGAATGCAGATTATCTGGATGCACGATGCCCCCCATCGCGTCAGTCCCATTATAGCAACAACAAAAAACCCGCAATTAGGGCGGAATAACACGCCCGGCTGCGGGGCAAGGCTTTTTCATCTGACTCACAGGATATTTCCGCTTATCTTATCGCAAGCCTTCAAAGCAAGGTTGTAGGCTACCTGCTGTTACGTCAATACTAATCGCTGACGAACGAAAACGCAATACTTTCAGAGCAGGTAAATTCAAAACATGTCTATTGACAATCCGAATCTGAAGGTGCGGAGGAATTACATCGGATTTTCCCGGAGCGTACCGGATTTATCGGCCGATGTGCTTAAACACTGTTTCCGATAAGATATGCACGAACCTACATACCGAAATCCATTCGATCTCTCTCGGTCAGCAGAAAATCGAAGTTGGGACGGATCACCCATTTCTCGTAGAATTCGTGGCAGGGCATCCCCTTAAGGTCAATGCCGAGTTTTTCCATAACTTTTTCTGCTTTTTCCGTGTCGGTTGTGCTGTATATTAGTGCATCGGGTTTCAGCATCATTAAGTCCTTCAGTGATATGGAGTGGTTCTTGAGCGGCAGAAGCCTTTCCTGTTCGGTTGCAGGAGGTTTATCCACCGATTTCAGGCGTGCAGACCAGCGCACGGATGCAGGTGTTTTCGGGTCTATTCCTTCACGCACCAGATACATCATCTGGCACCAGCTAATATTCTGAGCAAGCCAGATTGGAAAATACCTAAGGAATCTCAAAAAAGCCATTTTTCACCTCCCCGGGATACCGTAACGAACCGAGTGCCGTCACAGCCAGACTTCAAGCAACCAACGCCGTCCAGTACACACGAACCATGACATTATTATACAGCATTCTTCGCGTGCGTAAGCTTGAATATCCGCGAGAGGTCATAGCAACAGCCAGCTGATTTCGCATATCGCGCGCAGAGCCAACAAGCATGCTTTAGCAGGCTCAGGATGTGCTGCGCGGATTGACCGCTTGCGTTCAGGCTTCGAGATACTTCGTGACGAGCTTGAGCGTTGATTTTACGTCTCCCGGATGAATGAGTTCGGTCGTTGTATGAACCCAGCGGCAAGGCACCGACAGCGTTATTGCCCTGCAACCCGAACCCGCGCGCTGGATCGCGCCCGCGTCCGTTCCTCCGCGCGGCAGAATATCGAGCTGATGCTCAATCTTATGCTTCTTCGCCAGCTTCACCATTTCGCTGACAAGCTCGCGGTCGCTTATCACCGCGCCGTTCATCACGCTGATCGAAACGCCCTTGCCAAGCTCTGAAATGTGAAGGTCATCAGGCACACCGGGCGTATCGCAAGCAAGCGTCACATCGAGCGCGATGCCGATATCGGGCGAGACACCGAACGCGCTCGTCGTTGCGCCCCTGAGCCCCACTTCTTCCTGCACTGAAAATACGCCGTAGATATCGTTCTTCGGAGCCTTCATCTCCTGAAGCGCACGAATACCGACCCAGACGAGCGACCGGTCGTCCATGCACTTCCCACACCATAAATCGCCCAGCTTCTGGAATTGCGCATCGAGAGTCACCATATCGCCGATTTGCACGAGCTCCTTGACCTTGTCTGCTTTCATGCCGAGATCAACGATAAAGTCGTTCACCTCAAGATATTTCGCGCGCTCCTCCGGTGTGGACATATGGATGGGCTTGCCCGCGGGCTCGATCAATCCCCCGTAAACTTTGCCGGAAGCATGCACTTTTACGCGGCGGCTGAACAGATTGCGCGTGTCGAATCCGCCCACGGCCTGAATCTTGAGAAATCCCTTGTCGTCGATGTGGCGCACGTAAAACCCTATTTCGTCCATATGCGCGGCGAACATGATCTTCCTCGGTTTCTTCGCCTTGCCCTTCTTGAACGCGATCAGGTTGCCCATCGCATCTTCGGTGAATTTGTCAACTTTGCCCTTCAGTTCGCGGCGAATGATTGCACGAATCTCGCCTTCGGCGCCGGGCACACCACATGCCTCGGAAAGCTCTTTCATCAATTTCATTTCAAAATCCTCCAGCAATTTATCCAGACTGCATAATCAACGCAAAGCACCGATCAGCTATTTTGCACACGAGACGCGCCGATTATGACAAATTCGGTTGACGATTTCAACAATATGCCGGTAGCAGTTCCCATGCACATAGTATGCTCGGTTCGTATCAACCCTCGGACATTTGCGGACGAGTCCGTTCACGCTCGAAGTCGACCGTGCATAGCCAGTGGATCTATTCGGCCTTGAGCTTGTCCTCGAACTCCTCGCGTTCACCTTTGCCCATCTTAGCCACTAGCTTGTCGAAACGCGCCTTGTCTCCCGCGAAGAGTGCGTCAACTGCTGCGCGCTCGGTGCGCGATAATGTGACCGCGAAAAGCTCGTACTCCTCGAATGCGTCGACCGCGATCGGAGCGACCGCGCGCGCGATTTCGAGCATCTTCTCCGCGTAGCAGCGGATTTCGTACTGTGCATGCCAGTCGAGCCTGAGCTTGAGGAAGTGAAACAGGTTGTGCAGGTCTATCTGCCAGTACCATTCGGTGTATATCGAAAGAGGAAGGTTTATCCGCGCAAGCTCGCGGGCGATGTCCTTTTCGACGCGCCCCTCGTAGCTCTTGTAAAGCGATTCCTGCTCGCTCATGATTGTTTTCAGCACTTGCTCGCGGGTTTCGGGAGGCACTTCCTCATCATCTCCGCCCTGCCGGTTTCTCTTGCTCTGGAAGCGGACTGCATCCGGCGAGGGCACGTAGAACTCGTCGCGCAGTACCGAATAACGCCCGCTGATTTCGTTCACGCGTGCCGTGCGATGGCGGATCCATTGCCGCGCGACGAAAATGGGCAGCTTAACGTGGAACGTCAGTTGCACCTGCTCGAACGGCGAGGTGTGATGGTTCTTCAGGAGATAATTTATTAGCTCCTTGTTGCGGCGGAATGTTTTGACCTCTTTTCCCGAATAGCTGACGCGCGCAGCGTCGACGATTCGCTGATCGCCTCCGAGATAATCCACAAGCCTAACGAAGCCGTGGTCGAGAACGGGATGCTCGACATCGAGAACGGCTTCCGCCGCCTGGTTCTGATCGTGCGCCATAGGTAATCCTCCGCGCCGGATTATAACAGAGGGCTGCATGTAGCGATGTCCGGTTTTACACCCGCCCACATATAAAAAACGGTGGATCATGTTCTCGGAAAGTAATGTGGGAGAGGCTAAACCTTTCCCCTACGACATGAAAAACGTGTAATCGGTGGGCGCGCGAAATATGCGCCGTGGAAACGGCGCTCTCTTGTTTTTGTAAAGGATCGTGCCACGAAAAACGACGCTCTCTTGGTTGTTGGATAAATTGTTTATACTTATTGGGAAATTGAACAATGGTTATTCATACAAAGAGAGCGCTCTTTTAGGGCGCACCGAAAGAGGCATAACCCGTGCCAGATGAATCATGCTAAACTTGCTGGCCGGGTACTGATTGCCGGAATGGAATTCGCAAATATGGAGGAAGCTTGATGGAATCGAGAGAGGATCGGGAATGGGAAGTTGTTTCGACGACGCCGGGTGCCGAAGGTCTTGGGGCGTCCGAGCTTCGAGCGGCGCTAGTAGATGCATCCAAACTCTGGCTTGCCCACGACGGGCTGTGGTTTCAACAATTCGAGAAGCGACACGGGATGGAAGAAGCAATCGATGCGGATAAAGCCGCCTGGAACGTGTTCACCAAACTCGAAGCTAAAAGGATTATGGCCAGGCTCGGGATGAAGCCGGGCGGCGGGCTTGACGCGCTTGGCGAAGCGTTTCGCCACAGGCTTTATTCGAACATCAATGTTCAACGGATCGAGCGAACGGCGGACGGCAGGAAGCTGCGTCTTACGATGGAAAAGTGCCGTGTGCAGGAAGCAAGGCGCAGGAAGGGGATGGACGATTTTCCCTGCAAGCCGGTCGGAATCATCGAATACACCGAATTCGCCAAGACTATAGATCCGCGCGCGAAAACAACCTGCAAGTTCTGTCCGCCGGACGAGCTGCCCGATGACGCCTATTGCCGTTGGGAGTTCGAGCTTGAAGACGAAGGATAGGCGGGTGACTGCATCCTTCGGGAAATCACGATTATTGCTCCCAAACACGAAAATAGCGGTCAATCCGGGGTTGCGTGTTCCGCTCGGCATTGAAGGATGTTTTGCTATACTGACTTCGACATGCTGCGTTATTTCCATCTGATTGCCGTGCTATTGTTCTTTTCTCTCGCCGGGTTCTGTTTTGCGGGATGCTCAGGGCCGGATGATGACGCATACGAAGCGCCCGATCCGCCAGCCATTAATAATGATGGCGAGGCAATTCCGTACTTGACTGCAACCGGTACTCTCACGGGCACGGGCATTCTCATACTCGACGGCAAGAAACACGATTTCGAGCCGATCGGGAAGGCCTCCCTCTCGAACATCAATGTTAAATATGTAGCCGCACCGTCGAAGGATGCGCGCGTCGTTACCATTGGCGGAGATTTCGCGGGCGAGGAAGGCCTGCTCGAATATCCCGACGGCAAGAATCGCGGCCAAGTGCGTATTCTGCTGCGGGCCGGCGAAGACCCCACACCCTTCGCTCTTTCGGTCGTCATGTCCGGAACCAAAGCGAACAAGGCGGATGTTGAAAGGCTCAATCTGCTTGTCAATTATTATAAGGGAGAGGCTTTGCTGGATCGTGCACAGGCAGCGCTCGAAAAGGGAGATGCCGAGGCTGCGGAGGGATTTGCGCGGCAGGCGCTCGATGCATCGGCCGATGCGAGGCGCGGCAACTTCCTTATGGCCAGCGCGTACGTGAAGATGGGCAAAAGCGCGGATGCGTCATTGCTGCTTTCATCCGCAGCCGAGAAAGGACGGCTCGGTGCTCCCGGCTACGATATGTGGCTTCGTCTCCTCGATAAGGAGGACAAGAGCAGCGAAGGGCTGGATGCTCTCGAAGAAGCGATCAATTCCGAGCAGCTCGATGCGGCAACCGAAATCGCCGTGCGGGGTAGCTTGTATCACCGCAGGCTTATTGATGCCAAGAGATTTACCGACGCGCGCGCGAACCTTACGCGATACATCGATCTCGCAGAATCAGAAGAGATCGCGCGCGCGAAGATGCCGCTCAGTCTAGATGAAAGCCGCGATATTATCGGCCAGCTTGAAGGTATCCTGTCCGGCGAACCCACGCAGCTTCTCGAAGAGCGCTTCGAGAAAATGCCGGATGATGCCTGGGGAGCTGTCAGCGGGAAATGGAAACTTACCCAGGCAAAAGGAGAGAGCTTCCTTACCGCGGTGCCGGAAGAGAACAACCAATCGGAGCTTTTTCCAAAAAACGCAATCGGTTACACGAAGGATATCAGAGTTTCAATCAGGGCGCGTCTCCGTGATACATCCTCCCGACTGAGCGTTTGCCCCTTATGGAACGCGGACGGTGCATACAGACTCGTGATCACGAGTACGTGGATCAGGCTTTACTATGCAACTCCGCCGCGCCAGAGCGATCTTGAAGCAGAGCTGCTTGGCGAGTTTAGACCGGACAGTCCGATAGATGGGAAGTGGCTCACCGTATCAACAACAACGAAGTCGGGCGATTTATCCGTTTCTATCGAAGGCGAAGTTGTCATCGAATCGAAAGGCAAGGTGCGCTTGAAGGATGGAGGCCCGGGAATTATTGCGTCTGGCGGTGTTATCGACATTGACGATCTTGTCGTAACTTCGCTCTAACGGTCAAGGTCATCGATCAGTCCGAATTTCTGCGCACGCATGTAAATATGGCTGCACCATTCCGGAAGCTCTTTCCCGATTTCATACAGTGCATCGAGAACCTGCTGGCCCAAACCAGTCAATTGTCCGGTTGCGAGTGGCTTCAAGAATATTCCATCGAATCGTGTTACCGAAAGTCCCGATGCTTCGATATCGCGCCTCAATGTAGATGGACCGTAGACGCGAAGATGACCGATCCATCGATCGCGGTCGTTAAGCTCGTTGTGGGTTCGCAGGAGATGCATCTTCATGCCCAGCCTTCTATGCATGCTCAGCGCGTTCGGCACGACAATATGAATCGCTCCGCCTTTCTCGAGAAATCCCGTAAGCCTTTTCAGGAACGCGACAGGCCCGTCAACGTGATCGAGTCCACCGATCATCACGATATCGCTGTATCTGTTTGAAGGAGCGAAGTCCTCGAAAAGCGACCAGTGATAGTTTACATTCTTTGCCCAGACGTTTTTTTGTGCGCGCTCAATGTAAATCCTGCTGCCGTCTACAACGTCCAGCGTGTCGCACACACTTGCAAGGAGACCTGTCATGCGCCCGCCGCGGCAGCCCAGTTCGAGAATTCGCCTTCCGACGAAGCGTTCTACGAGGGCATTGAAAATATAGACCATAATAAGACCATCCAGTCCTCCTGAATGATCCGATTGGGATGCGATTGCATCTAAATGCTTCAGTTTTTCCGTTGGACCCATAATTACTAAGCGCGCCGCAAGGCAACCAGTAATTATATCACGCATTGGTCGAATGGTTGCGCTCGGAGAATGCTCTCCGGCATTGCATTAACGCTATCTGAAGAGTTTTAGCAGGCCAATATCAGGATTCCCCAAGCTCTTCGTTGATAATCTGCTTCATCCGTTCGCTGTCCATTTTATCCAGCTTGAACCGCTCGCCGAGGAAATACTTGCGCGCCAGCTCGTTTTCGGAAATCTGCTCCGGTGTCCCTTCCACCAGCACCTGCCCGTCGAGAAGCACATACGCGCGGTCGCAGATATCAAGGGTTTCGCGCACGTTGTGGTCGGTGATAAGTACACCCAGCCCCTTTTCCTTGAGGTGGCTGATGATGTCCTTCAGGCTCTCGATCGTAATTGGATCTATTCCGGTAAACGGCTCATCGAGAAGCAGGAAATCCGGATTGCCGGCAAGCGCGCGCGCTACCTCGGTGCGACGCCGCTCACCACCGGAGAGCACATAAGCCTTGCTCTTCCTGATCTGCTCGATATTGAATTCCTCAAGCAAATCATCAAGTCTTGACTTTTGCTCCTTTACAGGCATCCCGATCGATTCCCACACGAGAAGGATGTTTTCTTCCACGGTTAGCTTTTTGAACACGCTCGATTCCTGGGAGAGATAGCCGATTCCCATCCGCGCCCGTTTGTATATTGGGATGCTTGTGATGTCTTCGCCGTTCAAATAGATTTTTCCGCCGTTCGGACTTATAAGCCCGATAGTCATATAGAAAGTTGTTGTCTTGCCTGCGCCGTTCGGGCCGAGCAACCCTACGGTTTCACCGGTTCGAACGTACACACTTACATTGTTGACGACGTTTCTGCCGCGGTAGGTTTTAACGACGTTGCGCGCTTCAAGCATCTTTCCGTCGCGTTCCGCACCGCTCGCGCTATTAGGCGCATCACCGGCGGATTCAGGCTTGTTACCGCCATCCGCTTCGTCGGTCGCAGCGATCTTGTCGTCTGCATCAACATTAGTCTCGATATAGTTCATCATACTCCTGCAGTCCGCGCATCTTGCCTGAATGCAAATACCGGGTCATCTCCAGGTTTAGCCGCAATCAAACGGCTTGACGAGTAAATATAGCATACAGTTCAATAATCCGAGGTGATGATCCCTTCAGGATGCAAGCGCCCTGCAATATGTGTCCGGCACAAAGGCACTTCTACAGTCCGAGCGTTTCAATTCCGCGCCGGTATTTGCCCCTTCGATCCGCCTTGTACCCGAAACGTTCTTTCACGAACTCGTAGGCGTCAAGAACAGTCTGCGAACCGATACCATGGTCCTCGAATTCGAGCACAAACTCGGCAGAATTTCTCTCCGGATCATCCGGACAGATGTAGGCCACATTATCAAAGCTGACGTCAAGGTGAGCTTCGGGAGTGCCGAGTGAAACCTCCTGGTAGTACTCATCAACTAGTAGGTGAGTCATTACTGTCTGATAACCAAGCGCGATCGCGAAATACTGTGTGAATGAAAGGATGTTCTTCCAGTCTGTTTCGAGGAGCTTAAGCCTGATTTCATCACGGATAACGAGAATATCGTGCTCTTCGAGAGGAAACTTGATCGTGAGCCTCAGCTCATTATGAAGACCGGATTGGAGCTTTTCACGCAGGCGCAGGCTTGCGCCGCTTGCCAGAAGCGTACGTTTCTTTGTATCGAGATAATGATCCGTTGTCTTCCCCTCTCCCCACTGAATCAGCGGGAGTCCGAGCTCGCCAGCAAGATCTTCCATCAGGCGATGGAAATCGAGATCTTCCACGATGATTTCAACTTCAACTTCCTTCATTCCGCACTCCGCTAACCGTTATAGCGGCGGGATTATATCACGATTCACATCCGCCCGGGCAGAATTTGCTTGCGCGGCGTTTTCAATCCACGTTGTTCAGTGGGGAATGTAATTTCCGTTGAGGCGCGGATTTCCCTGTACTGCATTCACGCGGATTACACGGTAATAAAAGGACTCAGGATTGATTAGGAGTAATTAAGGAAGAATAATTCCCACCAAGCACAAAACATCTTGGTTCCTTCTTCATTAAGAATCGTTTCTTTTGTAGCACATAGCCTGTCATGATCGCCGTCAATAATGGCTTCGTAAACCTCGATATGGAAATCCTTGACATATGGTTCGAGAATTACGCGTTCAACCTCCTTTCTTTCGGCAGGAACGTAATCCTCGACAACGGCATTCGCGAGAAGTCGCCCAACACTATATGGATGGGCAAGGTACTCCCCCGCCGGACCAGTGAAATCTTCCAGGGAAAGCGATAGAGCTATTGAAGGGTGTACATAATCCGGATGCAGCAGTGCGACGTGCAACATCGTTTCTTTCCCCAATCGGATTTGCATCGGATTCCGGGATTCCAAGAAGGCATCAGCGATCTCGGTTGCGACGTAAGGGGCGAATAGAACTCCGTAAATAGCGTCGAGGCATTGCTGCCAGGTGTCAGCAAAGCCTGGCTCGCGCGTGAAATCCAAGTTTGCCTGTTTAGAGTAAAACAAGCAAAGCTTTTCGTCAAGCGAATTGTCTATTGCTTTTAACGCCATCTGTAGTTGAACACCAGAATTGGCCGCGAGAAACCGCGAGGCCGCGGATAGAACATTATACCAGCATTACAGGAAAAACACCTAAAACGCGCGCGCGATTCGGTTTTTATGTCACAACCTGACGGATTTCTGGAAAGACCGAGCACGGGACCAATGTCTTGAAACCTATGCGCGGAATACGAATATTCTGCTTGAAAATATGATAAGATGAGTCCGGACAACGACTGGGATCAGTGTCTCAGCTGGGTTTACGATGAAACGGATAAGGCAGGCATCGACATCCTGAAAGTCCCCTTCAAGAGCTATGCCGATGATGTCGAATTCCCCTTTCCGGATATCCCCCTGAAGAACCCCGGCAAGTATCGCATCTACATGCAGTTCTACGTGAAGATGAAAGGCGACACGGGCGGAGGCGAATGGAGCCACAGCGAGAGCGGTGGAGGAACCTGGACCTTCGATCCGAGCGAAGGACAGGTAAGCGTCGCAATTGCGAAAGGCGAATTCACGTTCATCGTACCTGAAGGATAGACTGAATCGCAAATCTGTCGAAAGGACAGTGCGGCTTGACGGAATCGTCGGGGCACGGGGGTTGATGTTTGTCTTATACAGGACGCACACAGGTTACACATATCCTGTAGAGCGGCCAGTCTTGGACGCTCCTGTAGTTTACAACCGTGAATACGCGCCCACTGACTGGGCGCTGTACAGGGGTAAGGGGATGTACAGGGATGAAAGAGGCTTGTACATGGGTAAAGGGTTGTGCAGAGGTTCGGAAGGCGCGAACTGCACCCGTTTTTCATATGTGGACGGGTACAAAACCCGTACCTGCGACAGGTGACATGATTTTTCGCTAATTC
>JAGGVC010000058.1 GCA_021158185.1 bacterium | reverse complement strand
TCGGTATGCTCACCGATGATGTTCACGCGGCCTGGGCTTCTGACGATGACATCGGGACTCGCGCCGTAGAGCTTCTTGAACGCGTCAGCTTCCCCAAGAAAAACTGGCTTATCCACGGCAAAAAAGATACCAGAAATCCCGGATATGCACAAAATTTCATGCGAAAAAATTATTTTCATCGCGCGACAGCGTGATATAATCGGCGTGATTTCTGGAGGAAGTTATGAAAGGGCGGAGTTATAGTTGTATTTGGATTTTTGTTGCTCTCGTCATTTTCGTCACATTTCGGGCGGCATGTGGACTCCTGAATAGCTCGCCGTCGTACCCGCAAAAGTCAATAACCACTTCGGAATCAACCCCATTGCTCAGGACAGGTGAATATGGAATTCTTGACTTGGGCGTAGATTCGCCCGTTTGGGTATTTACGACGGTAGACGATATGAAGGAATTCGACCGACTGATTTCTGTCGACGATCAACTCGGCGCGGCGAAGCAGACGCTTGAAGGCAAGTCCATCCTGGTAGACCGCAGAACGAAAGTTCTCAAGATCGGAGCTGGATTTTACGGAGCAGAGGTCAGGATTTACGAGGGGAAGTATATTGGCGAATCGGGATGGGTCAAATCCCGATGGCTGAAACCACTGCCGGATGAAAACGGGAGTTAATCGTCTTTCTGACGCCACTCCAAGGTATACGAAAACAGCGTCGTTTCGTGTTCCCTGACCGTCACGGGAAACCATTCATCGTTCGGAAAATAGCGATACCAATCCTCATCATTGGATTCTTCTTCGCCCCGAATCGTGACAAGATAATCGCCAACGGTCAAATTATACGTTCCCCACATTCCCGCACTATCTGTTTTGCCGGAATACAACAACTCAGTTTGAGACGCCCAGATGCCGACTTCTATTCCACCGGCTGTTGTGGGAGGACGATCATCACCTGCCCAGTGTGCGTATTCTCTGTAAACCGTAATCTCCAAATTCCCTATTAGTCTTGGCGGTGGATTTAGAATTTGCTGCAACTCACTCCCGCCGCCGCCGCAGGACAGCAGGAACACGATCAGACACATCGTCATCAAAAAAAGCGATCTCATATTTCATCACCTCGGAGATATTATACTAGATTCGGGAAGCGCCCAGGAATGGGCGCTGTTCAGGAAGGACTGCACGGTGTCGAACATCATCCGGCGTGCGTCGTAATATAGACGTTTTATTTCTCTCTACATTCCACGGTATACGAGAAATACGTCGTTTCGTTTTCTCTGATCGTCACGGGAAACCATTCGTCATTCGGGAAATCCCTAATAAAATACCCGTCGTCTATGACACCCCGAATCGTGACAAGATAATTGCCAACCGGCAAATCCTCGAAAAGGCATTTGCCTCCCGACCAAGTTTCTCCCGACTTAAAGAGTTCCGATGTCGTTTTCCATACAGCGACATCAACTCCGGCGAAGCGCCCTGCCACATCCTCGCCTGGGTAGTGACAACAAACCATTATTTCCAGATCACCGGTTTGCCAGCCATATCCGCCTGAACCTAGCACTACCGCGGATTCTTTCCCGCCGCCGCAGGACAGCAGGAACACGATACTCAGGCACATCGTCATCAAAAAAAGCGATCTCATTTTCATCACCTCAATGAAATTATAACAGATCGCAAAAAACCCATAGATTGCTAAATTCTAACGGGAAGTTAGTCAGAGAATGTATCCTAATCTCAACTCCTCAGAACGAGGATTATCCCGTCGGGAACTACTGGACGATCCCTACTCTTCCTCTCCGCAGGGCAGGTTGTGATCTTTTCGAACCGCTTTTTCCACGTCCATTCTCTCATGCTCATCGCAGTAGTAAGCAGCGTAATGGAGGGAGCCAACTTTCTCTTTCTCCCAGCAAGCAGAACGTTCGGGATCCTCAACCTCCTTTCTGACATCCTCCGCTTCGTGTACAGCGATTGCGGTGTCCACGGCGAACTGTTCGCCATAAGTGCGATCGAGGATTACATAGACACCCGACTTGTTCTTCATTGAGCTCGAATCTGGAAAAGGTCCTTCAAATGGGAAGCCAGCGTAAAAAATATACACAAAGCTCATAATATCCTCCTTAAATCAATCACTCCACAGATTCAGCTTTTCCTCGCGGGCTTTTTCCTGAGTGCTGTTTGAACCTGCACTGACAAACAAAAAAGGGCTGCGATTTCCGCACGCCCTCGACCAAGGATATTATACCTGAATCTCTTGATACTCGCAGTTAATCATCATTTATTCCCGATCTGAGCGACGATGGAGTCTCCCGCGTAGGGCCGCGCTAGAATACTGGCGGGTTTGCAGATTATTCATGGCAATTTTTCGGCGATTGCAACAGCGGTAGTCGCAGTGCTCGTTCCGGCGGTACTGAGCGCGCTCGGAGCATGGTACCGCGTGCTCACGCGCGATGGCGCGATCGCGGCGTTTTTCGTTGGAACCGCGGTCATTCTTTTCGCGCCTACAATGTTTCCCGTACTTTTCGCGATGGTTCTTATGGGTGAGCTTGCAACGCGCGCGCGCGTTTTGTGCGACAAAAAGCGCAGCCGAAATGCAATTGCGAGCGCCGATTCACTTCATTCGCCGCGAAGTGCAGGCTCTGTAATCGGGAATGGCGGAGTTGCAGCATCGCTTTCCGTTATCTGCGGACTGCTTTTTATGCTTGGCTACGTATACCTTTCAGGCGTAATGCTGATCGCCATCGCGGGAAGCCTTGCGGCCGCGGCCTCGGACACGGTCGCGGGTGAAATAGGCCGCGCATTTCGCGCGCGCGCGGTTTTGATTACGACATTCAAGCCCGTCGAAGTTGGAAGCAATGGTGGTGTGAGCATCATCGGCACGATCGCGGGCGCGATTGCCTCGTTCGCAATTGCAGGTTTTTCGTGGTGGATGATAGACGCTGCGTCTGATCTTCCATATGCGTTACCCGTGATTGCTCAATGCAAGGCGTTTGCAGCATTCGGCGTGACAATGATTATTCCTATCGCACTCGGCGGGATTATCGGAAACCTGGCAGACAGCATACTCGGCGCGACCATCGAAGGCTCGACGCTCGTCCTTGGCCGTCTGCGAATCACGATCGGCAACACCGCGGTCAATCTCGCTTGCACGCTTGCAGGCGCCATCTTTGCAGTCGCATTCGCAATATCGCTGTTTCCGACATAATCGAATAATTACTGGGTTTGGTAGATCTTCCCGCTTAACCAGCGCGCTAAAATCCAGTTCGATACACCTAATCCTGTGTTGAAAAGCTCTCTTATGTTGTATCATCGCTTGTGACCGCTTGAAACATCGTCGATGAATGCCTGTTTTCTACGGGATTTCTTGACAACAAAGAATGACGTGTCTATCATTTTGAGGATTCGGGGCGCAAGCCCCGCTTCTGCTAATGAAGGCCTCGGAGGCGAGAAGATGCCTTATCAGGACTACAACTGGGTTGCGCTCTTCATACTTGCTGGGATCGCATTCACCGGCGTGGCGTTACTTGTCGCCTGGCTTATTCGCCCGAGCAGGATCGCTTTTTCGAAGCTCACAACCTATGAATGCGGCGAGGAGCCTCAGTACACTGCTTGGATCCGGTACAATCCGCGGTTCTACGTTATCGCGATCATCTTCCTCGTGTTCGACGTAGACGTCGTTTTCATGTTTCCCTGGGCGTCCGCGTACAAAATCCTTCTTTTCGGCATCCCCTATCACTTCGAGGCCATTGGCCTCCCCGCGTTCGGAGAGATGTTCATCTTCCTTGTGATTCTTTTGCTCGGATGGCTTTTCGCCTGGAAGAAGGGAGCGTTCGAATGGGTTTGATCGACGGCTTGAACACCAAAGACGACAATATCCTGATCACATCACTCGAAGCGGCGCTCAACTGGGGGCGCGGCAACTCGGTATGGCCGTTTACGATGGGTCTTGCGTGCTGTGCGATCGAGATGATCTGCGCGGGCGCGTCTAGGTACGATATAGCGCGTTTCGGAAGCGAAGTATTCCGACCAAGCCCCAGGCAGTCGGATCTGATGATCGTAGCAGGCACTGTTACGTACAAGATGGCGATGAGGGTGAAGAAGCTCTACGAGCAGATGCCTGATCCCAAGTACGTGATGGCTATGGGAAGCTGTGCGATCAGCGGCGGGATTCACGCTGACAGCTACAGTGTTCTCCGCGGAATCGACAAAATTATCCCTGTTGATGTTTACGTTCCGGGCTGTCCGCCGCGGCCCGATGCCCTCCTGGACGGGCTTATGCTTGTCCAAAAGAAGATGAAGCAGGAAAAGCTCCGCAAGAACAGCGACCGATTTATCCTTGCAGGCAAATAGTATGAGCGCAGAGGAAAGCATGTCTTTAAGCGAAGAAACTGCGAATAGAATCAGGGAGCTTGTACCTGAAGCTGAATCGTGGGATGCGGAAAGCGCCGAGCTTACGCTGAAAGGCGACTTCAGCACCGGGATTTTCGCCGCGCTCAGGGACGATCCGATTACCGATCTGAAGTATCTCAGGAATCTCACGGCGTTTGAGCGCATGGATGAGCAGGGAGTTACGCTCGTTTATCACATTGCGAGTCTTACTCACAATCACACGGTTACGGTTTTTGTTCCTTTGAGCGAGGATGCGCTTGTGGTTCAATCGCTCACGCCTGTGTTCTCTGCGGCAAACTGGCAGGAGCGTGAAGTCTACGATATGTTCGGGGTGCGTTTCGAGGGTCATCCCGATCATCGCCGCATCCTCCTTGAAGATACATTCGATTTCTACCCTCTTCGTAAGAACTTCATTCTCGATCCTGCTGTAAACCTCAGGAACATCAAGGAGCGGGAGGATGAGATGCTGAAGAAAATCCTCGCCGCTTCGGAAGAAAAGGCTAAGCCCGCAGCAGCCAGCAGCGAAAAATCCGCATCGTCGTCGAAATCGGATGATTCGAAGAAAGGGGAAGCCGAATGAGCAGCATCGAGAAGAACAGCGTCCTTGAGCGCAGGATCGACTCGCTTCTCACGGACGAGATCACGATAAACTTCGGCCCTCAGCATCCGTCCACGCACGGGGTACTCCGCCTGGAAGCGAAAGCGAGCGGCGAAGTAATAACCGCAATCACTCCACACCTCGGCTACCTCCATCGGGGGGTCGAGAAAAATCTTGAATCTAAGGAATTCCTCCAGGGCATTCCGCTTCTCGACAGGTGCGATTACCTGTCCAGCATGTTCAACAGCTACATAATGGCCGCCTGCGTCGAGGAACTTACGGAAATCGAAGTTCCCAGGCGTGCAGAGTGGATCCGCGTAGTCGCGATGGAGTTAAACCGGATCGCCAGCCATCTTCTGTGGTGGGGAACGTTCTGCCTCGACCTCGGTGCTTCGTCTCCACTGCTATACGCCTTCAGGGACCGCGAGGATGTTATCGATCTCCTGGAACTCATCAGCGGCGCACGGCTTCTCTACAATTACATCAGGCCCGGTGGCGTACGCGGTGATGTAACGCCGGAGTTCATGAAAAAGCTTGAGGGATTCACAAATCGTTTCCCGCCTTACATAGACGAGTATGAAGAGCTTGTAACGGGCAACGCCATCTTCATCGAGCGCGTCACAAACGTGGGCGTCATCTCCAAAGAGAGGGCGGTCAACTGGGCGCTTTCAGGGCCGATGCTGCGCGGCAGCGGCGTAAACTGGGATTTAAGGATCAACGAGCCCTACAGCGCGTATCCCGAATTCACGTTCGACGCTGCGGTAGAAGAAGGATGCGATGTAATGGCGCGCTACCGCGTGAGAATGATGGAGATGCGCCAGAGCAACAGGATGCTCAAGCAGGCTGTGGAAGGACTGCCAGAGGGTTCGCATACCGCAAAGGTACCAACGAGCGTCAGATGCAAGAAGGGAATGACATACAGGAGAATCGAAAGCCCGCGGGGCGAGCTTGGCGGATTTATGATCACCGATCAGGACAAGGCGAAGAAACCGTGGCGCTTCCACCTCCGTGCGCCGTCGTTCGCGAATCTTGCGGCCATCGAGGAGATGAGCAAAGGTTACATGGTTGCCGATATGATCGCAATACTTGGAAGCATCGACATCGTGTTGGGAGATGTTGACCGATGAAAGCACTTGGCGCGGCGCCCCACAACGGAATACTCGACTGGCTGTTCAACTGGTTCTATAACCTGTTTCTGAACTGGAACATGTCGGAAGCGAGTGCCGCTGCCTGGGCAAGCGGGATGAACCAGCTAATTGCATTCCTCATCATCGTTATCTTCATCGTTGTAACCGTGCTTTTTGTCGTTTTATTCGAGCGAAGGGTTCTCGGTTTCTTCCAGATTCGTCACGGTCCGAACCGCGTCGGCCCGCAGGGGCTTTTCCAGACCGTAGCCGACGCCCTGAAGCTCCTCCAGAAGGAAGACATAATGCCGCTCGCGGCGGAGCCGATCACATACAACATCGCTCCGTTCGCCGTGTTCGTGCCGAGCATTCTCGCATTCGTCGTGATTCCTATGGGCGCGGCGTACGTCGGTGGAAGCTACAACGTTCTCATAGTGAGGGATTTGAACATCGGCATCCTGTATTTGCTCGCTGTTTCGAGCGTTGCACTTATCGGGTTCTTAATGGCGGGTTGGGGCAGCAACAATAAATATGCCCTTATAAGCGCGTTCAGAAACGCAGCGCAGATAATCAGTTACGAAGTACCGATGATACTCGCGATCCTCGGCGTGGTGCTCGTGGCGGGCTCGACCTCGATGGTGGATATCGTGCACAGCCAGTCCGTTGTATGGAACATTGTTCCGCAATTCGTGGGTTTCTTGATCTATCTCATCTGCGGCCTGGCAGAAACGAACCGCTGCCCGTTCGACCTTCCGGAAGCAGAAAGCGAGCTTGTCGCAGGATTCCATACCGAGTACAGCGGCATGAAGTTCGCGCTGTTCTTCCTGGCCGAATATACGAACGTCTTCGTGATAAGTGCAATCATAACGACGCTCTTCCTGGGCGGATGGAAGGGGCCGATGTTTCTCGGCGCAGGCGGACTCTGGCTGACGAGCATCTTCTGGTTCCTTGCCAAGACCTACATAATGGTTACGATCTTCGTCTGGCTTCGAGCCACTCTGCCGAGGTTCCGCGTCGATCACCTGATGGGCTTCGCCTGGAAGTTCCTCGTACCGGTTGCAGTTGTAAATATTCTCGTTATTGGCCTTGGCGTTGCATTCAGCCATCCGCTTTATATGGGATCGCCGGGCAATATCAACGAAAGACTCACAGCAGACGCGAGGGTCGTTGCGCTTACACAACTGTCATCGAGCTCGATCTATAACATTATGTTCGATAGTGAGAAAGTCGAAGGTCCGGTGCGGATAATTGAAGGAAACGGCACAGTGGACTTCGGCTGGATCAACACGGCCTATGGCGCGATGTCGGACGATATGAAAACGTTCTTCTGGGCATACAACGTATTTGCGTTCCTGTTCCTGATTTTAATCCTTTTCACAGTTTGGAAGGTGATTCGCGGCGTGAAACGGGCGCCGAAGCTCGAAGTGATGTGGAGTGCTGTAAGCGGAGGTGAAGCGGATGCAAAAGCCTGATAACGCCGATAACAGGGAACTCCACGACGAGCATCAGAAGGGGCGTGCTTCCCTCGGGCGCGAGGTGTTTGACAGACTGGATCCATCTTCTGCGCACGAAGATGTCCTGCCATCGAAGCGCGGGCAAATCGCTGCAATTCTTATTCTCATAGCTCTTTTTTGGACGGTTATTGTCAGCGGGCTTGTTTTTTACGAACAGATACTCGATGTCGAGGCGCATGAACGCGGTCTGGGGCTGATTATTCTTACGCTTCCGCCAATCCTTTTCATTGCTATCGCGGCAGTCGCAGTCTTCTGGTATTTGGCGGGACGGTTCACGACATGGAACTCATGGGGCAGAGAGAACCCGAATGTCGCCCGATGGTTCTGGATGCTGGCGCTGATATGTGCATCCATAGTGTACCTCGACCCGCTTAACCGAATTCACTATCTCCTGAGCAACTTTCCATTGATCGGCAAAATGAACGCGGGAGTATTCCTCATCGCGCTGCTTCTAGCCGCTCTTTTCGTTGCACTTTTGTTCGACAATTTCATTTTTTGCGTGAGACGCGGATGGTTCTGGGTCTCACGCTGGCACGACCAGTTCGTATCCATTCTGCTTGGAATGAAGATCACGGGAGTTCACCTGCTGCGCCCGCCCACAACCGAGCTTTACCCCGAAGAGAAGCCCGACCTTGCTCCGATCTTCCGCGGACGCCACATGCTCGCTTTCGATGAAAAGGGAGATCACCTCTGCATCGCCTGCAAGGCCTGCGAGAGGATTTGTCCCGACAGACTGATCATTATCGAGAGCGTGAGAAATCCCGAGACTAAAAAGCAGGTGCTCACCGGATTCCTGCTCGACAATTCTAGGTGCAGTTTCTGCGGATTGTGCGAGGATGTATGCCCGACGAGTGCAATCAAGCACACTCCAGAATTCGCGTACTCGGCTTTTTGCAGGGACGATCTCGTTATTGATATATTCGGCGAATACCTCGAAAAAGTGAAGATGCTTGGAAAGAGCACAGGGGAGGAAATGTGAGCCCGGCGGATCTAATTGCGATCTACTTCTACTTCTTTGCAGCACTGGCGATTCTCGGCGCACTCGGTGTCGTTGTGCTGCGCAATATCTTCCACAGTGTGCTCTCGATGATCGTATGCCTATTTGCAGTGGCGGGATTTTTCGTCCTTCTGAATGCGGAATTCCTCGCTGCCGTCCAGGTGATCATCTATGTCGGGGCGATAATGGTGCTCATCATATTCGCAATCCTCTTGTCGACCCGAATAATGCGTAGAGACATCGTCCAAACGAATGCGTATGTGCTCCCCGGCATCATAGTTTCCCTTGCGTTTCTTGTTACGACATTTTTCGTAATTATTTCTACGCGATTCGTTGAAGACTATCACGTGCCGTTTTATCCTGCTTGGCTGGCGGAAGCTTCGGAGAAGCTCGACAACACGATGATAGTTGGGTGGTCGCTTATGGCAACATATTCATTACCGTTCGAAATTGCGTCAATACTCCTTCTCATGGCGCTTATCGGTGGAGTTGTACTCGCTCATCGCAAGGAGGACGACTGATGGACAACGACAGCCTATACTTCCTTTCGAACTGGGCAAACGTTGAGTCGGGCGGAAACGCTCTCTTGACGATGTGGAATATTTTCAAGCATATAAGCATCCATCATTATCTTACGGTCGCCGCGATCATCTTCACCATCGGATTCTACGGCGTGATCGTCCGGAGAAACGCGATAAGCATTCTAATGAGCATTGAACTCATGCTCAACGCCGTCAATCTCAACTTCGTCGCCTTCAACCAGATCTGGGGGCTGAAGATTACACGCGCCGCGTTTACGTCAAACGAGGATGTGCTGACACCGGTGGGGCAGATATTCACGATTTTCATAATCATTATCGCTGCAGCCGAAGCGGCTGTCGGCCTTGCGATTGTTATTGCTTTTTACAGGCAACGCCATAGCGTCAAGGTTGAGGATGCAGATCTGATGAGGTGGTAGGAGGAAGGTTCGTGGACTGGTTTCTTGAAAAAGCGATTTTTATTCCGCTCCTGCCGTTTCTGGGGTTCGTTCTCATCACGTTCTTCTCGAAAACGCTGAAGGACAGATGGAGCGGCAACCTTTCGGCCATCCTGACCGGACTGGCAGCGTTTATGGGGCTGATGGTTCTTTTCACCATGATCGGCAAAGGGCCCGGCTATGTGTATGAAGAATCGTTCGAGGTATTCAACCTCAATCCTCAGATCGAAAGAGCTGCAAACACTGAGAATCAGATCGCATCCGGCGGAACCGGAAATAATTCTGCGGAGCACGATGCTACACCTTGGTACCTGGCTTTCGTGAACAAAGGAAACGGGCATCTCGTTTTGTCTGCAGAGCTTTCCGAGACCAGACACGATGAAGCGCACGGCGAAGCGGGCGGCGATGCACATGGCGGCGGTGCGAAACTGGACATAAATCCCGATTTCGACCGGCAGATCACCGCTGTGCGGTACGGCGTACGCATCGACAAGATGGCTGCGATCATGCTCCTTATGGTCACGATCGCCTGCTTCATGATCCACCTATACAGCGTTGGCTATATGCATGGCGACAGCCTCTTTCCGCGCTTCCACGCTTTTATCTGCCTTTTCACAGCGGCGATGATCGCCCACACAATTACTAGTTCGCTTCTCTTTATGTACATGTTCTGGGAGATTATGGGGCTTTGCTCGTACCTTCTCATCGGTTTCTGGTTCACCAAAAAGAGCGTAATGGACGCCTGCAAGAAAGCATTTATAACGACACGCATCGGCGATGTAGGCTTCTTTCTCGGCATTGTGATGACCTTCATGATTGTCGGGAGTTTCGACTTCTCCGAAATATGGCGGCAGTTCCCTGTCGGTGCGAGCGGCGCGGAAAGCTCGATCCTGCCGTGGATCACTGCTGCGGGAATCTGCCTGTTTATGGGCACGATCGGCAAAAGCGCGCAATTTCCGTTACAGGTCTGGCTTCCCGACGCGATGGAAGGTCCGACTCCGGTCAGTGCGATGATCCACGCCGCAGCCATGGTTAGCGCAGGTGTGTATATGCTGGGGCGCGTATTTCCAATCGTCGCGGCAAGCGCCACAACGCTTCTTATCGTTGCCATAATCGGCGGATTTACGGCTCTCATCGCCGCACTTCTCGGAACGGTGATGAACGACATCAAGAAAGTTCTCGCGTACTCGACGATAAGCCAGCTCGGATACATGGTTCTCGGTATCGGCGCTGGCGGCTGGGTCGGCGCGATGTTCCACCTGATCTCGCATGCTTTCTTCAAGGGCTGCCTGTTCCTCGGGAGCGGCTCGGTAATCATCGGCTGTCATCATCAGCAGGATATGCGGTATATGGGCGCAGTCCGCAAATACATGCCGATTACATTCATTACGTTCGCGATGGCGACCTCGGCGCTCGTCGCTCTCCCGTTTGCATCCGGCTGGTTTTCGAAGGACGAGATCCTGGTAAGTGTTTTCGACAGGGCGATGGACGGGCAGGCGGTTTACTGGGTTCTATTCGTTTTTGGCGAGCTCGCCGCCTTCATTACCGCGTTTTATATGACGCGGCTTTTTGCCATGACATTCCTGGGCGATAAGTACCGAGGCGACGAAGCGCCACACGACGAGCACGATGATGAGCACCATGCCCCTCACGGCGCTTTGCCCAAAGAAAGCCCGTTCAACATGACGATTCCCTTGATAGTGCTTGGCACGCTCGGCCTTCTCTGGGGATTTACCGGCATACCGGGGGTGTTCCCGTGGTTTCAGACGTTCGTGCAGGATGGGCTATTTGCGCACCCACATATGCCGCACATCAACTGGTTTGTACTGATTCTCTCTACATTTATGGGGCTTGCAGGAGTAGGCGTAGGCTGGATGATATTCGTAAGCAAGTCGACCGCATTTGCGGGAATTTCCGCCAGATTCATATGGCTGAAAACATTGCTCGTGAACAAGTACTACATGGACGATCTCTATACGGGCATGCTCTCGCCGCTCATCGTACGCAATGTAGAAGACACCAAGCTTTCGCTCGCACGCATCTTCTTTATCTTCGATCAGTATGTGATTGACTTCGCAGTCAACGCAGTTGCAGCACTAACAAAATTCTTCGCGCTCCTTTCCGGATGGTTCGACAAGACTGTGGTGGACGGCCTAGTCAACGCTGCGGGGCTTATGTGGATAGCCATCAACTGGGTCATAAGAAGGGTTCAGAGCGGTTATATCCAGACGTACATCTTCGTCATTCTTTTAAGCACCGTTCTCGCCCTCGTCATCGGGCTTTTCGGCAACGTCGCGGGTATTCAAGACTGGATTGACTTGAATCCAAGCAAAATGAGGTAGTGATAATGGGAAATGTCGTTATTGTAAACGAAAGCTTCTTGTCAGCGCTTCAGCTGTTCTTTATGAACCCGCTGAATCAGGTTGTTTTCCTGCCGTTGTTCGGTGCCATCGCAATCATGTTTTTCCCGAAAGACAGACCTCGTGCGATCAAGGCTTTCTCGCTAATAATTGGAATTGCAACGGTTATCCTGTCCGTTTTCGCTCTTGCCGTGCCGACGTTTTCGATAAGGCCGCTTCCGTTCATCACCAACAGTCCGGGACTTGGATACACACTCCTTGTGCTCTTCATTATCGTTGCAGCATTCCTGATAAGCTTCATATATAAAAGCGCGCTTCCGAAGTTTTCATCAACCTGGGTGTACATCCTTTCGATAGCCACATCCATCGTCATTCTTCTTGGCATATTCTTCCTGAAAATCGGTTTCGTTACGGTTTTCAGCCCAGATCTTCAGATTCCGAATCACTGGTTCGATGTAGAGTGGATTCCTCTTCTGAAGGTTCATTACACCGTCGGAATTGACGGTCTTTCGCTGCCACTTTTCCTTCTTACGAGCTTCGTGGGCCTGATGGCCTTAATCGGAAGCTTCAGCATCAAATTCCGAGAAAAAGAATACTTCGTTCTTTTTCTTATACTCGAATTTGCGATGCTCGGCGTTTTCGTGGCGCTCGATTACTTCCTCTTCTACGTGTTCTGGGAGATCATGCTTGTGCCGATGTACTTCCTGATTGCAATCTGGGGAGGAAAAAGGAAGGAATACGCCGCAATCAAGTTCTTCCTTTATACGCTCTTTGGAAGCGTGTTCATGCTTATCTGCATCATCGCAATGCGACTGATTACGAGCTATGACATAGGAAGCTGGAATATGCTCGAAATAGCAGACAGCGTCGCACTCCTTGGGCAGAGTTCACTTGTCCGCACACTTCTCTTCGTAGGACTCATAGTCGGATTTGCGATCAAGGTCCCGATGTTCCCGTTCCACACGTGGCTTCCTGACGCTCACGTCGAGGCCCCCACGGCAATCAGCGTCATCCTGGCCGGCGTTCTTCTGAAAATGGGAACGTACGGATTCCTCCGCGTCGCCTGGCCGACCTTTCCAGACGTCGCCAAGGAGCTTGGGCCGTTCATTGCGGTTCTCTCGGTAATCGCAATAATATACGGCGCGCTCGTTGCGATGGCTCAAGCCGATCTCAAGAAACTGATAGCGTACAGCTCGGTTTCGCACATGGGCTATATGACGCTCGGAATCAGTGTAATGAGCCAGGACGGAATAAACGGTGCGATAATGCTTATGTGCGCGCATGGGCTTTCGACTGGCGCTCTCTTCCTTCTCGTAGGAGTGATCTACGACCGAGCCCATACTAAGCAAATAGCTGATTTGGGCGGACTATACAACCAGATGCCGCAATATACGGGGATGATGAGCCTTGCGGCGTTCACGTCGCTCGGACTGCCGGGCCTTGTCGGATTCTGGGGTGAATTCCTCATACTCAAGGGCACATTCCAGGCTCCGGAAGCGTTCTGGATGGGTATCGAGGTTCCGGGATTTGGAACAGGGCTGGTTTTCTTCCGCTGGATGGCGGTCATCGCGGCAATCGGAATGATCCTGACCGCAGGTTACCTGCTCTGGATGATCGAGCGCGTATTCCTCGGTAAGGCAAAGGAACGATGGAATCACCTCAAGGACTTATCGACACGCGAGTGGTGGAGCCTTGCGCCGCTCGGAGTGTTTATGGTCATTTTCGGCGTTTACCCGAAGCCGCTGATGGATCTCTTTTCCTCGTTCTCCGCAATGATGTCTGCACGATTACTCGGCTAGCTGCGCGCCAGAGAAATGATGCTTGCGAAATCGCTTTTGAGGAAGTTCCGAACTGCAAACTAGCATTTGACACGCCACGGCGCAATGTGAATCACACGACTTCGCAGGTCTGAATCATTATTGGATAGACATTGCCGTCCGCGTCGCGCACGAAGACATAGATATAATAAAGGCCCGGGCTGCCATCTCCATTCCCAAGCTCCACCTGTCCTTTTACTGCAAGTCCGTTCGGCCCGAGAGCAAAGGTGTATCGCGTCTGCAGGTTCGACAGGCGCTGCCTGCCCTCGGCAACCTGTTCGAGGTAGCCGGCGAACGGCTCAGGCGTCTGATAGGACGATAAGTTCTTATTGAGAAATTCGGGCGTCATCGGCTCTGGAAGCGGCTCCATACCCACTGCGGCGTAGAAAAAGGCAACGCCCGAATGGAGTCTTCCTGAAATTTTCACGACGGGGCTTTCCTTGCCCCGCCTTCTGATTCTCCCTGAAACGGGCTTGAAGTCGCTCTTGTCCACGACGAACAGCTGAACCGCTGTGATAACCGTGATATTGCCATGGCGGGCGAGTGCAATGCCGAATCCCAAATGGGTAGCCTGCGGAGTCATAATCGCCCTGTGATGACCGGGACTTCTGATCCATCTTTCTTCGAAGTTCTTCACGATTTGGGGTGTGATGACAGCCTCGAAGTTCTCAACCTCCCAGTAGCTCACGTTTTCGATGACCATATCCGTGCCGCCAGCCGCGTTGTAGCGCTCAGGCGCTTTCCAACCCGAACGATCGTAATGACCGAGATAGCGGTTGTCGGCCATATCCTCCGCGTGAGCCTGCGCAACATCGCAAGCAAGCTTTTGCAAACGAAGCTTGGGCAGTCGATCATATTCATGTCGGTCGCTGTTCACAAGCTTAAGCATCAGCTTTCTCGCATCATCCAGCCCGATTTCATCGCTCGCATCACCATAGCGATTCCTTAGCTCTACGTCAGTCATGCTGGACATGTTCCAGTCCAGATCATCCTGCGCAAACGCCAAAGATGGATGGACAATGAAAAACGCGATGAATGCAAGCAGGGCTATGTACTTCATTTTCATAATTCTATCTTTTTCCACTTATCTGACGTACAACCAAGCGTTAGAGAATAGGTCTCTCGAAAATGTTGTAATTGTATTCGCCATCCAGGGCCCAAGGATAATCAGCGCCATCGCAACTGCCAGGATTTTGGGGATGAACGTAAGAGTTGCTTCTTGAATGCTCGTAACTGCTTGGAAAATACTGATAATGAACCCCACTGCAAGCGCTGTAATCAGGATGGGCAAGCCGACTTGAAGGGCGGTCATTACCGCTCGATGCCCCACTCCCAGATACACATCATTCATATAAAACCCTCGCTTCCGAAATACCCTGTCGTCGAAATCCAAGACCACTTCTTATTATACAGAATATCACTTCCGTAATCCGCTTTCAGCAAATGTAGCACCGGAAAGCTCAAAAAAGTCTCCGCCCGAACCTTTGACGGCCCGGGCGCGTAATCAGCCGATGTTGAAGCTCTTTGCGATGCTTGCGAAAATGAGGTGCCAGCCATCCGCCAGTATAAATAGGAGCAGCTTGAACGGCAGCGAGATAAGTACCGGCGGAAGCATGAGCATTCCCATGCTCATCAGCACACTCGATACGACTAGATCGATTACGAGAAACGGAATGAAAATGATGAACCCGATCTGAAACGCTGTTTTGAGCTCGCTGATCATATATGCAGGGATGATAACGTAAGTAGGTATATCATCGATCGTTTCCACGTTTTCCAGACGTGACATCTCCGTAAAAAGCGCAAGGTCGCGGCGCCGTGTTTGCGCGAGCATGAACTTCCGAAGGGGCGCCTCCGCCTGTTGTATTGCGGTTCCGAACTCGATATCTCCCTTCAGATAGGGCTGTACGGCATTCTGATTGATTTGATAATTGACCGGCGCCATTATGAAGAGTGTAAGGAAAAGCGCAATCCCCACAAGGACGGTATTGGGCGGTGCGTGTTGTGTGCCGAGAGCGCTCCTCAGAAGCGAAAGGATCACGATGATACGAGTAAATGGCGTGACCATTACGAGAAGCGACGGTGCGAGCGTAATAAGCGTCAGAAGAAGGAGTATCTGGAGAAGACCGACAACGTCGCTCGGACCCTCGGCAGTTCCGATGTCGATATTAACCGCGGGAAGCCCTTGCGCCAGAAGCGGTGTGCAATATGCGGCGATGAAAAGACCGAGAAGAATCGTCAACGTGAACCTGTGCCGGCGAAGAACTCTGCCGATCATCTTCAGTCTACGTCTTTGATGATCGCGCTTATTCATCCTTTACCTCTTCAAGACGCTTTCTTACTTCCCCAAGCTTCTCCGAAAAGGACGTCTCGATTGGCTCGTCTATCTCCTCGATGCTAACCATCTCTACGTGCTCAAACTCCCTGTCCTGCAGCATTTTGAATTGTTCGGAGCTCATCTTGTCAAGCAGGCTGATCCCGTTCTGCGTTGCACCGAGAATGAGAATCCGATCACCTACTTGAACGAGGATTACCTGCTTCCCCATACCGAGGGATAAAGTTTCAATGTGGCGCATCTGCCGCCCCAAAGTGAATCGTAGGTTCGGACCTGCAAATTTCCTGAGAAACCACACGAGCACGAAGAGAAGCGCGAGTACTAAAAGCGATCCGGCAACGGCCTGCCAGGGATTGAACGAGTCTATATCCGCTTCGGGCATATCCTCAGGCAGAAAATCCTCTTTGAATACTGGGCCGGACGCATCATTCGAGGGCAGAAAATCAGACAGTGAATCGTCGTCAGGCGATTCCTGGATTTCGTCTCGTTGTTCTTCGCTGCCTCCAGCGGCACTCACATCAGGATCGCCGCTCTCTCCGCCAGCCCGTTCCTCTACTGCCGTGTCATCCTGGTTTGGTGCAGCCTCCTCTTGTTGAGCGAATGCAATTAAGCAAATTGCAGGTTGATCTGATGCAGATACAAATTGGGGTATGTTAAGTACCAGGCTAGAATTAAGGCTAATTAGCGCGATTGATACGCATGTCATCACCCGCACAGTTGCATTTACCGGCACACCATCACCCCAGACCACTAACGCGGGCGGAATTATATCACGTTTCCCAGAGATTTCATGACCGGAATTATGAATCGCCAAGCGATAAAACAGCCTAATCCATCTGACTCGATGTTAGCGCCTGGATACGCTCCTCAGGTGAAAGTATGGCAGATATTCTAACGCCGAAATTCTCGTCAATAACCACAACTTCACCCTTGGCGAAGTACTTCCCGTTAATGACGAGGTCAACAGGCTCACCGGCCAGCTTGTCCAGTGTAATAAGCGATCCCTGGCCGTATTCGAGAACCTGCTTCACGGGTACTTTGCTTCTGCCAAGCACAACCGTAATGTTCAGCGGAACATCCAAGAGCACATCCATATTCCTGGCCTCGTAACTCGCAGTTCTTTCCGGTAATTCTTGAAACTGCGCGGGTTGATACGTTATCTCTGGCTCTCTGGCTGAAGGAGGTGGAACGGATGAAGGCTGAGGGGGGGCTGCAGCCGGTGCTGCGCTTATGTCCGGTTGAGGTTCTACTGGTGAAGCTACACCCTCCAGGGGAGTCGCCGTGACAACCTGTTTGGGAGCGGGGGGTGGTTCGTCTTCTCCTAGCGCTGAGACAATATTTTCAGCAAGATCCTTGCCCAGGACCACTTGGTAATGCCAGCTTTCACCGCTGTCCAGATCCATCGTAACGCTCACCAGGTAGAATTCTTCCGCTAGCGAACCTTCGATTTTCGAGACTTGGTTCTCCGTGATCGCCTCCACTTGGGCAATCGCAATGTCGCTCTCTGACTTGTTTCTTCCGAGCAGAACATCGGAGATTCCGCCAAAGATCTTGCTCATGATTTCGTAAGCCGCGGCTTTACGCTCGTCGCCTAGGGGCTGATCAAGTTCATAATCCGCAGGCTGTCCCGTCATCATGTTCGCACTTTTCTTGGCGGCATCCTGCTCCAGAATGAGAAAGGCCGGATACTTCTGATCGAATTCGATAGCGCTCTCGAACACGATATCAGAGCCCGATACCATTGCTGCCAGTTCACCAGTCCTTGTCGGCACGACCTCAAAGGCAATCAGCTTGCATTCCTTGCCAATAAAAGCAGATAGGATGGACGTCATGCTGTCAAGCGCTCTCTCGACAATGGGTTGGAGCTTCTTGAGAAAGACTTCAGCCTTGTCTTCCTGAGCAGCGTTTTCAGCTGCGCTGTCGAAAAGAGCATCGATGTCATTCTGTGACATTAGATCGCTACACGCGCACATCTTTAAGCTTCTCCTCCGGGTTCTCGATCAAGCGGGTGATCAGCACGGCATTATGACCATGATGAACACCCGGAACACACATGAATTTCACCCTATCGCTAACGGAAACATTCAACTCGCTGTCAATCTTCGTGTTGAGCTTTATTACATCACCCGGCTTCAGGTCAAGAGCTTCCCCGAACGTCAATTCCGCCTCGCCGAGTTGTACTTCAACATCAAGGCTGACCTCCTTGAGGGTATCGAGGATTGCTGTACGCGTATCTTTCGTGGCGCCCTTGCCTGAGCTTGCAAAAAGAAACTGCTGCGATAGATGTGTCAGGATGGGCTCCAGCACGATGTACGGATAACATACGTTGATAACTCCGGTTAAATCGCCCACCTTTGCCTCGAGCGATAGAAGCAGTACCATATCACTTGGCGGAACGATCTGTACGAACATTGGATTGCTCTCAACGGCAAGCATCTCCGGGTAAAACTCAGTCATGCTCACCCAGGCTTCTTTCAGGAAAAGCAAGCCCTCTTCGATAAGCGTACTGATAATCCGCTGTTCAATGTCCGTCAGCTCCCTTATTTTATGGCCAGCCGCGCCGTGCCCACCCAGCAGTCTGTCGATCAGCGGGAAGGCGATTGCAGGAGAAAATTCAATAACAGCTCGCCCTTCGAGCGGGGACATCGAAAACACGCAGATCACAGACGGGTCAGCCATCGAAAGAAGGAATTCCCTGTATGTAAGCTGATCGACGCTGATCACGCTCATATTGACAAGGCTTCTGAGCATGCCGGACAATGCACTCGACCAAAGCCTTCCGAAGGTTTCATGGAGCATTTGGATTGTGCGAAGCTGTTCTTTGGAAAACTTGTCTGGGCGCTTAAAATCGTACAAGCGCGCGTGAGAATCTGCGGCAGCCGCTCCCTCGCCGTTCTCGGTTTCAATGTCACCTGCATCCAAGGCGCCGAGCAGAGCATCGATTTCGTCCTGTGAGAGAATGTCAGTCATTACTCATCGTCCGCCGATGCTTCATCGCTTTCACTCACTGGCGCTGCGACGGAAATCGTATGGAGCTTTCGCCTAAATGCGATCACCTTCTCTACGACTTCCTTCACCGATTCCAAGACAACGATTGTCTTACCGCTCGTCAGCCTGATGATTGTATCAGGTGTAGCCTCCAGCGACTCAATCAAGTCACAATTGAGTACTAGCGACTCTCCGTTGATTCGCGTGATTTCAATCATCGCTTGATTATACCAATATCTTTGAAATGAACAAAGTGTGGATTGTTGTGCATAACGGGTCGACGGGGGCACATGCCCCCGATGACCCGTTAAATCGGCATTGCTACTGCCCTGAACATATTTTACTGCCATAGAATCATTATCCAGGCTATCTCTTGAGATTCACGATTTCGGTCAGGATTTCGTCCTGTGCCGAAAAGACTCTCGTATTCGCCTGAAGTCCTCTTTGCGCCACGATCAGGTTCGTGAATTCAAGGGCAAGATCGACGTTGGACTGTTCGAGGAAACCGCCAAACACAGCCCCGGCACCTTCGGTATTAGGGCTTCTCAGCATTGCTGTACCACTGTTCGGCGTATCCCTGAATGTCGTTTCACCCATACGTGAAAGCCCTTCGGAATTCGTGAAGGTGGCAATTGCCAACTGCGCGATCGGCCTTCTCTGACCGTTGCTGAAGAAACCTGTGATGGTACCGCTCGAATCCGTCTCGAAATCGGTCAGTACGCCCATCGGATACCCGTTCTGGGTACGAGCAGCCGTCGTGGTCTCACCCGTGAACTGAGTAATTCCGTTGATCGGTTGTCCGCCGCCGTCGAAGATAAGCTGGATTTCGGAAGGCTCCGCACCTTCACCCATAAATGTAATCGGGCTCTCAGGATTGGGGGTCGAGATAAGCCCCATGCTATCGAAGTTTATATCACCGAGGTTGTTCGTCAGAATGAGTTGCGGCTCGTTGGGCAGCGAAACTTCCCAGTTCCAGACGCTCTCGTCGACGTGCGTGAACTTGAATGTAAGCTCATGCGGATTTCCGAGCGTGTCATAAACTACCTTGTTTGTGGAATGAACAAATGCAGTGCTTGTACCGATGAAGGCGCGCCCTGCGGACAGTTCATCTATCGAGAGGATAATACCTGGGATGAGCGGGAAGCTTGCAGTAAGACCGCTGATGCGTGCCTTGATGTTTGAAAGTTCGCTCGATGTTCCCGACACGATTATGTCTTCGACGAATCTGACAAGTTCTTCTCCTCCCGCTTCAGGTGAGAAAATATCCTCGACGCGTGCGTTGATACCGTTGTTGACGGTTATCGGAAGACCCGGTACGCCGTCGCCATCAGGTATGCTGCTGAATCCCAGACGATCGAACAGGTCGCCGAAGCTGGGATTGTCAAGCGCGAAAATATTCGCCTCGCCCTTGAGCTTATGGGTTAGGTTAATCGTGCCGTTGGCGTTTGCGGTTGCGACAACCTCGATTCCCGGCGTCGCGTTGATGATCTCTGCGATCCTTGCGGCATTGCCCGCAGAGGTTCCGGTATCGCCGAATGCAATACCCGTACCGGTGCCGTCAAGGTTAACTGTAACTGCATTAATGTCGAATGTGCCAGTGACCTGCGGGGCGTTTGCACCGACTCCTACAGCCTGGGTTGTCGTTGCGGTAGCCGACTTGCTGTCCGTTACCGTGATCTGGTGGCTGCCCACAAGGAAATCACCGGGAACGCTCGGCGAAGTATATGTAACATCCGTAGCGGCGAAACCGATGTACGGCGCCGCGGTTGAACCGTTTACAGTAAACTGGCTTCCTCCGGTTATCGACTGAAGAACGAGAAACCCCTCGTTATCAACGTTTCTTACCGTCGCCTGCACAATCTGGTTCACGACTGCATCCGCGTTAATCGCATCTGCAATCTGCTGTGCCAGCGTAAGTGATGTTGCGCCAGTTAATCCGGAAAGGTCTACGGTGTTTCCGTCGATGATGATGTCGCTCGGATCGACGTACGCTAAAGGATCGATCGCCGTCTGGGAAACGGTGACAGCGTAAGGCTCGGCTGCGCCGGATGCTGTAATTATCCCTGTCTGCCCAAACGAGAGCGTGGCCTTGTTCACGCTGCCGTACCGGTCGCTCGATGCATCGAGGTTGCTTGCAAAGGTGACTTCGGTCGTCGCCCATGCTGCAAGTTTCTGGCCGAACTGAATGATGATGTCACCGATGCCGGCGCTCGGGTCGACTTCAAATCCGTTGGCGGTGAGATGAGTGAATCCCTGTACATTGGCCCCGCTGTTGGATACAAGGGAACCCGACGCGTCCACGCCGAAATCTCCAGCCCTCGTGTACACTTCCTGCGTTCCGTCCCTCAGGATGAAGAATCCCTGCCCGCTCAAGGCGAAATCCGTCGAGCGGTTGGTGTTCTCGAGTGTGCTCTGTCCGATGATAGTGTGAATCGCGGCAATCGTTGCCCCGAATCCGATCTGCAGTGGATTCGTTCCGCCGATGTTGCCCTGCGGTGCGGCGGCTCCGCGCAGGGTCCGAGCAAGGAGCTCGGAAAAAATAGTCGAGCTTGCCTTATACCCCGCGGTATTTATGTTTGCGATGTTGGACGCGATTGCATCCATCTTGGTCTGCTGGTTTCTAAGTCCACCGGCAGCCGTAAAAAATGCGCTGGTCATATTAGCCCTCCATGGTTAAACGTTTAAGAATACGCTAATCCTTAAAACCTGAAGGGACGGGCGCTTCGATCGATCCACGCCCCAAGCCTCGCACCTGAAGGTGCGTCCGGCCTACTTTCCCTTCAACAACAACTGTATATGAACATAGTTCCGCCAAAGGAATCATCCCAAGACGGCACTATCAATGTTGGTTACAACGCGCTCGCCCATACCTGCAACTTCCATTGCGGTAACAACTGTACGGCTGGGCACGTTCACAATCAGGGCAAGCCCGTCAAGCATGACGAGACTGTCCTGTCCGCCCTTTCCATTGACAAGATCAACCGCATTGCTCAGCCTGCTCATCTGAGAGTCGTTCATGCTTATTCCCCTGCTTGAGAGCCTCTTCTGTGCGTGTGCACTGAATGCTACATCGGTCGGTTTCCTCAAGGCTTCCTTCAGGAAATCGCCGAATGAGCCTTGTGTGCTATCAAGCTGGTCCGTCTTAACGAGCTTTTGACTCTGCTGAACAGGCTTTGCCGGACCGATTGGCGGGTGCAGATTATTCACGTTATCTACCATCTTTCCCTCCTTCAGGCAGCCTCACCGGTTTCACCACCGGCTTCAGTTCCACCCGTTTCCGCCCCTTGACCGGAATTACCATCCCCGCCTACCTCGTCCGTTCCCTCGTCTGGAATTTCAGATCCGTCAACAGGAGCGTCGTCACGCACGCTAATCACTTGGTACAGCATAAGGAGCTGATCGCCGAGGTGAAGCGTTACGACGCCGTCGATCACTTCGATCCAGTCCACCTTTCCGCCGATATGCTGGAGTTTTGCGTCAAGTCCCTCAACCCAGCGACCCATCAGGCTGTTCGCCTGAATCAGATCCTGGTTTGTCATGAACTTGTTGAACGAGTCGTTGAGCGTTATCATCTGCTGAACCGTATTGAGTTGAGCGAGCTGCGCCATCATCTCCGTCGAATCCATGGGATTGAGCGGATCCTGTTGTCGCATCTGCTCGATCATGAGTTTGAGAAACATGTCCTTTTCGCTCGTATCCTCGCCTGGGCGGACGATCTCGGGACCGTCTATTCCAGTGAAATAGACTGAGCCGTTGGGCTTCTCAATCTGGTTCGAGTAATTTTGATCGCCACCTGAAACACCTTCAATTGGCATAAGAAACCTCCGTTAGATGTAGAGCCCCGTTCTCTCACGCGGCCTTGCATCGTCGTTATTACGTACATCGCCTTTGCCCCACCGGTTATCACCGTCTTGCGCGTTTTGCCCTTCCGGTGCGTCTCCGCCGTTGCTCCAGCTCCTACCTTCATTCGTTTCAACTTCCACGCCAACCTGCGGGGAATCAAATCCCTGAGATTGAAGCGCGGTTTTCAGATCACTCAACTGACTTTCGATCATCTCTTTAGCGGCCAATCCGCTTACTGCAATTGTCAGGCTTATCGTTGCTCCGTTCATCTCGATTCTGGTGTGAACCGGTCCGAGATGGGGAGGATTCACGTTGATTCTGACTAGCCGGGCTGTCTCGCTCAACCTGCGCATCTCCGTAGCATGCTCTGTAATTGTGCGATACAGCTCGGTTGCGGTGATCCGCGACGGGTGAGTAAGAAGAGATTCGCTGGTAACGGCTGCTTCACGGACGGCAAAGCTCAGATTGTTGCCGAGTATCGGCTCGAACTGTTCGCCAGTCAAACGCGTTGATCCAATCCGATGACGGTTCGACAGTCCTGCAAGAACATCCTTAAATTCGAACTCCTTTCCCTGCAAAATTTGCTCGATAACGGATCCCTGCCGCATCATCCTGATGGGTGTTTCGATCGGAGCGGGCTGTGTAAGTATCGGCAAGGGATTCCGCGCCTGCCCGACGTTCTGCTTCATCGTTACTTGTACACGCGCATCAGCCTTGGCATCGTCGGATACGGGCGCAGGAATCACATTATTGCTCGCCGCCTCAACGTTAAGAGATGCGCCGGGCCGCGCGAAGATTGCGGCAGGTCTTGCACCATCCGTCGTCTCGAAGCTCTTGAAGCCTTCCGAACCCGGCGGAAGAGTGGCGTTCCCTTTCGCTTCGACATTTTCAGAAGCACTGGTGCCGTCAACGATTACCTTTGCTACAAGCTCGCCGCCTTCGGCAGATGAAAGCCTTACAAGGAATTCACATTTGCCATCGGGCAGGCTGACCGCCTTCAGAATCGAGAGCGTTACAATCCCCTGGGCAGTTTTAATGCACAGACCGTCCTGCGCGCCAGTACTCTGCAAGCCGTCCGTCGCGCTCAAATTTGCGTGCGATAGAATCTTGTCCGCCTGATTTCCTCCGCCCGTCAGGGCATTTAGAACCATCTTCAGAGAGGACTTCAGATTCTGTTCGTCGCCCGCAACCGTGTCCAGAGCTTGGCGAATTGCATCGGCAATCTGACGCGAATCTGCATTGCTTCCGCGTAACAGTTCGATGAGTGAAGAAAGAGCAGATCTGGTTTCGCTGTATACGGCTGATGCATTACGTTCGCGCGCTTCAAGAATGAGTCTGACAGCGTTTTCAAGCTGAGGGTTGCCCTGCGGATCAACGCTTAGAATCCTCGAAAGTGCGGTCAAGAGACCGTTTTCCTTTGCTTCGGCTCGACCGGTATCCCAGCCTGCCAATGCTTCTGCAAGAAGCCTGAGCATTCGATCCAGTTCAACCTGCGACCCATTGCGACCTTCGGAAGCTTCAAGATGAGCACCCGGGTTCTCCGCGAGAAAATCTGCAATGAACCTTAATGCATCGGAAAGCTCCGAGAGCCTTTGCGCATTATCGCCAAAGTTCCTGCCTGTAATCAGGTTGTAAGCGAGGATCGCTTCGCCGTGTTGAGCTGCGCTTTGCTTGGACCCCTCGAGGCCGTCTGCTGCGATCAGATCCGCGAGCATTCTGAGTGCGTCAGCAATCGGAATCTCGCGCGTACCTTCTACCGAAAGATGCTCAAGCGGCTGCCTGAATATACCTTCAAGGCTTGTGCCGTTCAAATCTGGCTGGATGCTCGAAAGCCCGGATGATTCCTCCTTGGCCCACTTCAGGAAATCTGCAATCTCCCTGAGAGCCGCGGTCCAGTCCCATCCTGTCCCATCCGCGGAATTGCCGAATGATGGTTGCGTAAGCTCAAAGCGCGCAATGCCGGTGTTGAATGCTTCGCCTGACTTGCTCGCATAGACAGCGTTCGCAAGCAATTCTGCAAACGCGCCAGGCGGTACACCTGCAGTTGCTGCAGATTGTGCGCCGACAGAATTTGCGCCGCCGGCGTTGAGTGATGAAATAATCGCCTGTATGTTTTCAGCCAAATTATCACCTCCTTTTTGTCGTATTTTTCGCGCGCGCGATCCCTCGCGATGTAATGTTCCGAGGATGAAATTGAGAAAAGTGCTGTGATGCAGCTTCGCAAGGATTTGGATTGTTCCGCGCGCGCGGATGCCCCACCGTTCCTTAAACGGCATTCGACCCAGGTTCCGGTTACATCAACATTGAAAGGCCGCATCCTTGCGACCCCCTAAGTTTTCGCCCCGCGGGCGTTTTATTCGCCTAGATTATCGGTAGGCTCGAACATTCCTTGAATGTCACCTGCGCTGACAGCGTCATCCGATGCGCCAGCCGCATCGCCGCCGCCTGCAACCACGCCGTTTCCGACATCAGCTCCGGAAACTTCCGCATCGCTTGAAACGCTTGTCGGTTTTGCAGCAGATGCAGGTGCATTTTCTTCATCTTCTTTCGCCTGCGCGTAATCGGCAAGTATATCCGTTACAAGTTCCTGTGAATCCGCTGCCTCAAGCCTCGTCAGAAGTCTCGAAAGTTTCCAGTCGGAAACAGCTGTTCTTACGAATACTTGCTCTTCAGGATCAAGACCCGCGTAGATATCCGCGAGCTTCGAGGAAAGCGTGAGTTCCAATGCCCTTTCAAGCTTCGTCCGGATGACTTCGGAATCGAGCGGTCTAACACCGGAAGGCTTCAGTGCCTCCCTGCCGGCGATGTTTCCCTCGTACATCGCAAGTTCTGCAAGCGTGATCGTGTTGAAGTACTTCATCTTTGCGGGCTTTTCCTCCGCGATCTCCACACTTCCTTCCGTGCCCCTGAAATTTAGAAATAAAAGTGCGCAAAGAATAACGAGTGCAATAATAAGTCCTGCGATTAGCTGTGGTGTAGTTGGAAATACCTCGATTACCTCGAGCTTGCGATTGTCAGGTTTCGCCATCTAAACACCTCGGTTTGCAACGGAATCAGACGGTAAGAACAACGGAATCCTTGTCCTTTCCTGCAATAATTTTCCCGATATCGTCCCTGGCGTTCTCGAAATGCGGCAGGAGCTGCGCGCTGAGCGAAAGGCAGGACGCGAAGAGAACGTTCATAGCCTTGTTGATCTGGAGGATCGCATCCTTGTCGATAGCGCCGTTTGGAAGCTCGATGTTCTGTAGCCGCGTGAAGTAGAGGTAAAGCCCCGCCTGATTCACCATTTCCAGAAATGGTTTGGCCTCGTTAAGCCTGTCCATGTCGTTCCTGAGCCTGATCATCCTGTTGTATGCTTCCCGAACCTCCGCCGAATCGAAATCCTCCGTTTCCAGTAATTTACCGAGTTCCTCAGAAAACTTGTAGCCCTTCTTCGCATACTTCATCATATTCCTGAATTCGAGAATCAGCCTGTCCATCTCCCTCGAAACGTAAACGAGCCTGTAACTGTTTCCCTCGCCGTACGCTTCATCAAGCATTCCCTTGATATCGTTGACTTCGGTACAGTACTTGTCTATCGCATTCTGGAAGGTGTCCACCTCGATATTCGGTCCATGCATAATCCCGCCCTCTGTGGCGTTCACAATACGCCTGCCGTGAGGCTCGGCAAATCTTTTCTGGAAGAAATCGAAATACGCGAACATCTGGCGGTTTGTGGGAACATCGTTACCGTAAATGTCCTTCATCTTTATCAGGCGCTTATCCTTCGCCTCGAACGCTTCCACGGACATATCGTTCTTATCGTCATCCTCGAAGTACGTTCCTTCAGTGTATGTTCGCCCCCAGCTGAAAGCCAGATCCTGCCCAATGAAGATAATCGGATCGCAGCCCATCTGGAGCACCAGGTCGTACGCTATCGTGGCAACGCTGCCCCACACATCCACGCGCCCGACGTCCATCCTCGATTCGAACCAATGGAAGAACCTTGTGCCGAACGAACAGAAGAATCGGTTGCCCGCCCATTCGCTTACAGTCTTTATCGGTGCCTGCGGATCGCATACGAGGCTTGTATTGGGCATTACTACGCCCTTGAGATGCCGATAGTTCGCTTCCTGGGGGTCGCCCGTTGCAACAATATGCGGCTCGATTCCCATTTTCAGAAGCGGTTTCACGGCGGTATCCACTGCGCATATCAACGCGCGGTCGCCCACTTCTTTAAGCAGGTGAGCGTTCTTCGACAGGCTCGGTCCCGCGCTGATTACAACGCCCGGTATCCCATCGAATCTGCCGAGGAGATTCTTGACGGATGGTTCCTTCACCAGGTACTTGAAATTGAGCAGTGAGTTCACAGTGTAGGAATGACCCATCGCCATCATCGTCTGAAGGTTGCCGGCAACCTGGAGCATTTGTGCGCGGAGCTTGTTTCTGATTTCATCGTATTTCTCGCTGAAAGGTGTATCTACGTAATAATCCCACTCCAGAATATTCAGTCCCCTGAAGGTCATTACATTGAAAATGCGGTTGCATCGTTCGACGAATACATCGGGATCATCCCCTACGGAAAGAGCCAATCTCGGATAGGCGAGAATATCGGAGAGATCGCGGATGCTCATCGCGTGGTAGAAGATTTCAGGGGATGCCTCGGCAATCACGAGCATTGCGTCGTGGCACAAGTCTTTGACGAGTCTGCTGACGTGGTAACCTGCGCCAAAGCCGATAATTGCGAAGTAGTTGCGGCTGCCGAAATCCTCACTGTGCCTCTCGATGTACTGCTCCGCTTCACGCTCCGGGTCGTACCTGCTGGTTAGCGACACCCGCCTTTCGTCCGAAGTCGCAAGCTCTATTCCCTCAAGGCCGGTCTTGGAATCAAAGCGCCTCGCCTGCCACCCCGCGGGCATATCGAGCGCCACGCCGGACTCGTGACGAGCCGACATAAGCGCGGCAAGCTCCGGATTTGCCTTTTCCAGGAGGACCATGTTCTTCTCGAAAATATTCTGCTCATCCATATTTGTTCAAGTTCGTAAGAAAACAAATGAATCAACATCTTCCGTCATCAGCTTCAATCGCTCGCCTTGGACTCGGTCATCCTTTGAAGCAGCGTTGCGACTTCATCGCTCCAGATCTTGAGAAGCGGCGCTATTTCGTATTCGAGAATGTCTGCGACCGCGGCATGGTCGCGGTACGACTGCGCCTGCGCAAGGGCTACGATCTGTTCCCGCATCCGTTCGACCTGTTCGAAGCTTCTAATCTTCTCGCCACCGTTATCCGCTCGCAGGATGAATTCGTTGCCGGGCTTGATGAATACGCTGTCAATGGCTGTCAGCAGCTCCAGGTACCAGCCCAGATATGGTGCGAGATCGCTTATCAGGCCGTACCCGCGCTCGAAGTCACCCGACCGGAGCGAAGCGGAGCCGTCGAGAACATCCACACGAATGCTCGGAACGAGTTCGCACGCGCTCTTCAGCCCCTCGATGGCGATATCCACCGCTTTACGCGTGTATATCTCGATAATCTCATACGTTTCGAGGTTCGTTGCAGCGAGTTCATTCTCCCTATCTTCGTTGATTTCTTCGCCGTCAACGATGATTCGGTAGATCACTTCTCCGGGCTCCGTCGCATCTCCAGCGAAATGCACGATCAAATCGCCCAGCGTCGCTACTCCCGCTCCTTCAATATCAACTTCGTTAAGGTTGCAGTGAATCTTGGCCATCGCACTCTCCATACTCAGCCATCGGGTATATCGGCAGGTTTTCGGGGAAACTTGATTATGCTTGATGAAGTGGGCGAGTAAGCCGGTCAAACAGGATGAATGAAGGGTTTTCGGACGACATCCCGGGATAATCAGGCCATCGTTTTCCTGAAACGGGATACCGCAAGCATCACGAACGAGCATGCAAGAACAGTTTGCGCGACTATCGCGCACAATATATCACCTGCTCCTACACCCTTGATAATGACTCCGCGAAGTATGTCCAAATACCACCGCATCGGATTGAGGAAGGCTGCGTACTGGATTATTTCGGGCATGTTGTGAACGGGGAACAGGAATCCGCTCAGGAGCACGCACGGCATCATGACAAGGAACGCGGTGAGAACCGCCTGTTGCTGGGTCCGCGCGGTCACGCTTATCAAGAGGGCAAGCCCCAGGTTTCCGAAGAGATATATTCCGGTCAGCAGATAGAGCAGCACAATGCTTCCGTTAACCCGAATTCCGAATACGAGCATCGCTACTATGAGCATGAGCGTCATCACGATGTAGCCGACGATCGCGAACGGAACGGTCTTACCAAGGATGAACTCGGTGCGCGTGATCGGCGTCACCATCACCTGCTCGATAGTGCCGATTTCCTTTTCCCTTACAATTGCGACGCTCGTCATTACCATGCTGATAACGAGAATCATCACTGCGATAAGACCGGGAACGAAGTAATACTTGCTTTCGAGGTTCGGATTGAACCAGGATCGCGTTACGATCTCGAAGGGCGCACCTTCGGCCCCCACCATCCCCGCGCTTCCCGATGCGTTCTCAAACTCGACCATTTTCGCGCGCGAATAATCCGCGACAATCCTGTTTGCATAGCCGAACACGATTGACGCTGTATTGCTGTCGGTTCCGTCCACGAGCACCTGCGCCTTCGCGGTGCGTCCGCTCAGAAGGTCATCCTCGAATCCCGACGGCAGATTGATAACGAGGCGCGCCCTGCTGTAATCGAGGATGTCGGCTATATCAGACTGGGAATCCGCGTACTCGGTCACTTCGAAATATCCGCTCGAAGTGAAATATTCTACGAATTCACGCGACGACTTCGTGTGATCGAAATCGAGAACCGCGGTATTAATGTTCATCACGTCAGTTGTGAGTGCAAATGCAAACACAGTCATCTGTATCACGGGCCCGGCAAATGTAATCATACGCATCCGCGGGTCCCTGAGCAGTTGCAGGAACTCCTTAATAAACATATGTTTCAGACGCCCGAACATAACGTAAGTCCTTACGAGTAATCAGTCCAGCTTAAGCCTGAGCTTTCTGTTCGCCAGGGCGAACATGAAAAGCGCCCATAATGAAAGAAGAAGCGCATTGAACCACATTACATCAAGCCCGATTCCCTTCATGTAGATCCCTCGCATAATCGCGATGAAGTAGCGCGCGGGCACGAAATACGTAATCGCCCTGATAGCTTGAGGCATATTCTCGATCGCGAAAACAAAACCGCTCAGAAGCAATGTCGGTAAATAGGTCGAAAGAAGTGCGATCTGTGTTGCAAGAACCTGGGTCTTGAGCATCGCGCTTATCATGAACCCGGTTGAGAGCGCGCCGATGAGGAATACCGCTGCCATAAGAAAAAGGAGAGCGGCATTCCCCCTCAGAGGCACGCCGAAAATCCACTGCCCCATCGCCACAGCAACGGTTACGTCCAGAAAGCCGATGACGAAGAACGGAGTAAGCTTCCCGACAACGAGTTCCTGAACGCGTACAGGCGTGCTGATCAGCTGCTCCATCGTGCCGAGCTCCCACTCCTTGGCAACCGTCGTGCTCGTCAGGATCGCGGCGATCACCATCATCACGATTGCGATGATTCCTGGGATTATGTTGTTCGTGCTCCTCAGTTCCGGGTTGTACCACGCCCTATGCTCCACGCTGACGGGCATCGAAACCGCACCTCCTCCTGCCTGCTCGGCGCGCTTCACGACGAGATTGCGGTAATAAATCAGACCCACTGCGCTTACGTAACCTGTGACGAGCCTCCCAGTGTTTGCGTCGCTGCCGTCCACGATGACCTGAATCTCGGCTTTTCGACCGGCGTTCACGCATTCTGCAAAGTCCGTTGGGATCACAATTGCCACCATCGCGCGCCCGCGATCTATCGCGCGCGCGATGTCGCGGTGGTTATCGCATCGATCAACGAAAGTGAAATACGTCGATCCGCCGAACAGTCTGACGAAATCGCGGCTCTCAGGCGTACCCGATGCATCGTACACGATGGTCGGCACGTTTTTCACATCGAGGTTAAGGGCATAACCGAAAAGGAGAATCAGCATCACTGGGATGGCAAGTGCAAGCGTAAGGCTCCGCCAGTCGCGCAGTACATGAGTGAATTCCTTGCGCGCGATGGCGAAAACGCGCCGCGCGCTCAGCCCGGACGTACTCGCTTTTTCCCGGGAATCACGCATCGCGCGCCTCCCGCATCGTGCCTCCACCGTCATTCTCGCTGTCGGCTTCCTCGATCAACGACACGAATACATCTTCCAGGCTCGGCGAAATCCTTCCGATAGCGTCGAAACCGTATCCCTTCTCATTGAGAAGACTCGCTACCTCGGTCTCTGCCAGGCTGGCATCGGGCGTTACGACGTGCAGCCCCGATCCGAAAAGCGCGACGTCCTTCACGCAGGCAAGCTCCTCTATTTCATCCATCGCATCGTGCGGGTTTTCGCATCTGACATCGAGAATTTCATCGCTCATTCGCTCGGTCTTGAGTTCCTGCGGTGTGCCGAGCGCGATCACAAGCCCGCGGTAGATGAGCGCGATCCTGTCGCAGTACTCGGCTTCGTCCATGTAATGCGTGGTCACGAACACGGTTACACCGCGCGCGCTCATCTCGTAGATCAAATCCCAGAACGCGCGTCGGCTGATCGGATCGACACCGCTCGTCGGCTCGTCGAGGAAAATGATGGGCGGCTCATGCAATATCGCGCATCCGAGCGCAAGCCGCTGCTTCCATCCGCCCGACAGTATCCCCGTAAGCGAACGGCGGTGATCCGTAAGCCCCGCCATCTCGATAACCCACTCTCCGCGCGCCTTCAACTCACTCGCCTTCAGCCCGTAAATCCCGCCGTAGAAATTGATGTTCTCTTCGACGGTCAGATCGGCGTAAAGCGAAAATTTCTGGCTCATATAGCCGATTTGTTTCTTTATCTTCTCCTGCTCGCGTGAAATGTCATACCCCGCTACCCGGCCTTCGCCGCTCGTCGGCATAAGCAGGCCGCAGAGCATACGAATCGTTGTGCTCTTCCCCGCACCGTTCGGCCCGATGAATCCGAATATTTCGCCCTTGCGCACATCGAAACTCACGTTATCCACGGCGACGAAGTTTCCGAACTTGCGCGTCAGCCCGCTCACCGAAACCGCGATGTCCGTGCTTTCAGTTTTCATCTTCCGCCCCCGCCGACGCTCGCTTCTCACCGAGCATCGACACGAAAACATCTTCAAGCGTCGCGTCTATGGAACGGATGCTGTCCGCACTTAGACCGCTCTCGCTGATGATTTTCCCCGCGGAAACTGATGTTTTCTCAGGACTGTCGGTTACGACGTGCACGCTGTCGCCGAAAATGCATATGGAAACCGCCTCAAGCTCGGATTTGAGAAGATATGCAATTCGACGCGCCTCAGGTGAAGTTATGGCGATAATCCTGCCGCGCATCAGCTTCTTTACTTCGGACGGCGTGCCTTGCGCGATCAATTCACCCTCGTGCATCAGACCGATCCTGTTGCACCGCTCCGCCTCATCGAGATACGCGGTGGAAACAAAGATAGTCACACCTTCACTCAGCAGCCTGTAGAGAATGCGCCAGAAATCGCGCCTCGAAACCGGATCGACACCGTTCGTCGGCTCGTCGAGAAGCATCACTTCAGGCGTGTGGATGAGCGCGCACATGAGCTGCAGCTTCTGTTTCATCCCGCCCGACAGGTTGCCCGCAAGCCTCCGTTTGAACGGGTGCATGTAGCTGAAGTTCAGAAGCTCGTCTATCCTCTCCCTTCGTCCTTTTTTCGCAACGCCGTACAGATCCGCATAGAACTCGATATTCTCCATCACGGTAAGGTCGGTATATAGACCGAACTGCTGGCTCATGTACGCGATCCGATCCTTTACAGCCGCGCATTCGGTGCGGATATCGTATCCCATAACCCATCCGCTGCCATCGGTCGGGGTCAGAATCGCCGATAACATCCGCATCGTTGTCGTCTTTCCCGCACCGTCAGGGCCTACGAGGCCGAAAATCTCCCCGCGTTTCACGTTTACCGTAAGCCGGTTCACAGCCGTCAGGTCTTTGAAACGCCGCGTGAGGCCTTCGGTGCGTATCGCATCCACGACTATCCCGCACCGCCAATGTTGATTTTCGCATCCGCGGGCATTCCGGGCTTCAGTTCCCGATCCCGATTCGCGATCCGAATCTTTATCCGGTAGACGAGCTTCACGCGCTCCTCGGAAGTTTGAACCACCTTTGGTGTGAATTCCGCTTCCGACGATATGAACGTGATACTCCCATGATATATCTTGCCCGGATACGAGTCAGTCGTCACTTCAACTGCCTGCCCGAGCCTTATCTTTCCAAGGTCTGTTTCGTTTATATACGCACGAAGATATACATCGTCGAGATTGCCGATCGTTACTATCGGCGTTCCCGGCCGCGCGTACTCGCCGGGTTCGAGCGATTTCGACAGAACAACACCCGATGCAGGCGCAAAGAGCTTTGTCTGCGCAAGCTTCACCTCCGCAATCTGAAGCGCGGATCTGGCCATCTCCACGTTCGCGACGGCCTTGGCAATCGTCTGCTCCCGCGGGCCGTGCTTCGCCTCGCTGTACGCCGCACTCACCTGAGAGAGCGCGGAGCGCGCGGCTTCAATCTGCTCTTCGCGCGGGCCTTCCGTAACTAGGCTCAGCCGCTCATTTGCAGAATCGAGACGGCTTTCCGCGGCATTCCTCGTCTTTACCGCCACATC
>JAGGVC010000016.1 GCA_021158185.1 bacterium | reverse complement strand
CTTTTCAAGGCGTTTTTTTAGGCCTTTTAGGGAGGTTAAGTGTAGCACGGTACTTCCGTCCTTTACTGTTGCGGCCTCCCAAATGGCAGGGTTGCAAGGCGCGCCTTCCCCTTCGGGGGTTTGAAACGCCGCATCTTTTGCGACCACAACGAGAAACGCCTCGAACTCGGTTGCAAGGCGCGCCTTCCCCTTCGGGGGTTTGAAACCTGCTTCCGGCAATGATTGTTTTCATTGAACCTCCTCCTTTAACAAGTTGCAAGGCGCGCCTTCCCCTTCGGGGGTTTGAAACTTAGAGATACGTTACGTTGCCGCAACGGGCATCATACTCGGAGTTGCAAGGCGCGCCTTCCCCTTCGGGGGTTTGAAACTAGATTACCGTCTTAAAGTAATCTATTGTTACAATGGACACGTTGTTGCAAGGCGCGCCTTCCCCTTCGGGGGTTTGAAACAGGAAGAACCTTATTGAGGTGCTCTCTGCGGATGCACCGAATTCGGGTTGCAAGGCGCGCCTTCCCCTTCAACTCCCCATTCGGCTTCGCGGTGCTCAGCCGATCGGGGGCCCCGTGAAGACCCGCCCACCCGTTTATGAAATGAGGTATAATGATGAAACCGGGGCTCCCTGAAATCGAACGAATGGAGTTGGCGAGGTTTATTGAGTTTTTTGCCTTCCCCTTCGGGGGTTTGAAACGGAGTTTCACCACTATGCAGGTGACGCATACAGTTGTTTATCCGTTGCAAGGCGCGCCTTCCCCTTCGGGGGTTTGAAACTTCCTGGACGCGCTTGATATCTCCCCGCCTGCTGGCAAGATACCTCAGCGGTTGCAAGGCGCGCCTTCTCCTTCAACTCCCCATTCGGCTTCGCGGTGCTCTACCGGCGCACCCCCGCAGAGGCTTTCAAAGAAGAGATGCTGCAATCCCAACATACCCAGCCTGTTGCACTTCATCCATGAATGCAAGTCCGATTTACGAATGGCCGTTATTCGTGTAAACTTGCGCTCCCGAATGAAGGTTGTGCTCGGACAAAGCAATTGCCTTCATTACTCAACTACTCAGGTCTTTGGGCAGGTAAAATGGATATCGAGAAGAACAGAATCCTGACCTGGATTATAGTTACCATACTACTCACGCTCTTTTTGCTTCAGGGCGTCTGCGCGATCGTGAACACCGGTCTGACAAGCGATGAATATATGCACATCGCGGCGGGCGCAACCTACGTCAAGACCCACGATTTCAGGATGAACACCGAGCATCCGCCCTTAACAAAATCGCTTGCTGGCGCTGCCGTTGTCCTTGCGGGAGCCGAAGTGCCGGTCGACACTCCAGGCTGGGAGAGCAAGGATGAGGTGGAATACGCGCGCGAATTCTGGGATGCGAATCGCTCGAACATGAGAAAGCTCACGACCGCCGCACGCATCCCCCTCCTTGTGTTTGCGACGATGATGGGCGTCTTCATTTTCCTTTTTGCACGCGTCATCTACAACGTCAAGGCGGGGCTTCTCTCCCTCCTTATCTTCGCGTTCGAGCCGAACCTGATCGCTCACGCGGCACTCGTAAACAGCGACGTCGCGATAGCAATGGTCGTGGTGGCCGCGCTTTATTTCGCGTTCATGTTCCTGCAAACGCTTAAGAGCGGTCATTTCATCGGACTTCTCATCTTCTCCGCGCTCGCAATCGTAACGAAGTTCAGCGGGCTTTTCCTATTGCCGCTGATTCTCCTCATCTACTGGTACTTCCTTCGGAACTACCCAACGCAGTTTCACCTGCCCGCGCACATTCTGGGGATGAAGCTCCCAACCAGGGCGGGTTTCGGCCGAAGCCTCATCCTCGTTCTCATCATCGCGTTCTGGTTCGCGGTTGCGGGGAGCCTGGCGATTCTCGCGAGTTACTCGTTCAAGCTGACAGTGATCTCGCCCGAGAACTCGCCGAACTTCGTAGCGCTCGCGGAGGAAACGATTCCGGATGCGCTTCCCGGAAAAGATGCAATCATCGGATTTGCCCAGAAAATGCCGCTTTCCAAAGAGTACATTATGGGCGTCTACCAGGTTATGATGCACAACCGCGCGGGCCATCCCGCCTACCTGCTCGGTAATTTCTCGACAAAGGGCTGGTGGTACTACTTCCCTGTCGTTTTTTTCTACAAGATCCCGATTGCAATTCTCGCACTCCTCGTTCTGAACCTGCTTTTCACCTTCAGAAAGGACCGCGAGATATGGATCAATGAGGCCGTGCTCATTATTCCCACCGTTGCATACATCATCCCTGCTTTTGCCAGCCATATAAACATCGGCGTGCGCCACCTGTTCTTTGTTTTTCCACTTCTCATTATCTATGCGTCAGGCGTAATGACGGTCACTTTCAGGAAACGGAAAAGGTTCGATGCCGACGAGTACAAAGTCGGTGGCAAGCCCAAAAAGACGCGTATGAACTCAAAATCGCTCGTCTTTCAAGCAGTGATCGGCGGACTATGCGTATTTCTGGTGCTATCGAACCTCTCGCAGGCGCCGAATCACCTGAGCTATATGAACGAGTTTGCGGGAGATGCACAGAATCGCGCGTACCTGATGAGCGATTCGAACATCGACTGGGGACAGGGGCTTCCCGCTCTTACGCGCTGGGCTAAGAGGCAGAATATTCAGAGGATACACCTTTATTATCACATGGTGGACGACCCGGCCACATACGAATTCGACTACATAATGGAAGATCCGGCTGCGCTCGATCCCGAAATGTTCATGCCGGGCGAAGTGTATGCGGTAAGCCTCTGGACTGCGGCAGGCTACGGCCTCACTTACGACTTGTTCAACGATCCAGAAGCCGTTCAGGAACACGAAGACGCTTACCTTGCGTTTATCGGGAACAAGCCCGATGCGGTTGTAGGCGGCTCGTTCTGGGTTTTTGCCCCGTAGGTTTTCGCCCAGGGATGGTTACGCGTTTCGCAGCCCCCTTTGCCCCTTGTATATTACTCCTGCGGGAGAGGCCGTCGCCCCTAAAGGCCGTTGAGCCTGTACAGTCTCCCTTACCCCTGTACTGCGCCCTTTAATCCTGTACAGCGCCCAGTCGTGGGCGCGTGTTTGCCATAAAAAAGAGAGCGGACATTCCTGGCCGCCGTGCGCCCTCGAAAGGGCGCTCTCTTTGTAGTGCGAGATTACATATCCAACCCGGACTGCCACCGTCTCGGTGGCTGCGAGCGAACGCGAGCAAATACGCAGGCGTTTAGTGGCTTGGCATGAGCAAACTGCGCAAAGTAGCACAGGCGTCCCGCCTGTGAACGAGTTCGGTACGCAGGATCGGTAGAAGTCGATAATGGAATATCGAGCGAAACTTGCGTTCCGCTATCCCAAAATTGCTTGCGCAATTTACTCCAAACCTTTAGTTCGCTCCGCTCACGGCGGCGCGGACGCCGCCAGTCCGTGTGTGGGAGGGGGAACCTACCCCGCGCATTCGAATGGCGTGACTTGCTTGGAGTACGGAGCTTCAGCTCCGTCTTGGGTTTTGATACTGCCGTTCCGCTGCAACAGCGTTAATAAGGGAATGAAGCCGCTAAAGCGGCTTGAAGATGAAGCAACTGAAGTTGCTTACTCCGAAGAAACACCTACCCCGGGAGCGCCCAGATGATGCAGGTTCCATCCTTGCTTCCCGTTACGATAAATCGTCCGTCGGGTGAAAACGATGCGGAGTTGACAAAATCCCTGTGCCCCGAAAGCGTATGGAGTAGTTTTCCGCTCGCGGCATCCCATACTTTCGCGGTGTGATCCCTGCTTCCCGTGGTAACGATAAAGCGTCCGTCGGGCGAAAACGACGCGGAAAAGACCATACTCCTGTGCCCCGAAAGCGTGTGGAGGAGTTTCCCGCTCACGGCATCCCACACTTTAGCGGTTTTATCCGCGCTTCCCGTAACGATAAAGCATCCGTCGGGAGAGAACGATGCGGGTTCGACCGGACCGCTATGCCTCGAAAGCGTATGGATGCGGTTCCCGGTCGCGGCGTCCCACACTTTCGCGGTGTTATCCCTGCTTCCCGTAACGATAAAGCGACCGTCGGGTGAAAACGATGCGGAGTTGACATCACCGCTGTGCCCCGAAAGCGTATGGATGAGCTTCCCGCTCACGGCATCCCACACTTTCGCAGTGTTATCAAAACTTCCCATAACGATGTACTTGCCGTCGGGCGAAAACGACGCGGAGGTGACATAATCGGTGTGCCCCGAAAGCGTATGGAGTAGTTTTCCGCTCGCGGCATCCCATACTTTCGCGGTGTGATCCCTGCTTCCCGTGGTAACGATAAAGCGTCCGTCGGGCGAAAACGACGCGGAGTAAACCCCATAAATATGCCCTGAAAGCGTACATATGAGGTTCCCGCTTCCTGCGTCCCACACTTTCGCGGTGTTATCACAGCTTCCCGTTACGATAAATCGTCCGTCGGGTGAAAACGATGCGGGGTAGACATCATAGCTGTGCCCCAAAAGCGTATGGATGAGGTTTCCGCTCGCCGCATCCCACACTTTCGCGGTGTTATCCTCGCTTCCCGTAACGATAAATCGTCCGTCAGGTGAAAACGATGCGGAGTTGACATCACCGCTGTGCCCAACGAGAGTTGCGATTCTTTTTGGCTGTTTCTGATAATGGATGATAAATACAATGACCAGAATCACACATACCGGCACAAGGGCAATAAGCACTATGCGAATCGCCTTCTTCCACAGTTCATCCTGTCTTCGCGCCTCTTCTTCGCGTTTCCGGCTTTCCGCTTGCATGCGCCGTACTTCTTCATCCCTTCTCTTTCGCTCGGCTTCACGCCGCAGTTCATCCTGTTTTCGCGCCTCTTCTTCGCTTTTCCGCCTTTCGGCTTCCCTTCGCCGTTCCTCTTCGCGTCTACGCGATTCTTCTTGCTTCTTACGTCTTGCTTCCTCTTCGCGTATCCGGCTTTCCGTTTCCGCGCGTCGTTCATCTTCACGTCTACGCGATTCTTCTTGCTGCCTTCTACGTCTTTCTTCTTCCGCGCGCCGTTGATTCTCACTTATCAAGTGATCCTTGATTGTGTCGTACGCCGCGTTTATCCTCTTTAGCTGCTCTTCCGCGCGTATGCGCAAGCTTGGATTATCATGGTATTTGTCGGGATGATTCATCTGCACAAGCTCGAGGTACACGCGCCTCGCGTCTTCAGCCGATGCGTTTCTATCCAATCCAAGTATGATGTAGCATTCATCGAGCGGTAGTTCCATGCCACGCCGATTTTATCATGCATGAGTCTGCTTTACTTCCGTTCAAGCCCCTTTTACCCCTGTACAGCGCCCAGTCGTGGGCGCGTCTTCACGGTTCCAAACTCCAGGAGCGTCCAGGACTGGACGCTCTACAGGTTGTTTGAATGTTGCGCGCCGCCGCATTCGCCTGAGCGCGCGCTCCGGTTTCGCCTGCACAAGGGTGTTTTTTATAGCAATATCGCGGATGCATCCTTATAATCACTATCCGTGTCGTCCGACAGCATAAGCTTGTCTATCATCGTTCCCGCCTATAACGAGGCGCACAGAATCGGTGAGTGCTTGAGAAATCTCAAAGCCTTCGTCGGAAGAAACAACCTCAAAACGGAAATCATCGTCGTCGACGACCATTCCAAAGACGACACGACACTGATGGTTAAGAAGTTCATCGACGAGAATCCCGAAATGAACCTTCAGCTTCTTGCCACTCCCGACGACAGAAAGGGCAAAGGTGCGGCCGTGAACCGAGGAATGCTCGCTGCAAACGGACGCTTCAGACTCTTCAGCGATGTCGATCTTTCAACACCGATTGACGAGGTAAAAAAGCTGCTTTTCTGGGCAGAGCAGGGATGCGACATCGTGTTCGGATCGAGGGCTCTCGCCGAAAGCAACGTGCGCGTCGCTCAGCCTCTCCACCGCAGGCTTGCTGGCCAGATGATGCGAAACATTACCCGACTTCTAATCATTCGGGGCGTACGCGATACGCAGTGCGGCTTCAAGCTTTTCAGCGAAAAGGCTACAAAAGAGATCTTCGGCAGGCAGCGCGTATGGGGATGGAGCTTCGACCTTGAACTGCTCGCGCTGGCGGATCTCCTCAAGTTCAAGTATAAAGAAGTTGCGGTGATCTGGATCGACAGCCCGGAAAGCAAGGTGAGCTTCGTTCGCGATGCGGCGAAGATGTTTTTCGAGATTCTCTCGATAAGCTTCAGGCTCAGGCTACTGAAGCGGATTCCCGATCTGGACTAATATGCGCGCTCGCCATGGCTCGATCAGCTTCGGACGGCTTTATCTTCAGGGCATTGAACCTGGGATTGTGGTATCAGCGGTGCTTCGAGCATCCTTGAAGGATTATTCGAGATGAATATCCTGCATTTCATCATCCGCTACTGGCTTGTGTTCTTCCTCGTTATCGAGCTTATCCTTCTGCCGTTCGAGATCCGTTTCCTGATGCGGAAAAGCACGCACCGCCTGGACAACTCCGGTGAAATTCTGGGCTGCATGGAGTTTGCCGTTCTATTCAACATCCTAGTTACGATAATCCTTGCAATCGTGGTCATCATCACGCAGCACATGATGTTCTAGTATGTAATTCGGGCGTAGTCCACCTAGAAAACGCCAATTCCCCGCGCACAATTTAGAATCTGAATGCCGCGAGATCATGCCTAAAAACGCCCGGAATCCAGTAATCAGACCATCGTTTCGCGCGCGCGATCCTGGTAATCGCGCGTGCGATCGCGCATCCGCGGTACATTCCGTCCGCGCGACTTGACGCGTGATAAACCGCCGGATAGAATCATCACCGGCGAGCGGGAATAGCTCAATGGTAGAGCATCAGCTTCCCAAGCTGGGGGTTGCGGGTTCGATCCCCGTTTCCCGCTTTTTTGTTTGGCCAAATCCCTTTCGCCGCCGACCGGACTGGCGAAGAAACGACTTCAAAATGACGGAACAGAGGAATAATTGATGCACACTCGTTATCTTCACATGCGGCTTTCAATTGCCTTTTCAGTTGCAATAATCCTCGCCGCGTTCGCGCTGCCCGCGCTTGCGCTGGACAGTGAATTCATCGGCGCGGACGAAATCGTTCCAGGAATGCGCGGCTACGCACTCGCCCAGTTCTACGGAGACGCGATAGAGAGATTCGATGTCGAGATCGTGAGCGTCTACGGCAAAAGGCATCCGGCTGAAGGCTACTTCAGAAGGTTCGTCGCGGTCGTCGACGGTGGGCCGCTCAAGATAAGCCGCGGCATATCCACAGGTTTTTCGGGCGCGCCGGTTTATTTCGACGGACGGCTCGCAGGCGCTATCGAAAGCACGCCCGCATACTCCGCGAAAAACTACGTCACGATCATCGCCATCGAGGAGATGCTCACGCTCTTCGACAGCCCGTCGTTCAAACGCAGGGAAGTTTCAGGTGAAGACAGCACCGAAGAATCAAACGCCGTCGAATCAACCGAGCTTTCGCAGGCGATCATTGTCGAAGGCGAGACGATAAACAGAATCGCGGTCGCAGGCTCACTGTCCGAACTTGAGCACTTTCGCAGCGAGAAGGGCACACTCGCGATGGTGCGATGCGGCGGGCGGATAATCGTTAGCGTCCCATCCACCGGTGAAGTCTACCTGTACGATGAAACCACCAGCGCATCTGCGCACGAGGATGTCGATAAAGGTAACGGTAGCGGCGCGGCGTTTAACATCGTCCCGCTGATCGGCCCCGGCGGTGAGGGCTATCCGTCGCTCCAGACCACACCGCCGTTCAGCTACGAATACTATCCAATCGGCGGTGCGCCCGCGTTCGCACCTTTCACACCGGGCGCGATGATTTCGATTCCGCTCGTGCGCGGCGATATGGATGCCTATTTGAACGGGACGCTTACATACATCGCGCCTGACGGGCGTTTCCTCGCGTTCGCACACGAAATCGACGGCGGACGCGGCGGTGTGCGCCTGCCGATCGCGCGCGCGCATGTCTATACGACGCACACTGCGCTCGAGGAAAATTGGAGTCTCATCCGCACGGGGCCGGTCGTTGCGACGCTGTACGAGGACAGGCAGATGGGCGGCGCGGGCGCTGTCGTTCCTTACGAGGACTTCTGCCCGGTGCACGTGTCGATGGTGTCCGCCGATTCGCACACGCAGGACGAGTCGGACATCGAGGTCGTGATGTCGCCCAGCCATTTCCACACCTGGCTCGTAACCGGCCTGAATTTCCAGCTCGAACGCACCGCCGACCAGTGGGGCAAGGGCACGCTTCACTACGTTCTCCGCATCGGTCTTGCGGGGCGCGACGAGCCGCTCACGTTCGAGGATACGGTCTATCATCCGTCGGACTGGCGCGCGCCGCTTGCGGGAGTCGTGCAGAGGATCGCGGAACGGCTGACGCTGAGCGAGCTTGGCGAATTCGTGCCGCGCTGGGTGGACGTGGAGTGCACATACGTTAAGGCGGAGCGCACCGCGCGAATCGCCGACACCGAGTTCGGCCTGCTAGTCGATGATGAGTTCGAGCCGTTTGAAGGACAGGACGGCGTATCGAATAATGCGAAGAAGAAGCTGGCGCCGGGAGCAGCGTTCGGCGTGAAATTCAACGTCGTCATGCCCGACGGCAGGATTCAGGATGCGTACATCGAAACCGTGATCCCGGATGATTTCCCTGAAGGCCCTGCGCGGATACAGGTTCGGGGCGGCCGGACGAGGATGCCCGATGACCGCGGGATGACGCCGCAGCTTATGGGCGTGTACGCTATGCAGATGGACGCGCTCGTCAGATACTACAAGCCGCCGGTGGCGATGAGCCGCGACGAGCTTTACGCCGAAATATCCGAAACTGAGGCCGGCGGCGCGGTGATCCTGGAGATCGTCGCGGCGGACGAGGAAAAGTGCGACGAGAAGGGCTTCCTGCCAAGATTCTGTATCGCTTCGTCGTTCAACGCGCCCGTGCGTAATGCCCCGGAATTCACATCGTACGACTACCGCGGCGCCTGGGGAATGGACGTGGAGATAGTGAAGGAAGAAGGGGAGTAGGGAGGCTGCGCCTCCCGTATTGCTTTTGCATAACTTGGAGCGGAGGTTTTAACCTCCGTATCAGCATTCCGAGGCTGAAGCCTCGGCTCCACGACGTGCCCAATTCCCACACCATAATCCCGCTCCTCATATCACGCTACCGCCCGCCCCATCGCGCCGCACCCTCCTTCCTCGCAGCTACCCTCCATTTCCCCATCTCGCGTCCCACCCACGTTTGCTGCTCCGCTCCACCTCATCCCTTTTTTTACACTGCCGCTCCCCCGTTCGCCGTTTGTGAAATTTTCGCTAACGGTATGTGTCGCTCCAGCGTGTGATTTCCATCTATGCGCACAGACTTGGGATAAGCACCGGGGCAGGATTGCCCCGGCTCCGGGAACGATAGGCACCCGGCTGGAAGCCGTGGCTCAATATTGCTGAACGTGCATACGCCCCTTGAATCTGGAGGTGCGCCCTCCATAGCGCACTCTTCACACAACCACACACGGACTGGCGGCGTCCGCGCCGCCGTGAGCGTAGCGAACAATATTGTAACGCTGGAACAAAATCAACCTTGACTAACGAATTACATCGGCTTGTGCGTAATTGCTCGTATTCACTCGCAGCCACCGAGACGGTGGCAGTCCGGGTTTGATTTGCAGTCCCGCATTCCGAGGCTGAAGCCTCGGCTCCACGATGTCTACAATAATACGTCTCCCAATCCAGCCCCCATTTCTCACCTGCGCCTGCCCATCGCCCCTCCAATTTCCCAGCTCGCTCCCCACGTTGGCTGTTCCACTCCAATCCCATAATTTGCGCTCCCTTCCCCATCCGCCGCTTGTGAGGTATTTCACCACTCGCACGATTCGACGAAGGCAACTGCGGCCAGGAATGGCCGCTCTCTTTTTTGATCGCAAAAACGCGCCCAGGACTGAGCGCTGTACAGGGATGAAGGTTACCAAACAATCTGGAGGTGCGCTCTCCAGAGCGCACTCATAATATAACGATTCCGGACTCTGGAGAGTCCGGCTCCAGGGAGTTGATGGAATTGATCCGCCGGGACGGGCGTGCCGCCGCGCGCCCTACAAAATGGAATCCCCTATCCCGGTGCAGTTCCGTTGCGCAGATTTTCGAAGAATTTTTTCAGAAGCTCATGGCATTCGTCAGCCAATACGCCCTCGGTGATTTCCCATTCGGAAAATGGGGAGCGCTCGATCAGGTTGAACTTGCCGAAGAGCCCGCCGAATTTTTCGTCGCGGATGCCGAACACGATGCGGCTTATGCGTGCGAGCGACAGCGCGCCGAGACACATTAAACATGGTTCAATTGTAACAACGCATGTAACCGGCCCGATGTGATCCAGGCGGAAATCTCCTTCACGCAGTTCTGCGGCGCGGAGTGCGAGTATTTCCGCGTGCGCGGTCGCATCCTTCATTTCGCGTGTGCGATTTCCCGCGCGCGCGATCTCGCGTCCATCGCCGTCCACGAGAACCGCGCCAACGGGAACTTCGCCGCGCGCAAACGCCTCACGCGCCTCGCCAAGCGCGACAGTCATCCATTTCTCGGCGTCAATCTGCATAGAGGTTTCAGATCATCATCGGCGCACGCGCTCTTACTACGATTCCAGGAACGGATACTTGTAGTCTTTCGGCGGGATAAAGTTTTCCTTCACGGTGCGCGGCGATACCCATTTCAAGAGGTTGATGTAGCTTCCGGCTTTGTCGTTCGTCCCGCTCGCACGTCCGCCGCCGAACGGCTGCTGGCCGACAACCGCGCCCGTGGGCTTGTCGTTTATATAGAAGTTGCCCGCAGCAAACCTGAGCGCTTCGTACGCGATCTGTATCGCGCCGCGGTCGTTCGCAAAAACCGCGCCCGTGAGCGCGTAGGGCGAAGTCGTATCACAGAGCCTGAGTGTATCCTCGTAATCCGCATCCTTATAGACATAGATCGTAAGGACAGGGCCGAAGATTTCCTCCTCCATCGTCCTGAAGTGCGGGTTATCGGCTTTAATCACCGTAGGTTCAATATAGTAGCCGACGGAATCGTCGCACTTGCCGCCGTAGATTATCTCACCGTCCGCGGCGCTCTTTGTAAACTCGATAAACTCCCGGATGCTTTCGAACGCGGCCTTGTCGATGACGGCGTTAACGAAGTTCGTAAAGTCGGTAACCGGCCCCATCTTGATCTCGTCGAGCATCCCGAAAACGGCTTCCCTCAAAGCGGGCCAGATGCTTTCGGGGATGTAGGCACGGCTAGCGGCGCTGCATTTCTGCCCCTGATACTCGAACGCGCCGCGTACGAGCGCGACTGCGAGTGCTGGAACATCCGCGGATGCATGCGCGAAGACGAAGTCCTTGCCGCCCGTCTCACCCACGATGCGAGGGTAGGTGTTGTAGCCGTGGATGTTCGTGCCGATGGTCTTCCACATGCTCTGGAACGTGGCCGTACTACCCGTGAAGTGGATGCCTGCAAGCTCTGGATTCGCCAAAACAGGATTTCCGACGCTCGCACCGCTGCCCGGCACGAAGTTGATTACGCCTGGCGGAAGCCCCGCCTCCTCGAAAAGCTTCATCAGGTAGTACGCGCTGAAAACCGCGCTCGATGCGGGCTTCCAGATGAGTGTGTTACCCATCATCGCGGGGCTCGTCGGCAGGTTGCCCGCAATCGAAGTGAAGTTGAACGGCGTTACGGCGAAGATGAAGCCTTCGAGCGGACGCTGCTCGACGAAATTCCACGCCCCGTCGAGTGAATAAGGCGGCTGCTCTCCGTAAATTGCCTGTGCATACCACGGGTTGAACCGCCAGAAGTCGATTAGCTCGCACGCGCTGTCGACCTCGGCCTGGAACGCGTTCTTGCTCTGTGCGAGCATCGTTGCGGCATTAACGGTGTCGCGCCACGGCCCTGCGAGAAGCTCGGCCATCCTGAGGAAAACGCTCATGCGCGCATGCCAGGGCATCGCGCTCCATTCGGCCCAGGATTCGCGCGCCGCCTCGATAGCCTGCTCGATTTCCTCCGGGCCTGCTTTATGATAGCGACCTAGAATATGACCGTGCTCATGCGGGACGCGCATATCGCCCAGATTCCCCGTGCGCACTTCCCGTCCGCCGATGATCAGCGGCACCTCGATATCGGCGCTCGAAAGCTCGTCGAGCTTTGCCTTGAGCGATGTACGCTCCGGCGAGCCCGGCGCATAGCCCTTTATCGGCTCGTTAACCGGTTTCGGCACTTTGAATGCTCCGAATGTCATATCACTCCTCCTGCAGGATTTAATTTGCTGCCAGAACAAGGCATTACCTTCGTAATCATTATATCCTATCACAGGATTCTTGCGCCGAGCAGCTGAATGACAGGATTCTTGGGCTTAAGGCAATCTTTGCCAGATGCGATATATTACCCCTTGTTCAGTATTCCTTTTCACGATTTTGCTCATTTAGGACTGAGTTGTACTTCTGGATTGCATAAGCTTTTGTTCGTAGGCTGATGGCAGATAATTTACACTCAGATGGATCAGGCAGAAACAGGCTTCCCGATGCTTCAATGTTCACTGCAGGACAACCACCAGCACAATGGTCAACGAGATCGCACGACCGGCACGGTTCACGGAGATGCAAAGCCGTTGTTATGAAAGCCAAGCGCGCAGAAAGGTTTGTGAACCCACGCCATACATCTCCAAAATATATTAGCCCGCGCAAATCGTTTAGCCCTTGCACTTTGGCGCAGCCCTGAATTTTTCCATCAACAGTTACGCTTAAACGGCCTCGCCCTGCACCGCAACCCCATATATGATGTTTAGGATCGAAACCAGGATCCTGAGGGTCAAGGCCTAACTGACCAATTCTAATAGGCGACTTGCTAAGCTTCTTACGGATGTACCACCTTGCAACCTTGCGAAGTTCAAGTTCATAAGTCCTTATTGAATCATCTGGCCATCGAATTCCCGAAGCGGGTCCTATGATGAATTGATTTGCGCCCAAACGGAATAGCTCCTTAACATCATAAAACAGACGAGAAACAGTTTCGGGAGAAGGAGTCATTCTTACTCCTAGCCATGGCTGATATTGCTTTAGCAGGGGAATCTTGTCTTTCAGTATGGCAAAAGACCCACTGCCATCTTTGAATTTTCTTTTGGAATCCTGAGTTTTTTCTCCTCCATCAACCGAAAGAAGAATTGAAATTTTGTACTTCTGGAAAAAATACAGAATTTCATCATTCAGCAAAGTACCATTTGTAGTTGTATTAAAGTTCAGCTTTTTTCCATTCCATGGGATATTACGACAATAAAGAACGAGTTTCCTGATGATGGTGAAATTTAGCAGTGGCTCACCACCTATGAAAAGAACTGTGATTCGGCTTTCATTCTTGCTTTCGCGGAAGAAAAAATCAACCGCGGCACGACCAGTATCGTAGTCAAGCTGTCTGGGGTTCTTACCGTGAATGAAGCAGTAAGGACATCTAAGGTTGCAATCTTCCGTTACGAAGAGATCAAGCGACGCTACAGGCGGGAAAGCACTAGTGAGAATTCTCCGCGATATCTGTTCAGCAAGATAGCCGGAGCGATTTTCGGCCATAATGCCCTTAATCGTCCTCATATGGGTTTTTTTCAACATCGGGCTTGACCCATTTGAAATCTTCGAAAACAATTACTGGTTTCCTGGCTCTTTCAAAAACCTCATCGCTGTCCTGAATCGAGCCGTGGGAAACACCGATCGATTCAACAATCCAGACGTTGTCCAGAACGCCAATGCCGATATTGGCGTGATACTCTATCGTTCCACCAAGATTGAGCGGCAAATAGTACGACGATCCTTCCAGCGGTGACGGCTCACCCAGGTTAAGTCTCAGCAAGCTTACAAGCATTCTTGTGGGTTGAGCCCGCTTATCATCAGCATAATAATACGACCAAACAAGATACTGTGATCCCGATTCAGTCGAGGAAACATGAATCAGAATACGTCCTTCCGAATCGAAAATCAATATGTGCTCTGTTCCAATGAAGTCCAGCCTCAAAGAGCCGCCGCGCCGGGTACCTGGGATGTCGTGAATGTAACTTGATTCATCGCCCTTCATATCTGTGAAACGGACGAGCCACAAAACAACCTCGTCATCAACGTAAACAGGTACGGCATCGAGGTTGTTGTCGAACTTCTCGAAAGAAGGTTCCTCATCGTTCAGATAATAGAATATGTATGTGGTTGATGCAGACCAGATTGGCATGGGCCGAAGGACAGGAGGGGAGGAAAACGGAAGTTCAATCACAAGATCATACTCCTTTGTTATCAGATGATTGCCGCTCTCAAAAATCCTGGTCTTTTTGAAGGACAAAGCATCATAAAACGGCCCGTCTCCCGGGGCTTGCCAAGTATCAACCAGCCATTTATTCTTCTCCGGTAGCTTATTTCTCAACTTCAGCCATTCGTTTTGCAATTCAGCATCGGCTTCAAAGTCAATTGCCTTAAGCCATTTGATAAGCGAATATGGATTTACATACGAGAATAATTTCGAGTCAAACGATTCAATGTCGCAATCCAGCCCTACTGCATTGAGGTTCGCTCCTGAATATGCCAATTGCGCAAACAGAATCGTAGCAACAAACACCAAAACCGCCAATAAGAACTTTCTAATCATACTATCACCTTCAATATCAATGTGGCAGATGCTTCAATGCATCAGTAGTTTTCGTCGTAAATTCCGCTGCAGTTAAATATACCTATATAGCAATCGTATTCTGCTTCATCCGGGCAGTTCTCAGGACCATTTCCTGGGCCGCAGCCTTGATATTTTGAAGCGCAATCGAAATTTCCACCTATTCCGCTGTGTGTACCACACCTGAAATCCTCATTAGGAGCATTGCAGTTGAACGCAGGTATTGCCGCTTCGCAAGTGTAGCTGTTTATACAGGCAAATTCTCCGCTAGCCCCTCCGCATTGTCCGCTTTGTCCGGAGAATGCGTCTTCAATACAGGAGAAGAGATTACTGCAGCCATCGAATTGAGTGCTTCCGCACGCGGTGAAACTCTTGCACTGAAATCTGCCTCCCGTATAATCGCATTCGAAATGATCCATCGCACCACGATTAGGGCATCCAGTAATTGAATGGTCCTTATAGGTGCCCTGGCATCCGTTGAACTTGCCACCGCAGTTGAAGCGGGGGGTAGCATCACATCTGAAGTCATCTGGACATACTACTGATGGCCCACTGGCACAGACATCATATGTTGCGCGAGCCTGAAACCCGTCCTCTTCTTCATCACAAGCGTCAAGATTATAGTCGTTGCTCTCCGAGCAGGATTCGTAATCAAACGGTTTATGGCAAGCCATCATTGACAAGTTTTCGGCCTTAATGATCTCATCCCGGACATTCCTGACCAGATTATCACGAACGTCAAAGCCTGAAGCGAATGCCGGACAAATTCGTAGACCGCGCTGCGCTGACCCCATATGTACGGGAGTATCACCATCAATCAAATCCTTGAGTTGCAGGCTTAACTTATCGACAATTTTCTCCAGTTCTTTCTTTGAGAACATAAACCCTCCGTAAGCTAAAATCCACATTACCAGATTTCACAGATCAGCACTTATGTCTTTTACGTGTTCGTAGACACGTCTTTGGAAGACTCTCGCTTAGTGGTGGATGAAGAAGAACTAATGGGCTCACTTGTCGCGATCATTTCATCACGGATCAGGCTTGCATCGGCCAAACTCTTCTTCTCTTTTTCACTTAACGCAATTGGAGTTGCACTATTGTTACCAGACGGATTATGATAGGGATTTTGTTCCAAGGCATTTTGCATGGTTTTTAGTTCCAGGCTGGTTTTCTTTAGGACTGCATCTGCAAGATCTTCAATGAAAAGGCGTTCCTCAATTCTTTGAAGCACTGCATCGGCAATACGATTCAGGTCCTTTTCTGTTAACGCCATCCAATCGCTCCTTTAATAAAGAACTTCTGTCGCGTTGACAAGATCCAAATATCGCTCAAAGTATACCCTCCCCCCGCAGATTTGTCAACAGACTCGTATTATTTTCGCTTTGCCGATCGCATAAGTATTGAATGAGCGTCGTTGTAACGCAAGAGGCCCGCTATGGATAATTTTCCTTGATATTTGGCTGCAATTGGCATTAGGAATGCAAATTGCCCCACACGCGGCATTGACACTTTCGGAATCCGGGAATAGGAAATTGCGGCGCAATCTGTTGACAAACCCGATTTAATCCGTTATCTTTTTCGTTCGCGCTTTTGCGGCGAACATTGATTTTGCGCGCCGACGTAGCTCAGTGGCAGAGCAGCTGATTTGTAATCAGCCGGTCACCCGTTCGAATCGGGTCGTCGGCTTTCAGGGGCTGACACCGGTGGGGTTCCCGAGTGGCCAAAGGGGGCAGACTGTAAATCTGCTGCGTATCGCTTCGTAGGTTCGAATCCTACCCCCACCATTTATAGCGCGGGAGTAGCTTAATGGTAAAGCTCAAGCCTTCCAAGCTTGTGACGCGGGTTCGATTCCCGTCTCCCGCTATGTAGGTTCGCCCACATAGCTCAGGAGGTTAGAGCGCATCCTTGGTAAGGATGAGGTCACCAGTTCGACTCTGGTTGTGGGCTTTGTGTGTTCAATCGTGTGGTGCCATTTCCTTCTTTCAGTTTCTGGAATTGGGAGAAAAACGTTTTTTAAGGAGTAGGACCGATGGCGAAGGCGAAGTTTGAGAGGACGAAGCCGCATGTGAACGTAGGGACGATCGGACATGTGGATCACGGAAAGACCACGTTGACGGCGGCGATGACGAAGGTTTTGGAAAAGCTGGGGCAG
>JAGGVC010000048.1 GCA_021158185.1 bacterium | reverse complement strand
GTTTGATTCGTCCGGGGGTAAAGGCAATGAGTATTGGAAAGCTAGCTATCGCTGCATTGACACTGCTGACGGTGATGTCGGTCGCATCTCCAGTTCTGGCTGAAACATCGGGACAGATCGTCGTCGACGTAGACAGCCGCTTCGCGTCGCAGATTGCGACGATTGACGATCCATCTGAAAAGGGCGCGCTCAGGATTACGAAGGACGGGATTACGGTCGACCTCGACGGATACAAGCTTCGCTCGACCGAAACCGACATGTCGAAGATGGTCGGAATCGGCATTTACGCCAAGGGGCTGAAAGATGTAACGATCAGGGGCGGCATTATTGCGGGATACAAATGGGGAATTTACCTCGAAGACTGCGAGAACGTGGTGATCGAGGGCACGGTCATCGAATCGAGCAGGATGCAGCACAACGTATCCACGGAGCAGAACTACGATACTTCCGACTGGCTGAACCAGTGGAGTATTAAGGGATTCGAGCAGTACGGCGGCGCGGTGTACCTGAAGAATAGCGCGAACTGCACCGTGCGCGGGGTTACGGCGGAATTCCAGCAGAACGGCGTCCAGCTAGTGGATTCGAGGAGCATCACGATAGAGGACTGTCAGCTCTCGTTCCAGAGCGGCTGGGGAATCCACCTGTGGAACGGCGACAACTGCAAAATCCGGCGAAATGTTGCTGAGTTCTGCCAGAGGCTCGAATTCTGGCAGTACAGCGCGGGCGGCGACAGCGCAGGAATCCTTATAGCAAACGATTCGTGCTTCAACATAATCGAGGACAACAGCTTCGCACACGGAGGCGACGCATTCTTCCTTACCGGACAGAGGCCGTGGCTCAAGCCGAGCAACTTCAACATCGTGCGCCGGAACGACTGCCGGTTCAGCCCTCACAACGGGATCGAGGCGACGTTCAGCCGGGGAAACCGGTTCATCGAAAACGACGTGAGCCACAGCAGATACGGGTTCTGGCTGGGTTATTCGTACGAGACAATCGTCGAGGGCAACAATATCGATGGCTGCATCGAGGACGGGATTGCGATCGAGCATGGCCACGCAAACGAGATAATCGGAAATGCGATATCCGACTGCAGAGCGGGGATCAGAATCTGGCAGCGCCCGATGCCAGACTGGATCGGAAACGATCCGAGCTATGAATATCGAGTCACCGGAAACGTGCTCAAGGACATGCGAAACGGGATGATCATCGAGGATACCGAGAACGTTTATATTTCCGGGAACGCGATGATGGCATGCAAGGAGCAGGTGATCATCACGAGATGCGCGGCTGTGGATGTGAGCGGAAATGCGATCCAGGGGGGCAGGTTCGCCGTGAAAATCGAGGAATCGAAATCTGTTTCGGTTACCGGCAATGGGATAATGGATATTGACAATCCCGTCATCGCTGATGATGAAAGCGAAGTGAGAGAAGAAGGAAACGAAGCGGTATAGGTGGCGCGGGAGAGCCGAGTGAGGATGATGAGAGGAAGCTCGTCCGGATTTGATATTCACTGCCAGTTTTCGCCCACGTGAATAATCCTGCATATTGTCCGTCTTAGATTTGCGCCGCCATTTGCATTTATACGCATATGCTCGCGCGATTATGTTGCTATAATGTGCGGTTCGGTATGGGGACAGGCTGGAGGAATCTTGGTCGGCGCTTCTTGGCTGCCGTAATTCTATTCGCCGCTCTGGCGGTGTTTTTTTACGCGCGTGCGGATGCGGGATTATGCGCAGAAGGCGACGCGATCGAAATCGGACGGCCAAAGAGCGAATCCCCTACTGTGAAACAAGGCCAGCTTGCGCCGGAGGATGGCGGCGATGAATCCGGTGGAACGGGAGGGGGCGATGACAGCAGGGGCGATGCCCCTACTCACCCGGATACAGAAGGCGATAACGAAGGCGAAGACGTCGGCGATGCCGAGCCGCCTCTTCCGAATCTGGAAGGCGACGGCGAGATCGCGCCAAAGGATGTTTTACCCGGCCTTCCAGCTCCGGGGCTGCCCGTCGGCAAGGAGGGGGCGCCGGTGGCTGCGGAAGGTGAAGACGGTGAATGGCAGGAAGGGGATCGCAAGGAGCCGGAGTTCCCCATAGAGGAAAACTACTTGCGTTTCAAAAGCGCAGACAGCGTTTCGTACGACAAGAATGCAAAGTTGCTGAAGCTTACCGGCGATGTCGTTATCGAGGTCGAGGATGTAACGCTTACAGCAGATTACATCGAGGTGAACAACAAGTCATCCGAGATATATGCGAAAGGGCATGTCGCGATCTGGCAGGAGGACGACATAATCTTCGGCGATGAGCTTTACATGAACTACGGCACGAAGTACTTCCGAATAACAAATCCGAGCGGCAATTCGTCAGGCAAAGATATCAACGGGCGAGTCTACTTTGAGGGGAAGAACCTCGAAGGTACGTTCGATCGGTACGTGATAACGAAAGGGAGAATTACGACGTGCGAGCCGTTCTGTGCGATTGACGAGTATCACATCAAGTCGAAGAAGATAATAGTAAGGCCGAAAAAGCGCATCGTGATGGAGCACAATTACTCGTATATCCGTGAGAAGAAGGTGTTCTACTGGCCGCTTATCGTGATCCCGCTTGAGAAACAGGAGGGCGAGAGAAACAGAGGGCCGTTCGAGCAGAACTACGGACGGAATCCGACCGAGGGGTACTTCGCAAAGTACGCATGGACGTATCGCGTAAGACATAAGAGCGCACTCCAAGATCCGCTTATCGGTGTGGCACTCCTCGAATTCATGGAGAATAAAGGCCTGAACGTCGGCCAGAGGCAGGATTTTTACTTCACCGATTTGGGCGTTACTTCACTCAAGTGGGAATACCTCTTCAGCAACGAGTCCACGAGCGATAAGACGACAGCAGCACTTATGTCGGGAACGGGATGGACGAATCCCTCGGATCAATACCGTCTGCCATCCCAGGATGATGAGGAAGGGAAAAAGCCAAAGGATTTTTATTACAAAATTACGCAGGATCTACGTTTTACTCCCAGCATTTCGGGAAGTATGTCCGTTGAGCGAACGAACAAGTACAACCTGTTCAGGTCCAGAACGAACACATTCAGAAGCAGCTTCAACTTGAAAACAAGGTCCGATGACTGGCAGACGAGTGTCAACATGAACAGCAACTGGACGGCAAGTTCATCATCAACCGGTACAGAAACGAAGAACATCAACACGTCGGGAGGCTTTTCGAGCAATCTCAAGATGTCGAACGATTTATCCTGGAACCTATCTCAGAGCTATTCGGCAATAAAGCGTTCGGACGGCGGTCCTGCCGATCAGGAGGGCACGTTCAAAAGCATTTTCAAGTATACGCGTCCGAAATACAATCTCGATTTCACCTGGCAGGAAATGATCGACTTCGACGATGAAACTTATCTTGGCGACAGAACGACGAACGTCACTCACTACACACCAAAGGCGCAATTTACCCTAAAGAAGAGCATCTGGGATTCTAGAATTCCCGAGCTGTCGAATATTTCTATATCGCTAAGCAACACTCAGAGCGGACGCCGGAAGGAGCTTGAGAGCCTTGTCCATTTCAACTTGAAGACGAGGCTTTCCAAGAATTTTCAGATAAACAGGAAGTCGTCGCTGTCTACATCCGTCGATTTCAAGCAGGATATCTATGACGACGGCAATGCAGTTTACGAATACTCGCCCAGGGTGGAATACAAGTACAATCCGAGAACCTGGTGGGATCTTAGCCTCTCATGGAACAAGAGGCAACCGGAGGGCAGAGCGAGCCCAAGCGTTGAGCGAGGCTATCGTTCGTCGAGCAACAATTTTTCGGGCAGGATGAACTTCACGAATAACAAAACGTGGAAGGGAAGTTTCAACACGAGTCTTGATTACAAGAACAGTAAATGGAAGCCGTTGAATTTCAGGTGGTCTTGGGATCCCAACGACAATTTCGGGATGTCCGTTGATACCGTCTGGGAAACTGAATACAGGACGTTCAGGAACACGCGTATATCAACGAGCTACTATGCGGACAGCGGCAAGTGGAACTTGTTTACACGAAGCGACATCGGAATGAGCAGAATGGCCAAGGACAGGCAACTCGATGACGGCGGCGGATCGATGAGGCACAAGGAGCACTTACTAACCCTCGAAAAAGTCACGCTTGTATATAATCGTGTGTTCACACGCAACTGGGACCTTCAGCTTTTGAGTGAGTACAAACGGGGCAGCAAAGGGTTCAAAGTCTTGCGCCGGGTAGCTTTGACAAAGGTAAATTGCTGCACGACGATTCAGTTCGGTTACGACGCCGGAAGAAAGGAATACACTCTGCAAGTGTTCATAAACGCCTTCCCGAAGCGCACGGTTACAGTCACAGGACGCTCGGAAAAGGAAGCAGAAGGAGAGTCCATGCAGTTTTTCCTCGATACACCCGCGAATGATCTCTTTAATCCAGGTACATATCGCGGTGGCGGAATCGGCGCATTCTATTAGGCGC
>JAGGVC010000104.1 GCA_021158185.1 bacterium | reverse complement strand
GCCGATCACCGGTCATTTCCGGTACGGCGTCAATATACTCACGCAGAAGCCGAAGCGTTTCCTCGGCTTCCTCTTCGCTCAGTCGCTGAATGATAAACCCCGTGTGCACAAGGCACCATTCACCGATTTCTATATCGGGCATAAGCCCTATGTTTGCTCGCTGCGAAATCCCTGCAACCTCGATAGTGGCTTCGTCTCCGCTGATTTCGACAACCTTTCCAGGCACGGCAAGACACATAAAATGCAGCCTCCGAACGATGATTATAGCGCTGGCAGTCGCAAAGCCGGTATTCAACAGGCCGGACTGCGAATTATCGGGATTTGTCAGGAATCCAGGCAAAAAGTTTGATCAAACGGCTATAAAATGCTCCGCCCTATCGCCGCCTGGCCGAGTGAGATTCCTGCGTCGTTCGGCGGGACGAGACAGCCGTAAAGCACCTTGAAACCCTCATTACAAAGCCTTTCAAGCGTCTTTTCAACGAGATATGCATTCTGGAAACATCCGCCCGAGAGCGTCACAAGCTCGATTCCTTCATCATCGCGCGCGCGATGTGCAACATTGCAAATTACATCAACGACGGTTCGATGGAACTCCGCGGAAATCACGCCAGCCGGGACGCCGTCGAGAACATCCTTCACGATTTCCTGAATCGTATGCCGCCAATCGAAAACCAATTTCCCATCTTCGTTCATCCAGGCTGCTTCGCAAGCTCCTGAGTCGTGTTCGCCAACCATCCTCTCTTCGAGGAGAATCGCGGCCTGGCCTTCGTAATTCGCCACCTTGCAGATGCCGAGAAGCGCGCTAATGCCGTCGAAAAGCCTACCGCAGCTTGAAGTAGGCACGCGGTTCAAGTTTCGCTCAAGCATCAGCCTGACATCCGCAAGTCTTGCCGCTTCTACGCCCGCGCCTGATTCGCCTTTCGCTGCCAACATCCGTTCGTACTGCGCCATAAACCGCTCCGCAAGCTCGCGATCATCGATTGCCTCAACCATCGCAACGGCAACGCGCCACGGCTCCCGTATCGCGCTTTCCCCTCCCGCAAGCATAACCGGATGGAAATGCCCGTACCGCCTGAAGCCGCGCATATCGCCTATGAGAAACTCGCCGCCCCAAAGCGTTCCGTCTGTTCCATAGCCCGTCCCGTCGAAGCTCACACCGAGCGCAGTTCCCGATTCGCCATGCTCCGCTAGCACCGCCGCCATATGGGCGTGATGGTGCTGCACTTCGATGAGCTTCAGCCCCGCCTTAGCCGCGTATTCCTTCGCCCAGCCTGTTATCAGATAATGCGGATGCATATCGCACACGACCGCCTCAGGCTCGATTGTGAACAGTTTCCTGTAATGCTCAAGCGTCTTTTCGAAGAACTCAAGCGTTTCCAGATTCTCCATGTCGCCCATATGCGGCGAAAGGAATCCGAACCGCTCGCGCGTCAGCGTAAATGTGTTCTTCTTCTGTGCACCGACTGCAAGGATCATCGGTCCGTCCGTGCTGAAACTTATCGGAAACGGCGAGTATCCCCGGCTGTGCCTGATTAACTGCGGCTGTCCGCCGATAACCCGCGCCACCGAATCATCGCACTTGGCATGAATCTCGCGGTTGTGAACGAGAAAGCCGTCAGCAAGCTCCGACAACTTCTCTATCGCTTCATCATTGTTGGCAACAAGCGGCTCTTCGCTGATATTCCCGCTCGTCATAACAAGCACCGGCATGTTGCCTGCATCTTTGTTGTTCATTTCTTCGAGTTTCTTGAAAAGCACGAGGTGAAGCGGGGTGTAAGCAAGCATCACGCCAAGTCTGTTCTGCCCAGGCGCAACTTCCGAACATACAAGATGAGGGTTGAGAGCTTTCCGCCGAAGCAGAACAATCGGCGATGCGCCGGATTCGAGAAGCTTCGCCTCGGCATCGTTCACATCGCAGATCGCTTTTGCAGCACTGATATCCCTTACCATAATCGCAAACGGCTTCGAGAATGCACGCCGCTTCCTTTTACGAAGCGTCTCGATGGCATCTGCATTCTTTGCATCGCAGGCCAGATGAAACCCGCCAAGCCCTTTGATTCCGACGATCAGGCCGCGGCTCAAATCATATGACGCTTGCGTCATCGCGTCTTTTTCGTCAGCGCAATTCATGCTCTCAACCCGCAAATATTCGACGTGCGGGCCGCAATCCCAACAGCAATCCGGCTGTGCGTGGTATCTCCTGTCTTCCACGTCCCGATATTCCCTTTCACAGTCGGGGCACATCTCGAAGGACGCCATCGTGGTCATCGCTCGGTCATACGGAATGTTCCTAATGATCGTATATCTCGGTCCGCAGTTCGTGCAGTTTATGAAAGGATATTCGTAACGTCGGTCGCTCTCGTCAAACAGCTCGCGCTTGCAGTCATCACAGATAGCAACATCGGGGCTAATAAGCGTCAATTCCCCTGCAATTCGCTCACTTTTCCTTATCCCGAATTCAGTGAATCCGACCGGCGGAAGCTCGGATATTTCGAGCGTCAGAATCCTTGAAAGCGGTGGTTTATCATCAACCAGAGCAGAAAGAAACCTGTCCAGATGCGCCCTGCCCTGACCGGACGGCGGTTCGATCTCCATCGTTACACCGCTCGAATTATTGAGCACCCAGCCGAAAATGCCGAATTCCTCAGCGAGCTTGTGAACGTGTGGCCGAAAACCCACGCCCTGTACAATTCCTGTAATGCTTACCCGGTATCGAATCATTATTACCAGCCGATTATTCGAGGCTAATCGGATGCAGTCTCGCTCATCCCGCCTAGAACGTCCCTGATCATATCGCCTGCATACACCGCCTGCTCCCAGCTTATATCGAGATGTGTTACAAGGCGAATACGAGTCGGGCTTATCGCAAGGCAGCGCACAGAGCGTCTTTCGAGCGCCTGGCGAATGAGTTCAGGATCGTACATCAATTTATCGAACTCGACTATGAGAATACTGGTATCCGGCTCGATAGGGAATACGCCTGGAAACTCTGTAAACGCCTTGTATAGTAACCGTGCACGTTCGTGATCCTCCGCAAGCCTTTCGATGTGGTTTTCTAATGCAAAAAGCCCTGCTCCTGCGAGAATTCCGACCTGCCGCATCCCGCCGCCAAGATATTTTCTGATTCGGTGAGCGTACTTCATGTGATCCTTCGTGCCTGCCAGGACCGACCCGACGGGACAGCCAAGCCCCTTTGAAAGACAGACAATGACCGTATCCGCGGGCGCTGCAAGTTCATCGAGCGGAATTCCGGTTGCGATATGCGCGTTCCATATGCGCGCGCCGTCGAGATGAAGCATCATCCCCTGTTCATTGCACAAATCCCTGATGGCCAGTACCTCCGACTGCGGAAAAATCGCCCCGCCTGCCCTGTTGTGTGTGTTCTCGATTTCGACGAGGGAGATGCGGGGAAAGTGACTGTCTTGCGGCGTCATTTTGTCTCTGACTTGTTCTGCAGTAATCATACCGTGATTGCCGGGAATGGTTCGCAAGATAACGCCGCTTACGGCCGCAGGCGCCCCGCCTTCGTAGTTGAGGATATGGCAGCCTTCTTCGCAGATTACGGCATCGCCGGGTCTCGTGTGAACCTTCAGCGCAATCTGGTTTGCCATCGTACCGCTTGGCGTAAACAGCGCCGCTTCTTTGCCGAGAAGCGCTGAAACGCGTTCCTGAAGCTCGATTGTGGTCGGGTCATCCCCAAGAACATCATCGCCTATAGACGCGTTCATCATTGCCTCGTACATCGCGGGCACGGGCTTGGTTACGGTATCGCTTCTTAAATCAACGGGCATTCCGCCGGGCGGAGTGAATCCTGTCATTGGCAAACGCTCCTTACATGGATTATGCTGACGCAATGATTGTAACAAAGCTTGGGAAATGGTGATACGGGATTGCAGACCGATAATGCTCAAGCCTAACAGAATGCCTTTTCGATAAAGCTCACACACATCACCGCTTGGCATATAATGCTGTATAATCCGGCTTCCATGAATATTCTGGGCGATGGTTTTTTCAACGTAATCAAGCCGCCATATATCACGAGTTATGACGTGATTCGGCGGATCAGGCCGCTTCTCGGCAAAAAAACGAGAATCGGACACGCGGGCGTAATCGACAAGCCCGCGCGAGGAGTACTGCCGCTCGGAATCGGAAAGGCAACGAAACTGTTTGATGTTCTTTCAAGTTATTCGAAAGACTACTTCGCGTGGATCGCGCTTGGAATAACCAGTCCCACGCTCGATCTCGGCAGTGAAACTAAGATCGTAAACATGCCTACCGACAGGAAAACATCTCTTGACATCGCGCGCCGCGCTCTCGAATCCGCTTCTGAATTCACAGGTGAAATCGAACAGATTCCACCGGCGTATTCGAATATCAAGATCGATGGCAAGGAACTCTATCGCTATGAACTCGAACAGGAAAAAGTGGAGCTTAAGCCGCGCAAGGTCTTCGTTCACAGGTTTGAATTCACTCGGTTTATGCTTATTCACAACGGTGACCTTGAAGTGCTGGATGATCCCGCTCTACCGAATGTGAACGCTTCAGAGGATTTTGGCCTTCCTGCGCTTTCGCTCGATACGCCGATTGAAACCAACGATGCTGTTCTCATCGCCGAGATTTATCTTGATTGCGAAACCGGAACGTACGTGCGCGCGATCGCGCGCGACATTGGAAACATAGTTGAAACAGGCGGGCTTATCGCAAGCCTGACGAGAACGCGCGTGGGGCCGTTTGGATACGCGGACGCAGTGTCGCTGGATGAACTTGCTTGCGCACTGGAGAATGATCGAACCGCCGCGCTCGATAAGTATCTTTTGCCAATGTCAACTGTAATCCCGGATGCGATGCGGCTTAACGTGTACCTGGAGGAAGCCAGAGCGCTCTCAAGTGGGAATTACGTCAATGTACTTGCACACCGCTTGCCGGATAATATCCTAGATAACCAGTTGCCCCCTGAAGACGTTTTCGCTGTTCTCGATAACGGGCGACTGGTTGCAAAATGCACTGCCTCCGAATGGCAGAACCGCCCCGGTCTTTGGCGCGTCAAACCTTTAAAGGTCTTCCTGCAGTGACATAGCGCCATTCTCTAAATCTGCAAACCGGCAGACAGCCTGCGTTTCCTGCTTATTCGTCGTCGTCCCCATACTCTTTGTAGGCATCTTCAAGATCGCCCTCTTCAAGCGTGCCCTGCGCATAATGGTCTGCGGCGTCTTCAATGCTCTCCTCGGCACAGATTATTGGCGTGATGCCTGCTGCGTTAAGGTTCTGCACGATGCGCGGCCCCAGCCCGCGGGTGATTAGCGCCTCGCAGTCATGATCCTTGAGAACCGCAAAAAGCCCGCCGTGGCTTCCGGTATGACTTTCCTGCCCAACTCCCTTGATGCCTTCAGAAGTCTGGCCGCGCCCGGCGCCACGCCACGATCCTGCGCTTGCTCCTTGCCCTCTTCCAGCACCAAGCCCGAGTCCCTGACCAGCGCGTTCCCCGCCGTGTCCGTGTCCACCTGCGCCTTGACCGTGCATCGTGAACGTATTGGCAATATTCTCTAGCTTCACAGCTTTTCCTTCATCCACCGTATAGATGGCGAACATCTTGGCGCGGCCTACATGAAAAGCCACGGTTTTCCCGTCGTTCGTTGCAACAGCAATTCTTCTCATTTTTTTCCTCCTGATACCGCCCGTTGACGGCGTAGTGTTCCTTTCTCTGACTTGCACATCGGAGATTTCGATTGCAAATCCCTCAACTATCGCGAGCGCAACCTTGTTTCGGGCTACGGATAGAATCCTTCCGAATGTAGCCCTGCTTACCCTCATTGACGCCCCGGCCTTCTCGTGACACAAGCCCTCAACATCAGCAAGTCGCATCGCCTCGACCTCGCCTGGCGTCAGCGTGACACGCGGCACTGCACCGACCGCGCGCCCCGGAATCGCGAATCTGCGACATCCGAAGCTTCCAGAAATCCTTCTAGGCAGTTTTGGTCTCGCCATACGTGTGCCCTATTTACAGATGCTATAACTCATTTCTGATTGAATATAGCCCGATTCCTTACTGTCAAGTTAAACCAACTTTTACACGCTGATTCAATGGTGGCATCCACCGAGCCACGTTATGAGTATATGCTCATAACGGTAATTTCGCAAATCTCCATTTCTTGTGAGCAAAGTAATTTGCCTTTGCGCTTGATTAGGTTTTTCAAAAATTGTATTCTGTTATAATTGTTCCGCCTGCGCCGCTAGCTCAACTGGCAGAGCAACTGACTCTTAATCAGTAGGTTACAGGTTCGATTCCTGTGCGGCGTATTATCTTCTAACTTGCCACAGTGTTTTCCGCGCGATTCTGCTTAATTCTCAATAGTCAGATGCACATCTATTAACCCAAAGCAACGCGCCAATTCCTAAGAGCGATATAATGGCATGATGAGTATCAGCAAGGACAGTTTGCCCTCGCGAATCGGCTCTTACGAAGTTAGGGGAATTGTAGGCCGGGGTGCAATGGCCGTTGTCTATGACGCTTGGGATGCCGCACATAACCGGCGTGTTGCCGTGAAAGTTTTCCGACCGGAAGCCGAGGCTGACCTTGCAGATGGACAGATAAAAGAGCTTCTTCTCAGGTTTGAAACCGAAGCAAAGGCTGCATCCCGCATCGACAATCGCCACGTTATCGACATATACGACGCGGGAGATGACGCCGGGCGTCATTTCATCGCGATGGAGTTCATCGAGGGAACGAACCTGAAGGAGCTTCTCGAACTCGGAACGCATTTTACGCTCGCGGATGTTTCCGATATCGTCCTCCAGGTCGCGGAGGGGCTCGATGCGATACATTCGCTCGGTATCGTGCACAGGGACATTAAGCCTGCGAACATCGTGCGAACCGCTGAGGGGCGGATATTCATCACCGACTTCGGAATCGTGAAAATATCCGAGGATGCAACGCTTTCGCAGGAAGGAAGCATCGTAGGGACGCCCAACTACATGTCGCCGGAGCAGATTTTGGGAAGCCACAAGGCAAGAATCGGCTCGCAGTCGGATATTTTCAGCCTGGGCGTTGTCACATACGAGCTTCTTACGCGCAGGAAGCCGTTTGAGGGCAAGGATATCGCGCAGACGATGTACAACATCACGCACGTTCATCCGGCAAGCCCGCTGATATACAATCCAGAACTTCCGCGGGCGATAGAGCCGATTCTTTTTAGATCGCTATCAAAGAAACCTGAAAACAGATACGAGCGCGCGACTGATTTTTCGACCGCGCTTGCAAGGATCGAGCAGGAAGAGCGCATCAAGAACATAACGATTGGCGGTGCTCTGGGTGGGCAAGTATCAGCCGATGCGGGAACTGGCGGGTTAACGGCAGATGCTGCCGGCGACGGCGAGCGAATCCCTCTTTATATTAAAAGGCAGCAGGCCAAGGGTGAAGTCGGGGCTGTTCCAGATTTGCCGGAAGGAAGACCGGCTGCGGGGTATGACCTGGGCAAGCCGGTTTACTGTACAGAATGCGGAATGGAGAATTCCCAGAAGGATGAATACTGCGTACGCTGCGGGCTAAAACTCCTTAAACGCTCCGAGTTTTTCAACGAACTCAAGCGCACGGGGAGGATAGCGTCGAATCCGGCGATTCCCCTCGTTTATATAATCGTGAATTCTATCGCCGTACTTGTTCTGATACTCGTTTTGTGGCTATTTCTGAAATCAGGTTAACTCCAGTCAGCACGCATTATAGGTTGACCCGCGGATAATATGCCGCAAATGACTAGGCCTAAATGCCGTTTCTGAAGATGGTCTGATCATGGTCGGGGCCCACGCTCAGAATGCTTGCGGGTATGCCGAGTTTTCCTTCGACAAAGCCGATGAAGCTCATCAGTTTTTCCGGAAGTTCATCAGGACTTCGCATATAGCCGATTTCCTCCTTCCAGCCCGGAAATTCCTCGTAGATCGGCTTGCATTTGGACAGGATGCTGTCGTCGAGATCGACTTCGTCGATTCGTTCGCCCTTGTACATATAACCAACACAAACATTGATCGAATCGAATTCGTTGAGGACGTCGATCTTGGTCAGTGCGATATCGGTTGCACCGTTTATCAGGATCGCATACTTGAGAAGGACGAGATCTAGCCAGCCACAGCGGCGCTTGCGACCGGTCGTAGTGCCATACTCCCGTCCAGCCTCCCGCATCCTGTCACCTAGATCGTTTCGCTGTTCGGTCGGGAAACTGCCGTTTCCCACCCTGGTTGCGTATGCCTTCGATACTGCAATGACGCGGTTCAGCTTCAAGGGAGATATGCCGGTGCCGAGGCATGCTCCCGCAGTCACCGGATGGCTGGATGTTACGAATGGATAAGTTCCGTAATCTATGTCGAGAAGAGTGCCTTGCGCACCTTCGAGAAGAAGCTCGCTTCCGTTCGCGAGAAGATCACGGATGATGGGTATTGTATTCTTGATGAAGGGAACGATGTGTTTCCCGCTTTCAACCATCATTTCAAACTGCTCGCCTGCATCGAGAGGTTCGTGGCTGTACAAAGCTGTCAGAAGCGAGTTCTTCGTCTCGACTGCGTATTCAACCTTGCGACGAAGAATATCATGATCGAGCAGATCGCCCGCCTTGATCCCAATGCGGAGATATTTGTCGGAATATGCAGGGCCTATGCCATGGCCGGTCGTACCGATTGCGGATTTGCCAAGACGCTTTTCTTCCATTTCATCGAGAAGCTTGTGATACGGTGCCACGATGTGCGCGTCAGATGAAATGATAAGTTCTCCCTTGAAATATCCCGATTCCGTTAGCTCGGTTATCTCTCTCGCAAGGGTTGTAGGATCGATGACGACACCTGCCGCAAGTATACATTTCTTCCCTTCGTGCAGAATCCCGCTCGGCAAAAGATGGAACTTGTAAGTACTGCCGCGTGTCTTGACGGTATGCCCTGCGTTTGAGCCGCCCTGATACCTTACGACTGCATCGAATTTCGGAGAAAGAAGGTGTGTAATCTTACCCTTGCCTTCGTCGCCCCACTGTGCTCCAACAATTACTGTTACGCCCATTCGAATCATTCCCTTATGCCGCACCTGAAAGTACACACAAAAAGAAGAGTCTATCAAAGCGCTAAGGAACGGTCAACTTGATTTTTTATAATGAAAATGCGATAATCTTTTCAATATATGGAGCATAGGGTTGAAGTCTTGGCTGTTCACCTGCATCTCGTAACCGCAACCTTCGCGCACCATTTCTCAATCGGGCATCTGCTGCACCAGGGGCTTAATGGATGGCAGCACTCCTGGCCGTGTCGAACGAAAACGTAATTCAGTGTCCGCCAGCGTCTCCTTGCGACAAGTGCCATTAGCTGTTTTTCGGTATCGAGAACATCGTTGCTCTCCACCCAACCGAGTCTGTTTGTGATGCGGTGTACGTGGGTATCAACACAGATCGCGTCCTTTCCAAAAGCAACGGACAAAACGAGATTTGCCACCTTACGTCCTATACCAGCTAGCTTCACTAGTTCCTCAAATGTTTCAGGAACATCGCCTTCGTAATTCTCGACAAGGATTCGACAGGTTTTACGAAGTGCATCGGTTTTCTGGTTGTAGAAGCCAATCGGCCTTATGATGGATTTCAACTTCGCTTTAGGAATTACCAGGAGAGAGGCTGGATTGTCCGCGAGTTCAAAGAGTTTCCTGCAAACGGGGGCGGTCTGCGTATCCTTGGCGCGCGCACTCAGGATACCGCAGATGAGAACACGAAACGGATCAGAGCCGGAAATTTCGGCAAGCTCGTGCCTTTTATACGAGGTATTGAGCCTGTCGATTACTGCTGAAATGCGGCGTGATGCCTTGCGTCTACCAATTCTGTATATGGGTGCAACCATTAGCCTGGCCCCTCGGGTCCTTGTGCCACGCTTGCGCCCCATCTGTAGACGAGATATACAGGCCGTGTGCCAATCGGAATTGTAGTTTCGGGAGCAAGATTTTCGTAGGACGGATTAAAAGGATCGATGCCTGAAAGAAGCTCGAAATGATCATCGTCTTCAGTAATCTGCAATTCGAAGGTTTCGCTCGTGCGAGAAAAAAGCATAACTACAATCCGTTCGTATCCCGTAAAACGGCATATTTCGACATCCGCGGGGAAATTCCAGCGTTCACGCAGATCATCGGCGGGATCGTATGTAAATGAACCGGTGAAACGGCGGAATTCAATGAGATTACGCAATTCATTCTGCACTCCAGCAGTTTCGCTAAACGTGTTACTATCGATATAGACTGAAATAGTATCGCGTTTTTCACGCAGCACATCTATGTAATCTTTCATCAGCCCTTGACCGGGTATGAGGAAAAACGGGGGAAACCCCGAATTGTTCGTAATAACCTGGCACTCGATGCCGTCTGTAATAAGCGATAAATCCGGCTCGGGCACGCCTGCCCCGCTAACCAGGATAATCAGCCTGTCGAAACCTGCAGACTCGTACAGAAGCTCCAGGCGCTCCATATCGATAGAGTGAATCATTGCAACATCGGCAAACATAACAAGCTTCGGACGCGGGTAGTAGTGGCGGTCGAATTCAGGTCCCTGCTTATCCGTAAGCTCGAAACCGTAATCGTTGCCGTCAAGCCGCAGTTCTACGCAGTTGTGCGGCACCCTTAGAAGGTTCGGCGGGTTACCGCGTCTATCGCGCAGGCCGAACGGAACATCATCCGTTTCCACTTTATCCAGGTTTGAATAGATGCTGAGCATATCGCGATCCGCTGATGTCTTCAGTGTTGACAGCTTTATTCCGTCCGTGCTTGGTCTTGGAATCAGTATTTCAACAGCCTGGCCTTTAGGCCCGATGATTGTCTGCCGATCGAAGTAATAATCGATGATCGAATCGGGCAGATTCTCGGAATCGAAATCGAACGCAGCCTTTCCGCCTGTAAGTTGGAACCATTCGCTCGCTGTAACGGGGATGTATCCATTCTTTGACAGCTCTGAGAGGATTAGTTCGAGCGCCTGAGGGGTCTGGTTGTTTGTGCCGTGCAGAAGGACAACGGCGCCATTGTGCAAATTATGCATGACGCGTCTGCGGATGGTTTCCACACCCGGTTTCTGCCAATCGAGCGTGTCTATGCTCCATAGAAGCGTAATCAAACCCAGATTGCTCGCGACTGCGTTCGTCTGCGCGTTGTAACGCCCGTAGGGAGGCCGATAGAAGCGAGGAGTTACACCGCACGTTTTTTTCACGATGTCCTGCGTCGTGCTCAATTCGGATTTCATCTTGCTCGCAGACAGCTTTGTCATATCGGGATGGCTCCACGTATGGTTGCCGATCTCGTGACCGCGCGCGGCCATCATGCGCGCGGTTTGAGGAAAAGCTTTGACGCGCGCGCCGTTAACAAAAAAAGTCGCGCGCGCGCGATGTTCGGATAGTATTTCAAGAATCTGCTTTGTGTACACAGCGTCGGGAACATCGTCAATGGTAATGCAAACGAATTTGAAATCGCCGTCCGATACAGATTCCGGAAGGATGTGGGATGTGTTTCCAGGCAGAACATACCAGTTCTTTTGGACGATATCAGGAACAGCGGACAAGGGCGCAGTGCAGATGGTTGTATATATCCCCAGGAATAAAGCGCTCAAGATAATCACGCGAACGTGAGTAATACGAACAATGTAGGAAATACTTCGTCTCAACACGAGGGGATTATATCATCCTGTTGTCCTATTCAAAACGTGCACCGGAGATTCAATTCTGGTAGTATCTGAGCGCCGATGTGCATCGAAGTGGATGAATCCATCGATTATCACTGATTTTATACTGGGGTATGTTGGTTATGCAGTTTGGCAAGTTTGTTCCCATAGTCTTGTTTGTTGTTGCTGTAGTGTTGGCAGTCTTTCTCGTTTTGCAACTCAATCCCGATAGAGATGCAACTCACAAAAACGGTTACAAACCTACCATCGAGAGTAGTCCTGCAGGTACGGATGATTACACCGCGCCTCCCAAGAAAGACTTTTTGCAGCGTTGTGACCCGCTTGTCATAGATGCCTGGCGACAGCTCGACGGTTTGCATTCACAGTTCTTCGATAAGTACAACACAGCCGACAGGGACGAACAGCTGAAAATGCAGGATGAACTCCGCGCTCTTTTCTCCGAGTATAAACCGCTTGGAGAAGGAATCAAGCCTCCGGGCAATGAAGACGATGACACACTAGCCGAAAGGGCGCGCAAGGGAATCTGGCGTGTTGGATACAAATTCGAGAAAGCAATCGAGCAGAATCCAGATAATCCCTGCAACTATGTAAGTTATGCCGTGTTTCTGAAGTCCAGGAACGAAGCTCTCGCTTACAGGAATTTTAAGAAAGGAATAGAGCTTTGGCCGAGCAATTACGGTTTCTACTGGCTTCTCGCAGATTTCCTCTATCGTACACCTTCAAGCCACGGGTTCACAGTATTTAACGTTGTCCATCCGCAGGAACGGCTGAGAGAATTCAGCGATGAAATGTTTGAACTGCTCGATCAGGCACAGAAATATGACCCTGACAATTCCTTCGAGCGAATCTACAGAGCCCAGATCATGATATCGCTGGGTGAAGACGCGGTAGATATCTTCAGAGAATTCAAAGCAGCTTCAAAACTTGGAACGTATCCGGAGTTCGTTCAGCCGCCTCCGCGGCCTGCAAAAACACTGAACTGGCTCAATGCCGCAAACATAGTAACCAAGTCACTGAATCTGCATTACGACATCGAAAGTAATTACGGCTTTTACATGAACGGCGTAATCGAAAGATACATTTCGAGAGGAGGGCTGCTCGAAGCTGCAGAGCGAGAAGGGCCGGACGTTTTTCCCGTGATGTTCAAAGTGATTTTCAGGATGGGCGCAACCGACCCATTTGACAGAAGCTTCTTCTACCTTGCACCGCTGATTACGGATGTTATGAAAAAATACTATACATTGCACGAAAACGATGACGCCGTTCTAGCGTTGGAAACACTATACAGCTCATCTCGGGCTATTGAGCGCAGGATTCGTGACACTGCTACGACAAGCAAAGACTGGCAGACACGGCTCCCAGAAGGTGTTGATCCTTGGGATGAAAAAGTGCTGCCGTTGCAGGAACTTGAGATGTTGCTGCGCAGAAATAATCCAACACTCCGAAGAATGGTAGAGAAATTCGGACCGAGACTTGTAAGGGAATGCGGGGAAATTGTAGATGAGTATCCCGTTGAACCCGATCCAACGGCAGTCGGCAAATATTGGAAGCCCGACAGTCTGATCGAGGAGGCCCTTGCAGAATACAAGCGCAGAATGTCTGGAGACGACGGTAAAGAAGCTTCTCAAGACCCGAATGGATAAGCGTTTGAACGAGAAAAAAGCACCAGCTCTTGCCCGCGGAAATGGAAGTGCCCATATTGGCAATACTTACGACTACCTGCCGGAAGAATTGAAGCGGATCTTTGCTGAAGCCGGCGAACCGGCCTACCGCGGACTGCAGGTGTTCGAGGCTCTGCATAAACAGGCAGTCTCTTCCTGGCAGGAAGCAACTTCAATTTCAAAATCGTTAAGAGACAGCCTTACCGAAGAATACCCGCTCGATAGCTTCAAGCTAAAAGGTAGCCTGAAGGGCTCGGACGGCACAATCAAGCTTATCTTCGAGACTAAGACGAAAGACCTTGTCGAAGGTGTAATTATCCCTGCCAAATACGGCCCCGCGCTTTGTATGTCAACCCAGATTGGATGTCCCGTCGGATGCAGCTTTTGTAAAACCGGCCAGATGGGATTTTCAGGGAATCTTTCAGCGGGGGAAATCGTTTTACAGTTCATCCTTGCAGAACGTTATCTCAAAAAGCCTATCGAGAGCGTGATCCTGATGGGGATGGGCGAGCCTATGCTGAACTTCGAAAATGTGACGAAAGCACTCGAAATTCTTACGCATACGAATGGCAGGCAGTTATCTTCCAGAAGAATAACGGTGAGTACCGTAGGATTTCCACGGGAAATTCGGAATCTTGCAACCCGGAAACACAGATATAATATTGCCTTCTCACTGCAATTCACGTCTGATGAAACGCGCAAAAAGTACATCCCCGTTGCGCGAAAGCAGCCGCTTCAAGCAATATTCGATGCGCTCGAAGACTACTATTCCATAACATCCGCGGATGTTACGCTTGAGTATGTACTTTTTGAAGGTATCAACTGCTCAAATCACGATGCACGCGCTCTAAGCTATCTTGCGCGCTGGGGATTCTCACGGAAAATCAATGATCCGGACTACCTCGTTGATTTCTTTTCATCAGGGAAGCACATGCAGCAGCTATTTACTCGCGAATCGTTCAAGATCAACCTGATTCCGTATAACCCGATCAACACCGATTATGACGACATTGGCGGACGTGCTGCCAGTGCGTTCAAGTCACCCTCAGATGATAGAATTTTGGATTTTCTAAATATCATCAAACGATGCGGCGCGCGTGTGACACTCAGAAAACCGCGCGGGCGCGATATAGGCGCGGCGTGCGGAATGCTCGGCAGAATCGACGGCAACCGCAAATAATCTGCTTTCGAGTAAGTTCCGAAAAAGCGATATCACAGCCTTTCAACTGGTTTTCCGTTATGCCAGGATAGAAACTTGAACGCCGCGTTCCTGAGCTTTGGATTTGCGAGCATCTTCGCCTTTTGGATGTTGAATCTGAGCTCTCTAATTTCAGAGGCCAAGAGATCCCTATATAGTCTGTAATCGCGTGCGCGTGCCCTGTCCTTCAGTCTGTGCTTGATCAACATTCGTCTGAATACCTGTCCGAGTGCGATGCCGCTCGCGAGAGCGAAGCTAATGCCGTCACCGCTGGACGGACTGCAAAGTCCCGCAGCCTCTCCAGCAAGGAACAAACCTTCCCTCCCGAAGTTTATCTGTTTGATACTTGTCAATGCCGTGATCGGGCAGCCATACAGTGAATTTCTCCCGAAAAATGTTTTCACACCCATTCGATCGCGGGGATCAGGCAGATCGATGCGCGGGACATAACCTGCTTCTCTCAACCTGCTCAGAAAGGCGATGAACGCCCCAGGCAGCCAAGGATTATCACGGTCTGTTTCACGATTATCGTTCGTTCCGAAACTACTTCCATCGTTTTCATTAGCTTCTTCATTAACATTAATCGCCAGATCCTCTTTGGGCATTATGCTTCCGCCAACAGAAGTCAATTCATCATTGCGCCGGAAACCGATGCCGACCAGCAGTTTATCGTTCTTGGGAATTGTCCAGCCGAACCAATCCGTATATTCCTTACCGAAAAAAGCCTGATACTCCGTTTCTTTTGAATATGGAAGTGCAATCTGCAGAGCAAATCGACGCGGAGCGCACCCCAATGATGGTGATTTCCTCGATAACGAAGCCCAGCCCGAGCAGTCAATGATGAAGCGCGTAAGGATGGTAAATCTTTCGCCTTCCCGATGACAGTTGATTTCAAAATGCCGTCCGTTTTTCTTAATTGAACGCGCTTTTACGCCCCAAAGTGTTTTGTATTCATCTCTTGATACTAGACTGAGAAGCCAGCGATCGAATGAGCTTCGGCAGATATTGAGATACCCGACATTCATCGTCGTTGTGACATGGTTATCGAAATCGACAGATCTGAGAACACTGTAGTTCGGTTCACAAGCAACATCGGAGGGAAGTTCCGTGACACCTGTTATTATGCGAACTGAAGCCATTGCTTCCTCAGTAAGAAGCCCTCCGCAGAGCTTTGCGTGATTGGGAAAACCACTGTCAATGTGGGCGATTCTTAATTCAGATGGAAGCGACAACGCGGCCGCAGCCCCTGCAGGCCCTGCGCCGACAATCGCAACATCATATTCCAGATTATTCATGGTCTTTAATCTTCGTGAAGAACGCCTTATCGAGAAGCACAGTCGGTATTACGACTCGATCCAGATTATCGCGCATCATATCAACAAGCGCTTCAGGAGAAAGCACTTCTACGCCAAGGCCAACAGCCTTTACGAGCTTGCTTCCGGCGCTCTCACCCGCAATGAGGTAATCCGTGCTGCCGGAAAGGGACGATGTAACCTTCCCGCCGTTTGCAGTGAGAAACACTTTTAGCTGCTCCCTAGTCAGTCCGGGAAAAGCTCCTGTAAGTACAAATGATTTACCCTCAAAAATCCCGCCTTCATTTCCTGGCGTTTTCGAAGGTTCTGGTTTGACACCGAGTGTCTTTAGCTCATATAGCAGGCCGCGATTGGCTTCGTCGGAAAACCAATCCGCAATGCTCTGCGCCATTATTTCGCCGAAGCCGTAAATTGCGGATAACTCCTCAGGTGTTGCACTCGAAAGATCTTCAAATCCCGGGTATCGCGATGCAAGCTCGGTTGCTGCGCTCTGGCCGATGCCTGTAATTCCGAGTGAAACGAGCCAGCGCGTGAAAGAAGATGTCTTGACGGCTTCGATTCTTGCAAGTAGTTTTTCGACGCTTACTTCGGCAAAGCCATCAAGTTCGATGAGCTCATCCTTGCGATCCGCGAGCCTGAAAAGATCGGGAATGCTCTTGACGAATCCTTCATCGACAAGTCTCCAGCTGATCTTTTCTCCCAGTCCTTCGATATCAAGGCAGCCCCTTGCGGCCATGAATGCAATCTGCTCTGCGAGCATTCCCTTGCAACTTTGGTTGATACATCGGAGATTGTGTGAGTTCTCATCGCGGGCAAGCATCGAGCCACAGTGCGGACATCGTTCAGGGACGGGAACGGGAGATGCATCGTCTTTCCTCAAATCCGAGAGTACTCCGACGACCTTGGGGATGACATCGCCGCCTTTTTCAAGCCGGACCGTATCATTGATCATCAGGCCGAGCCGCTCGATCTCGTCAAGGTTATGCAGCGTCGCCCTCTTCACGGTGCTTCCTGCAAGGCTTACCGGTTTGAGAACTGCGACGGGCGTAAGAATGCCGTTTCGTGAAATGCCGTATTCCACGTCTAGAAGTTGTGTTGTAATCGCCTCGGCAGCCCATTTGTACGCGATCATCGCACGCGGCGCCTTGGCCGTACTGCCGAGTGTTTCCCAGAGCGAAAGCTGGTTTACCTTTATTACTGCGCCGTCCACAGGAAAATCGAGCGTCGTCCGCTTATCCGCCCACGATGCAAGAAGTTCAATCACCGAACTAATGCTTCCACATTGCGCAACCTTCGGATTCGTTCGAAGGCCGAGCCTTTTCAGGAATTCGAAACATCCGGTCTGGGTATCAAGGCCGTGGGCGGCGGGTTCGACAACCTGATAAAGAAACATATCGAGAGGGCGTGCAGCTGCGATTGTGCTGTCCTGCTGGCGAATTGTGCCTGCAGCCGCGTTGCGCGGGTTTGCAAAAGGCTTTTCCCCTGCATCCTCAAGAGAACGGTTAAATCGTTCAAAATCGCTTATTGGGAAGAATATTTCTCCGCGCACTTCGATGTCCACCGGCTCTGCAAGCTTCAGCGGAAGCGAGCGGATCGTGCGGATATTGTGGCTCACATCCTCGCCGGTCGTGCCATCGCCCCGCGTTACGCCGCGCGCAAATACTCCGCGCTCGTAAGTAACACTGACTGCAAGGCCATCCACCTTGGCTTCGACGTGATAATCGAATTGCGGTTTGGAAAGCCCAGGGGATGATTCGGCGAGGATGCGCGATACGCGTTCCTCAAAATCCCGAAGCTCACCCTCAGAATAGGCGTTATTCAATGACAGCATCGGCGCGCTGTGAACCACAGACGGGAATTCCTTTCTAATTTCTCCACCTATTTTTTGCGTCGGAGAATCGGGTGTGACGAGTTCGGGATAAAGCTCTTCGATTTGGACAAGCTCCCTCAGCAGCGCATCGTACTCCTCGTCGGATACGAGCGGCGCGTCCAAAACATAATACGCGCGCGCGTAGCTATTGAGCAAATCGTGAAGCTCTTCTATGTACTTAACAACTGATTCAGGAATTTCATGCATAGCGTCATTATATCAACGGCACAGCGTAGAGAATCTGCACATCCAGTTTGAGAAGGGAGTCTAATTGTACATCAATCGTTTTTCCTGCAAATAATGCATTAGCACGAAACATGGGCGATTTGGCTTTAGGATTCTATATCGCTTCCTGCGTCGTTATCTTTCCCTACGTCGGATTCAGCAATCTGCTTAACGAGCCGCGGTTTCCTGCGAAGTTCCTTCACTTCATCCTTCAGCCGCCATTCACGCGCCAGCGCTCCTTCTTTCTCTACAAGGTGTTTCTTCAGCGTAACCGCAACAGCCTCGTTCATCCCCGGTAGTGCTGCCAGTTCCTCCAGATCGGCTTCCCTTATGCGCTTGAGGCTCTTGTATTTCGACAGAAGCATATGGATGCGCTTCTCACCGAGACCTGGTATTCTTTCGAGCGATGTCGCCTTCGACGATTTTTCACGACGCGCGTGATGATGACGTTGCGCGCGCCTGTGCGATTCGTCCCGCACTTTGACTAAAAGCATAAGCCCCGGATCGCCCGGCTCAAGCCTGTGTTCGAGCAGGTTGCCGTACCGGTCGTAATGGAACAAGGTTTCCTCGCGCTTCGCAAGCGCTGCAACGGCAATTCGATCGAACGGATGATCCTCGATGTTCTTTTCCTCCGAAGCAAGCATTTTCGCTTTTGAACTGTCGGTGTCATATTCATCGCCGTCTTCCGAGCCGTTGTGGTCTTCTGCATTTTCGATTGAACCGTCGTGGCGAAGCCCGGCGGGAAACTCAAGCTTCAAGCTGCGGATAACGTGAAGAACCGCATCGAGCTGCGTTCGCCCGCCGTCGATGAGCAGAAGCGAATCGGGGAAATACCATTTATCATCGGATAGAAACCGCAGAAGGCGTCTGCGAAGCACTTCCTTAAGTGCTGCAAGGTCATCACCGCGAGCCTTTATCTTGACCGTAAAACTGCGATATGCCTGTTTATCCGGCTTACCGTCGGTAAACACAACCATGCTGCCTACGGTTTCGCGTCCGCGCAGGTGGCTTATATCGAACCCTTCAATACGCCTTGGAATGAAGTCGAGCCCAAAAATATCCTGAATTCGAAGTATGCCCGGCGACAGCACGAATTCGTCTTCCATACCGAGAAGCCGTGTGCGCAGACGCTCCCGAGCGTTTGCCATCGCCATCTGAACCAGCTTGGACTTGCGGCCGCGCTTCGGGACATGGATACGAACTTTCCTGCCATAGAGGTCAGAAAGCCATTTTGCGGCAAATTCAGCCGACGGAATTTCCTCAGGCAGAAGGATTATGGGCTGGATATGCTGGGAATTTGCATAATACTGCTGAATGAAGCTGTCGAGAATTTCGGCGGGCTCCTCGCCAAGCTCGTTTTCCAGGTTGTATTCGGTTTCACCGAGCATCCGTCCCGCCCGAACAGGAACAACGAGAACCGTTGCGTGATTTTCGCTGAAGGCATAGCCGATTGCATCGAAGAAGTCGCCTGTCTCACCCCACAGCACTTGGCGATCCTGCGTCTTTTTCACGGCGAAAAGCACATCCCGAAGGCGCGCCGCAGATTCGTACCTTTGACTGTTGCTGGACTCGTACATCCGTGTTTCAAGCTGTCTTACAACATCCTCTTCCCTTCCCGAAAAAAAATCGATTGCCTGGCGAGCGAGCTCAGCGTATTCATCTCTACTGATCAGATCTGCGCAGGGGCCGCTACACAGCTTAAGATGGTAATCGAGACAAGGCTTATCTATGAACTTTTCTCCGTCAAGATCGAGCGAGCAGGTTCGAAGATTGAAAAGATTGGCGATGAACCTCAGGGCGCGACGCATGGAAGATACGCTCGTATACGGGCCGAAATACCGGCTGCCGTCCTCGGTGATCTTCCGCGTGACAAACAAGCGCGGGTAAGCCTCGGCCATCGTAATCTTGATATATGGATAGCTCTTGTCATCCTTGAGAAGTATGTTGTACGGCGGCTTGAACTGCTTGACAAGGCTCGCTTCGAGCACAAACGCCTCGCTTTCGGTACCTGTCAGAAGCACGTCGAAATCTTCGAGCTTCGAGAGCATGAACTCGATGTTCTCTCCATGTTTCGGCGAGCGGTTAAAATAGCTTGAGACGCGATCGCGCAGGGACATCGCCTTGCCGATGTAAAGGATGCGCCCGTCTTTGTCCTTCATCTGATAGACACCAGGCGTCCTTGGAAGGCTCCTCATCTTTGCCAGAAGCGAATGCGGCCATTTCCTGAAGCGCGTCACAAAGGGATTATACCGCGTCGAAAGGCTTGCACAAAGTACATCTGTATGCTATACTATTGTATGTTATGAGCAAGGGAATAACTGCAAAGCAGCGATTGATTCTTGAGATGGTCGCCGACTACATACGGGATAATGGCTTTCCGCCTACGATCCGCGATATAGCGGCACAGTACAAGTGCAGCGTCAAGGGCGCTTACGATCATATTCTCGCACTGGAACGTAAGGGCTACATCGAGCGCAACAAGCATGTGAGCCGCGGAATTTTTCTTACTCCGAGGGCCAAGGCGGAGCTTTCACGCGGACAGAGTGGCGTTGTCCCGCTGTTCGGCGCGATCGCGGCAGGTCAGCCGATCTTCGCCGACAGCAACATTCAGGGCGTTTTCGATTATCCGGGTGATCTGCCCGACAAGGACGATTTCTTTGCACTGCGCGTGAGCGGCGACTCGATGACCGGCATGGGAATATTCGAAGGAGACACCGTCATTATCAGAAAACAGAGCAATGTTGAAACAGGTGAGATCGCGGCCTGCCTTCTTGATGATGAAGCCACGCTCAAGCAGGTGTTGCACAAAAAGGCTAAAACCACGCTGCGCAGCTGGAATCCCAAGTATCCGGACCGGGATTATAGAAACGTGAAGATTCTCGGAAAGCTATATGCGCTCTTCAGAAAGTGCTAGCTCACCATCGGGCACGCTCCGCTCAATGCTATACCGCGTCAACTAAATGTACGGTCTTGCCGTTAACAGCAGTCAGCAGCGTCTCGTCTGCGCCTTTCAAGACCTGGTGGATAATCTCATCCGGGGTATCGCCCTGGATATTCGGCCAGACCGCAAGATCCGCTACCTTCCCATCCGACAAAGTACCAAGCCGCGTGTGAAGATTGAGCGGGCGAAGACCGTTTATCGTAAGGCAATCGAACAGGCGTGCAAGCGGCATGTCGGGAAATGATTTCATTACGAGCCGAGCTTCTTCAAGCATATTCAGCGAATCGTTACTTGCCAGTGAATCGGTTCCAAGTGCAACCTTCAGGCCCGCGCGCTGGTACGTTTCGATGGGGTGGCGCGGATGACCAAAGTAGCGATGGCTTTTTGGGCAAAACACAGGTGTCAATCCACTCTTAACCAGGAAGAATATGTCGTTCTTTTCCCAATAATTCAGGTGGACTGCGTAAGTACGCGAATTCAGAAGCCCCATTCGGAAGAAGTATTCAACAGGGGTCTTTCCCTGCCCTTTCCAGCCGCCGTTATAAGCATCGCCTTTCTTGAGCAGCCATTCGATCTTTTCATTGCTTTTCTTGATGAACTCAATTTCATCCAGCATTTCGGACAGGTGAGTGCTCAGCGGTCGGCCCCATCGGTCTGCAAGCTGCCTGCATGTTAGAGCCACTTCGCGGGACGTTGTATAAGGCGAGTGAACCGCAAAACTGTAAGCAGTGCGCAATGCTATTTCCTTTTCATTAGGCGTGTGATTATCGAACTCAAACATTTCCCTAAGTGGAAAATACCTAATTCCGGTTGCTCGAATCGCCGCAATCGGCATCGGCATCGAATAGTGGTCTATGACTGTAGTAGTGCCGGTTTTCAGCATCGCCTCGATCGATGGAAAGGGGTCGGGTTCAGGAGGATCTGAGCCGAACTTGATATCCCTTATTGCCTGAAGCCAGTCTATGAAACTGCCGTTGTATTTAATTTTTCCCTTGCACCAGTTAAGTTCAAGGTGGCAGTGGGCATTTGTAAAGCCGGGAAGCAGAGCAGCGTTTTCGAATTCAAAGACTTTATCCCCCGCATATCGGCGGATGAGTGTATCAAACGGCGCAATTCGGTCGATAACGCCGTCCGCGAATCTTAGTGCCTTTCCGTGAAGAACGGTACGGCTGTCAGACAGAATCACCCTTGTTTTGATTATTGTACCCATCACTAAAGTGCCTGGAAAATCGTAAAATTATAACATGAAAGAAGCACCGTTGAATTCAAGCGATGTTAAATGGCAAATCAGCATTCGACAAACTGGCTGAGTTCGTCCGGGGAAAAAGGTTCTCCTACGCGCCGCGGACGAATCGCAAAGCAAGTTTGATAAGACCTGCTGTATCAATGTTCTCATCGCTATCTTCGCAAGCAGAAGCTACTGCTTTCAAAGCTGACTGGTGTGTGAAACCAAGTTGCACAAGCGCTTCGACCGCTTCTTGAGATGCGTCCATGACGAGTACACTACCGGCATCCTTCAATTCCGCACTTGTTGAATAAAGCGAAAGCTCGCCAACCTTGTCCCTTAGTTCAAGGATTATTCGCTCGGACTTCTTCGCACCGATACCTGGAGCTGCCGAAAGAGTGCGGGAATCGCCCGAAGCGATCGCGCGCGCGATCGTCAACGCGCCTAGTTCGAGCAGGCTTATGCCCATTCTTGGCCCTACCTGTGTCGCTGTAAGTAGAAGTCTGAAAAGGTCCCGCTCCCCAGAAGTCGCGAAGCCATAGAGTGTAGGTTTTTCGTTGGAAAGAACGAGATGCGTGAAAATATGCACCTCATCCCCCGGACTCCACGCACTTTCGTAAGAAGCCGGAGTCTGAATCTCAAAACCGACAGAGCCCACTGCAAGCTCCAGAACGCCCGAAGGATTCATCCTAACGATTTTGCCGTCCAGGAAAGCAATCATCCTTTCTTGCCTCCGTGTTTGAAGGAATGACAGAGCGCAACAGCTATCGCATCTATCTCGTCGTCCTTTCTGCCCTTCAGATCAATGCCGAGAAGACGCTCTACCATAAACTCGATCTGTGCCTTATCCGCATTACCGTTCGAAGTAATTGCAAGCTTGACGACGGACGGCTTATATTCGAAAAGAGGAAGCCCCGCCTGGGCTGCAGCAAGGAGGATCACCCCGCGCGCGTGCGCGACTCCGATTGCGGTTTTTACGTTCTTGGCAAAAAAAAGCTCCTCAACCGCCAGTGCATCAGGATTATACTCCAAAATTGCTTCTTGAACCGAAGCAAAAAGATCGTGCAGTCGCAGGTGAAAGTCCTCTTCTCTGCTTGTTTCAACAAGCCTGCTGCGAATAAGCGCAACACGATTGCCTGCACACTCCACTATTGCAAGACCTATCCGATGATAGCCGGGATCAACTCCCAATACGCGCACTATCCCGCCATCCTTTGCATTAGCTCATCCGCCATCTCGAAGTTGGCGCTTACCTTCTGTACGTCATCGAGATCATCGAGCATATCTATCAGCCTAAAAACCTGTCCTGCAGTTTTCTCGTCTGGAATGTTCACGGTGCTTTTGGGCACAAGCACGATGTCTGCATTCTCCGGATTCAAACCCTTCGCCTTGAAGTAATCTCTGACTGAAGTGAAATCCTCTATTGAGCAGGTTACGACATAAAAGCCGTCCTCGCTTGAAAGATCCTCCGCCTGGGATTCGATGACGTGCTCCATCATCGTATCCTCGTCCATTCCTTCACAAGGCACTTCCAGCCTGCCCTTTCTTTCGAACATCCATGCGACACACCCGCTCTCGCCCAGGTTTCCACCGCACTTGCTGAATGAATAGCGAACATCGGAAACTGTCCTTTTGCGATTATCGGTAAGCGTTTCTACCAAGACCGCAACGCCGCCGGGTCCGTAGCCTTCAAAAACAATCCTCTCAAATGCTTCTCCGCCCAACTCGCCGCTTCCTCGTACAATCGCGCGTTCGACAGTTTCTTTCGGCATATTGATATCGCGGGCTTTCTCAAGTAGCCCGCGAAGAGTTGAGTTTGAACTCTCATCGATTCCGCCTTCGCGCACAGCAACAACGATCTCCCTAATCAGCTTTGAAAACAGCTTCCCACGCTTTGCATCCTGCGCACCTTTGCGATGCTTGATGCTGCTCCACTTGTTATGACCACTCATCTCAAACCCTCTACTTCGCGTACTCCACTTCTCTGACCTCACGGATCAGAGTAACCTTGATCATTCCGGGGTATTCAAGCTCCTTTTCGATCTGATGCGCTATCTTGCGGCAGAGATCCCAGGAAAGCACGTCATCAACAACTTCGGGTTTGACAAGCACTCGAAGTTCTCTACCTGCCTGAATCGCATAGACCTTTTGAACACCGGCAAATTTGGATGCAACTCCCTCAAGTTTGGTGAGGCGCTGGACATAGCTCTGAAGCGCTTCTCCGCGAGCTCCAGGCCTGCTTGCGCTTAATGCGTCAGCAACCTGGACAATTGCAGCCTCAAGCGTCTGCTCGATATCGCCGTGATGAGCCCCGATGACATTACATACGACCGAGTTCTCCCCGAATTTGCGAGCGATCTCCATTCCTACCTCGGGATGACTGCCTTCTACCTCTGCAACTATCGCCTTGCCAATATCATGAAGAAGACCACCGCGCTTGGCGTTCTTCAACCTGATTCCAAGCTCGGCAGCAATAATCCCTGCAAGGTGCGCAACTTCTATTGAGTGCTTGAGCACATTCTGCCCGTAGCTCGTTCGAAAGCGCAGCTTGCCGAGAAGTTTGACGAGCTCTGGATTAAGTCCGCTTATCCCTGTCTGGAAGCAGGCTTCCTGTCCGGCTTCCCAGATGATCTCATCCATTTCCTGCGTCACCTTCTCGACGATTTCCTCGACCTTCGCCGGGTGGATGCGCCCGTCAGCAATGAGCATTTCGAGCGAGCGCCGCGCAATCTCCCTGCGAATCGGATCAAAACACGAAAGCACGACGATGCCCGGTGTATCGTCGATTATTACATCGACACCGGTTGCAGCCTCGATTGCTCGGATGTTTCTGCCTTCTCTACCGATTATCCGCCCTTTCATGTCGTCGTTCTTGAGCTCGACCGTTGAAATAATCGCTTCGCTGTAGTGATCCACGGTCGTTCGCTGCATCGCTTCAACGAGAATATGACGCGCTTTACTCATTGCAGCCTGACGAGCTTCGTCCTCGATCTCGCGAACCAGTCGGGCTATCTCGTGCTCCGATTCCTCGCGAGCTTTTTCTAGTACAACCTTGCGCGCCTCGTCCGTCGTCATATTCGCGGTTCTTTCGAGAGTTGCATCGACTTCAGCCAGTCTTTCTATTGCCATTCGCTCACGCTCTTCGGCATTCTCGATCACCTTGTCCACCTGGCTGTGTTTACGTTCGAGCCTGTCCTGGTTCTTTTGAAGCCGCTCTTCCTGGCGATAGAAAGCCTTTTCCTTGTTCTTGATCTCACGTTCGCGATGCTTCGCTTCACGTAGAGCATCCTGGATAATTTTCTGGGCGTCCTCCTTTGCATCGGCTAAAGCTTTCTTTGCATCGGCCTTTGCTCTTTCACGTTCTAATTCCGCCTTTTGCCCGGTATCTTCGAGGAGCTTTTGCGCCCGGCTCCTCGATAAAGCCGGCCAAATCACAAGGTGGCCTACTACGGATCCGATAACGAGCCCCACAGCGGCCAATATCCAAACAACTGCAACAGACATTCCTAATCACCTGCTTTATCCTCCGTCGACCATTGCCGAAACGGTTAAATTCGAAATTACGCTTCCACTTCCTGAGTCGCTTTCCCGGAAACAAACTCGATACCTGACTTGTCGATTATCTTGGACTTGATTTCTCCAAACATCTTGGGATCATCGCCCAACACTGATTTGGCATTCTCCCTGCCCTGCCCAAGCTTCACGTCACCGTAGTTATACCAGGAACCACTCTTCGAAACGATTCCCATGTTGACTGCAAGATCGAGAAGGTCACCTGTTTTCGAGATGCCTTTTCCGAAGATAATGTCGAACTGAACCTTCTTGAAAGGCGGCGCAACCTTGTTCTTCACGACCTTTGCAGTAACGATGTTGCCGATCATATCCGCCCCGACCTTAACGCTGTCCGACCTTCTCACTTCAATTCGAACCGACGAATAGAATTTGAGTGCGCGCCCGCCCGTTGTTGTTTCAGGATTGCCAAATACAATGCCGATTTTCTCTCTGATCTGATTGATGAAAATCAGTATCGTGTTGGATTTATGGACTATGCCTGCGAGCTTTCGAAGGGCCTGACTCATTAGGCGCGCCTGAAGACCCATGTGGGAATCACCCATCTCACCGTCAAGTTCGGCCTTGGGTACAAGCGCCGCCACACTGTCAATTACGATCACGTCAATTGCGCCGCTCCTAATGAGCATCTCGCATATTTCGAGAGCCTGTTCGCCCGTATCCGGCTGGGAAATCAGAAGCTCGTCAATGTCCACACCGAGATTCGACGCGTATTCGGGGTCGATCGCATGCTCGGTGTCAATTATCGCCGCGCGCCCGCCCTTCTGTTGTGCCTCGGCAACTACGTGAAGACCAAGAGTTGTCTTTCCGCTGGCCTCAGGGCCGTAGATCTCGACGATTCGTCCGCAGGGCAGCCCGCCAGTACCTAGCGCAATATCAAGAGCAAGACTGCCAGTTGAAATCACCGCCGTTCTGACCATAGGTTTATCCCCAAGCTTCATAATCGACCCCTTGCCAAACTGACGCTCGATCTGCATTTTCGCTGCTTCAAGCGCCTTGTCCTTGTTTGAATTCGTAGCCATCTCCACTCCTTATGAAAAAAAGATGAAATATCAAATACGGCTCAGGAGAAGCTTGAAAAGAGCCTCAGATGATGCCGACCTGATTGTCATACGATCCCCGCTCAGTTCGAGTTTTTTCGAAAATGAACCGCTTGGACCTGCCACTCCAATATATACGAGACCGATTGGTTTCTCAGGCGTTCCGCCGGAAGGACCAGCGATGCCGGTTGTGCTTATAGCATAGTCCGATCCGGTTGCCTTGCAGGCGCCTTCCGCCATCTCGACAGCAACGCGCTCATCAACCGCGCCGAACTCGCGCAAAAGCGCGTCATCCACATTCAGGAGTTCAGTCTTAAGCTCGTTTGAATAAGTGATGAATCCGCCTAAAAATACCTGACTCGCGCCGGGGTGGTTTGTTAACTCACACGCGACGAGCCCGCCTGTACAGGACTCCGCCGTTGATAGTGTACGGCCGGACTTGGAAAGCTTATCCAGCACCTCTCCTGCAAGATAGTGCAGATCCACGCTGCAACCTCCGCTTGAATGGAGGTGCCGCACACCACAAAGAAGCCTTTAATGAAGGAAAGACGCCTCCAGATCGTATGTATGAGCCTTTGTTATTCGTGCGTTTGCGAATTCTCCCGTAGGCCTTCGCTTCTTCGATCGAATAAGCACAACGCCATCGATCTCATTGGCATCTCGATAGCTTCGACCCGTGTAAGCATAACTTCGTCCATCAATCCTTTTTCGATCCTGAATGAGTATCCTGGTCTCAAGTCCGACCAGGTCATTGCTTCTAACTTGCGCGATCTTCGCCTGCTCCTTCATCAACAAATCGCGGCGTACGGACTTCTCCATTTCAGAAATCAGTTCAAATTCCTGATAGACGGGTATGCCAGGATGATTGGAAAACGTGAACACGCCCAAACGGTCAATCAATCCCTGACTGATGAACGCAAGAAGCTCTTCAAATTGCTCCTCGGTTTCACCCGGAAACCCGACAATCAGGCTAGTACGTATCACAGCGCCGGGAACATCCCGACGAATTTGCTCAAGACACCTAATTATAGCATGTTGATCCCCGATTCGTCCCATGGAGCCGAGCAAGTCGCTGCTTATATGCTGAATTGGTATATCGAAATACGGAAGGATGCGATCGGAATGGCTTTTTATGATGTCAAGAACAGATTCAACAACTCTGTTTGGGTAAAGATACATAGTTCTTATCCAGAAATCGCCCGGAATCGTAATTAAGCGCTCGTAAAGCGATCTCAGGTTTTCTCCTGCATCCTTTCGATCCCTGCCAAATTGCGTTGAATCCTGGCTTATCAGGACAATTTCCTTTATATCCTTCTCTACCAGAGATTCGATTTCGATTGCTATGCTCTCAACGCTTCGGCTGCGATAACGGCCCCGCAGCTGCGGAATGATGCAGAAGCTGCACCGATGACTGCATCCTTCGGCGATTTTCACGTAAGCCATCCCAGGTGGTGTGCTCAGAATGCGCGGCTCCTTGCCGCTATATAGAAATGTCGGCAGAAGAAGGCTCTTCAGATCATCGGATCTATGATGATCTTGACTTTCGAGCGATCGTATCACTCCCGCAAGGCTCATTACATCATCAGGTGTCATAAACGCGTCCACGAAAGGGTACTCACTCAGCGCTTTTTCCTTCAGATACTGCGGAAGGCAGCCTGAGACGATAAGGAATCTGCATTTGCCGTGTTCTTTGTATTTCGCAGCATCTCGTATATTCCTATCAGCTTCTTCAAGCGCAGGTGCGATGAACGAGCATGTGTTTACAACGATTACATCGGCGTCTTCGATTCGACTGGTGATCCTGTAACCGCACGCGGCTGTCTGCCCCAGCATCAGCTCGAGGTCAAGCTGGTTTTTGGGGCAGCCAAGGCTGATGAAACCGATTTCCAGCATCGGTCCTGGTGTAGTTGACGTTATCTCGTTCATAATCGTTGTATTCTACTAAAATCCTGGCAAATGCGAGTGACAGAAGCCAAATAGTCGCCATTCAGCTTCTTTCGTCAAGTTTATTGATCTTGTCGACACGCACGCCATGCCGTCCGCCTTCAAACTCGGCAGAAAGAAATATCTCGATTAAGCCGATTATCTGGCCGTGAGTCTGTCGCTCGTTTGAAAACGTAATTACGTTTGCATCGTTATGTCGCTTCGCATATTCTGCAACCCAGGGATCCCATATCTGCGCCGCGCGTATTCCCTTAATTTTGTTTGCAGCCATTTGCATGCCGACTCCGCTTCCACAAATCAGTATGCCGATGCTCCCGGTTTCCGCGGCAACTCGTTTTGCTACTAGTGCTGCTGGATCCGGGTAATCAACGGATTCCGTCGTGTTCGTGCCGAGGTTCTCCACCGTATGACCGTTTGCCTCAAGCCATTCAATGATGATCTTCTTAAGGTTAACGCCGCGATGATCATTCCCTATGAATATCTTCATAACAGCAAGCATTTTACACTCATCCAGAGATAGTACAAAGGCATTGTGAACAGCTAAATGCTATAATGCCAGTGCCTGGTCCTGTACTGGACAGGCCAATCTTCGCGACTCCTGCCCAATACCTTTCATTGTAGATTGATTCACAGTCCGTGGAGCATTTTCCAGAGAACCTTTGAATTCAGGGCATTCGAGTTTCCCTAATGGAGAATCAGCTTGAATAATTCGATAAAGACGCTTGCAAGTGATTTATCGAAGGCAGGAATCGCCTTTCAGACGGACGCGCCGCTTTCCGCTCTAACAACGTTCAAAATCGGCGGCCCTGCCGGTCTTCTTGCCTCCCCATCCGATACTCACGATGTTGCGAACACTGTAAAGGCGGCGAACGAGCTGGGCATTGACTTTGTCACCCTGGGCGCGGGATCGAACATCCTAGTCGACGATGAAGGCTGGGAGGGACTCATAATTTCTACATTCAACCTCACTCATATCGAATTTGATCGATGGACTGTACGCTGTGGAGCAGGTGTAACGCTGCCCAACCTTGCGAACTTATCTGCAGAGCGGGGACTTTCGGATTTGATACAAATTTGCGACATACCGGGTACGCTCGGCGGTGGGGCGTATATGAACGCGGGTTGCAGCGGAGTGTCGCTCGGAGACCTGATTGTCGATGTCACCTGGGTTGAAACTGACGGATCGGTCGTTTCGAAGCCAAGAAGCGAAATTACCATGGGCTACAGGGAAAGCGAGTTTTCGGGCACTTCAAGGATCATTACGGAAATTACGTTGAAATTGACTGAAGAAAGATCATCCGGGCAAATACAGGCTGAAATGAATGAAGTGCGCGCCGCGCGCGCGTCCAAATTCCCGCTAGATTATCCGAACTGCGGCAGTGTCTTCAAGCGCGTCAGTCCCGAAGATGCAAAGCTCTGGCTGGAACGCGGGAATGTAGGCGCTTTTAGTGCAGGTTTTTTCATAGAGCGCGCGGGTCTTAAAAAAGCGCGCATCGGCGGCGCGATGATAAGCGATGAACACGCCAATTTCATAATCAACCTCGGCAATGCAAAGGCATCCGACGTACGCGCGCTGATCGAGCTTGCCACAGAGAAAGTGCTTGATAAATTCGGAATCAAGCTTGTCCGCGAAGTTATTTACCTTGGAGCGCGCGGGAAGTACTAGAGTACGCTGCTGAACCTGTGAATTAAGATTCACCCCCGGGATTAAGCATATTCAAGGAAAGCCGATTTATTCAGAGCAAGCCTCGATGTAGTATTCAATCGCAAGCTCAAGTCCGCTGTCAATGTTATAACGCGGCTCGTACCCGATCAGATCGCGCGCCAACTCAATTGTGGCAAAACTGTCGCGAACATCGCCTTCCCTGGGTGCTTCGAATACCGGCTCGATCTCTGTACGATTCAGAAGGCTGCGCAGCTTTCTGAAAAGCGAAATTATGCTCGTCTGAGCGCCTGCACCGATGTTCATCGTTCTTCCCGAACATTCCGGTGGCGCAGTACATGCCTTCAGGTTTGCCTGCACCGCGTCCAACACGAACGTAAAATCGCGCGTCTGCTCGCCGTCACCGAAAATCGGAGGTGAATTGCCTTTGATTATATCGCGGCAAAAGATGGGAATCACCGCTCCATACTGGCTTTCGGGATCCTGCCTTGGCCCGTATATGTTGAAATAGCGCAATACAACGGTTTCAAGCCCGTAACAAGCATAAAACGCCCTGCAGTAATTCTCCCCCGCAAGCTTGGAAACCGCGTACGGTGAAAGCGGATTCGGAGTCATACCTTCATGCTTGGGCAGAGTCGGCGTATCGCCGTACGCACTTGAGGATGCCGCGAAAACGAAACGCTGTACATCTGCATTTTTTGCCGCCCATAGCAGATTAACGGTTCCATCCACGTTTACTTTGTTGCTGGCGACTGGATCTTTGACGCTCCGCGGTACGGACGGCAGTGCTGCCTGATGAAGCACAAAATCGATCCCGTCACAAGCGGATCTGCACGTTGCCTCATCGGTTATCGAGCCTTCGACAAGCTCGAATCCCGAAAGGCCTGCGAGGTTCTCGCGGCGACCGGTCGAAAAATCATCGAGTACACGCACTTTTTCGCCTAGACGAAGCAACTCCTCAACAATGTTGCTTCCTATGAATCCTGCGCCGCCTGTTACAAGATAATGCGCCATATCACGTTCCCCTGAGACAATAAGTCAATGACGAACTGCTGCCATCACAGTCTTTCGATTTTGTCGCTCTCGAATCCCTTCGTTGCGTTTCGCGCGTCAAACACGCGATTTGCATGCTCAAGAATAAAACTCCAGTCGAAATCGTCATGATCGGTCGTGCATACTACAACATCCGCGCTATTGAGGAGTTCCTGAGTAAGTTCCTGTGACGAAAGCTCTGTTTCGTCATTCTCGAACTTACCGATGATACAAGACGGAATATATGGATCGTGATAGCAAACATTCGCTCCGAGCGATCTCAAATGCTTGATCACTTCTAGCGCGGGTGATTCGCGCACATCATCAATGTTGCGCTTGTACGCTACACCGAGCACGAGGATGGTACTGCCTGTAATGTTCTTCAAGCACTTGTTCAAAAGCCCTTCAACGCGGCTGACGACCCAGAGAGGCATCCCGCGGTTTATCTCGCTTGCAAGCTCAATGAACTGAGTGTGGAAATCTAGCGATTTCATTTTCCACGAAAGATATAGCGGATCAATCGGAATGCAGTGACCGCCAAGCCCCGGCCCCGGATAAAACGGCACGAACCCGAAAGGCTTGGTTGCAGCGGCGTCAATTATCTCCCACACGTCAAGCCCCAGCTTATGGCAGATGAGGGCGATTTCGTTGACACTGGCGATGTTTACCGCGCGAAACGTGTTCTCGACGAGCTTGACCATCTCGGCCGCAGTTGTCGAGCTTACCTGCACGATCTCCGAAATAACCTGCGTGTAAAGATACACCGCGCGCTTCCTGCATTCCTCCGTCACTCCCCCTATAACTTTTGGAGTATTGCGCGTGAAGAACTTGTCATTACCCGGATCCACACGCTCAGGACTGAAAGCCAAAAAGAAATCAACGCCAACCTTACGTCCGTTCTGCGAAAGCGCGGGTAATAAAATTTCATCGGTTGTGCCCGGATATGTCGTACTTTCGAGGACTACGAGTGTTCCGGGGCTCAAATACTTCGCAATCTCGCTAGTCGCGGAAAGGATGTAGCTTATGTCCGGCTCCTGCATTTTCGAAAGCGGAGTCGGTACACATACGCTTATCGCATTGCAATCGGTAATTCTTGAAAAATCGGATGTGGCAGTAAGTTTGCCGCTTTCAACGAACCTCGCAAGTTTGTCGTTATCAACATCCTTTATGTAGTTTTCACCGCGATTGATCCGCTCAATTTTACTTTCACTTATTTCGAACCCGACCACATCGAATCCTGCCGATGCAAATTCCATGGCGAGAGGCAATCCAACATATCCGAGTCCAATTACACCTATCTTCAACTCACGGCGCTCAACCATTTTAACAAAGCTATCCATTCATTTCCTCCCGAGGTAACGAAGCGCTTGTAACCGAAAAAAACCTCGTAAAACACAAGCCAGCAGAGAACGTACCGGTGTTTCTCTTGGGATTCAGAAGCAATGGAAGTATAGCTTTGGCGATAATATTGCGCAAGGACATCGGAATATCATTTTCAAACCCGTTGCCTTGTGCCTGATAGATTACGGATCGATCGTACGGTAATAAAGCGGCCCCGCAGGAAGATTGGACAAATCGCCCATATCGTCAATATTCATCTGTTCGGTCTGAATCTTGGATACTGCAATGTAGCCGCCTGATTCGTTATACACTCCGGAAATATCGCGCCCGATGCCCAGCCCGAATCCTGCAGTGTCTGTTATGCTCGATCCTGTCTGAGTCGCGCCGTAAAGCAGCAGATCGATTGTTCCTGAAAGGTCGGGGTAATTCGAGAGTGCGATTTCGCCCGTGCAGGCTGATAATCCGACGAAAGCGTCCTTCCCTGACGAGGGCGGCAAAGGTACCAATAGCGGTTCGAGCGCATAATCAATATCAGCCGTCTGCGTAAATATGTTGAAGCTGATCGTTCCTTCGTAAACGACCGCGTCTATCGGCGATGAACCACCGCGGTATGCCTTGAGGTGGAATATCGGAACATCGTAGTTAAGAATCGGAATCGTGAAAATAGTTACGCTCTGGTAAATGATTTCAAGATCGCCGTCAACAATACCTGCGCTTACGAGAAGCGGCATCGAGTTTCCGATCTGCGCAGAGAGATCATCAACCTGCCAGTCGTCCGCGCCGTTGCGCGCCGCGATGAAAAGCGATGTATCGAACTGCATGTTCTCAATATCGGTCAGGCCTGCGCTGAATGCGATATATGGCTGCACACCATCGACGACCATATCGAGACCTGCTACCGTGGGAGCGGAATCTACAGATTCAGTAGTCCAAACAAGGTCTGCAATCGATCCGCCTGCGTAATCGGCGAACACAAACTCAATTTCAGCATCAGAGCTGTCTGAATCGAACGCGTAGGCAATCATCATCTGGCCAGCAGTTTCTGAATAGCCTATATCCACGAATGAGGGCGATTCCGCGAGCGCGTCGCTTACGGTCGCGGATTCGAAGCTTCCGCCCGGCTGCCCCCAGATAACGTCAATGGAATTCTGGGCGCGGCTCGGAATCGCAACGACGATATTCCCGCAGATAACAGCCGCTTTATGCGGCCCGATCGAGCCTGCATCACTCACGATATCCTGCATCTGCCATCCATCAAGGTAATACGCTAGAACGAGTGCATTCTCCGTATCACGGTAGACGACAAACGGCGCGCCGTTTTCATATAGAGGATTCGGACTGCCAGCCCCCGGCGCGAGCGCTATATCGGCGTTTACGACATCGTCCGTCCCGATTTGACTCGACCCCGTTGGAGGGACATCTGCAATGATTCCGGATGAAGCGGATGGCGTTGCATCGATCGTGTTAGTGTTCCGATCCTCGTTAGGCTCAGGCGCACTGTCGGTAGCACGCACGGCAAACGTATAGGCAAAGTCATTCGTCAGGTCGTCCACGACGGCTGAATGAGTCGTTTCATCAAACGGACCATCTGTGTCGGCTGTTTCAAAACTGAATTCATCGCGCAAAGCATAGTAAACACGGTATCCAACCGGCGGATTTTCCACATCTTCAGCCATTCCCCAGGTTACGGTTACCTGCCCGTCGCCAGGCTCCGCGGAAACAATGCTGATCCCGCCCTGCCAGGAAGGCGGAGTCGTATCTGCACCGGAAACGAGAATTGCCGGAACGCTTTCGATCCCTTCGGATTCCCCGTCGGTCGGCACAACCATCCAGGCGCTTGAGTCCAGGAGAACCGATGGATCAACCGTTACGGTTTCTTCAAACCAGTAGAACCCGTAGCTCTCGTGTCTTTCACCGCTGTATGGAACAAGACAAGGATCATCGCCTTCGGCTCCCATATCCAGCGGAGTTTCCGACCATGAAACACTTGTATCAGGATTGCCGGGATCATCCGGAACACCAACATACACGTGGTATCCGGCAAGCATTTCGAGATAATGCTGGGCGATTATCGAAATATCCGATACTCCGACCTCGTCGCTTTTATCCCCGTCGATAATCGCTTCCCAGGTGTCGTCGCCCTCTCCGTCGCCAGGAATTGCAAGGTAGTTTATGGCTATCGGAGTGATATCGGGAACACCGACATCTCCTTTTGTGTCGTAATCGCCGATAAGCCGACCATGCCAAGTCAATCGTACATTTGTTGAATCGAGCACTTCCACGCCAAGGTCTGTCACTCGATTTTCATTGCCAACAGGTGCCTTGCCCGTCACGCGGATAACAGAGGGATGCCTGTCGAAGGTAATCGTCGCGACTTCGCCTGATGAAAGCGGTTCATCGCCTATCGGAACAGCGCCGATTGCGATAATCCCAGGCTTGCTCGTAACTGCAAGGCGGATTACATCGCTACCCAAAAGCTCAGGTGCAAAATCAACGCTTTCGGGAGTAAGTCTATCCGCGGGGAATGTGATATGCAGAAGATGCCCGGATTCAACGGGAATCGCCGATGAAATGCGCACGCTTACCGAATCGGCATCATCAAGTATTTCCAGGTCGTATTTGTGCGGTTCGGCATCGTTAAACGAAACGATCTCGATAGAAGAAGTGAGCGGATCTTTTTTCGCTGTAACATCGGTGATGCTCTCGCGACCGCAGGCCGTTAAAAGCAGCACGGCAATTCCTATTATCAGAACACAATGATGATGATTACGCACCATCCCCTCCTTCGCGAGCCCTAAGCAACAACCCTATAGCGTACCGACTCGATTCAACTTCTGACTTCACGTTACAGACTGTATCACCCGGCAAATCCTACCTGAGAAAATTCTCGGATTCAACGCTGTTTATCAGGAGTGTCTGCCCCCATTCGTCCAGGCACAGCGCAAATAAAACGGCTCCGTTTGGCAGCGCGGCGTCATCATGCTCGACAAGTACAATATTCCCGCTGTCGCTCATAGGCTGCTCGACTTCGCCAATCCAGTAGTCGTTGTTATCCGGCACAAACCAACTTCCATCGACCTTTCTGAAACCTCGGACGAAAACATTCTGAAGCGTATCGCTCGTGCCGACCTGCGAGAAATGTGCAAGCGCATACGTGTAACCTTCCTGCCCGTCCGTTACATTCCTAAGGATGTCTGTTCCGTGGTGAATCGTCCGGCCCTGGCTGTTTATGCTCCCAAGCTCAACGATATCCCATGTTCCATCACCCGTCGGCAAGGCTAGATTCACAAGTTCTGAAACGAGGTCTGAAAAAACAATAACCGGCCTGTCGTTTTCATCGAGCGCCATCGAAAGATGTTTGCCCGTGATACCCGCCAGATCGCCGCCCTCGACCTCGGTAATAGCCCAGTCGTCAGCTCCCCTGCGCTCTGCCACGAAAAGACCCGTATTACCGCCCGTTGTCTTGTTGCTTTTGCTGTATGCAACCACAGGCGTGCCGTCAGTCTTGAATTCAAGGTCGATGTACCAGGTCTGAACGCCCGACAGATCGATGAATTCTCTGTGCCATGCTTGAGGATCGTTATCATCGAGGTAATGATACTGCGGCCAGAACGTCGCGAAAAGCAGTTCACTCGTAATGTCTTCCATATAAGTATTGGCGACGGCAGGAAGCCCTCTATCGTCGATAGCTATTGCAACTTCGCCCCAGTTATGGTCGCTCGGATCGATTTTCTCGAATGAAAAATCGCTTCCGGCATTAGCGGTCGAGCCGACATGAAGCTCGCGCCGAACCGGATCCCCTGAAATCGGTACGGCTGTAGCCATGAAAAACGCTCCCGATTCACCCGGAGCCTTTGCCAGATCGACATATCCCGCACTCGCCTTTTCAGTCAGTGGCATCAGCTCAAATTCCTGCGAGACAGCTGTTCCGATCTCGTACTGATTCAGCTTCCAGATTGCACCGTCCTCAATGTAATTGTATGCTGCAATCAGAAACGAATCACGGTCCGAATCGTATGCGGCGTCGAACTGGTAAATCGTCTCACCATCATCGGTGTCAATTCCACGCTCGAAGCCATACCATGGAAATGTGTAGTCGATTATTTCTTCGTTTGAATCGTAATTGGCGGGGATCGCGCTGTCGAGCACGCGCGCGGCGTACCACGCGCGATGCGCGTTCCACTGTGCGCGCGCGATCGCCATACCGGCCGGATTCAGCGTGTAATCCGGCGCGAGTACTGGGCCGAGTGTTATTGTTTGTGAACTTGGAAGATCGGCATCGATGAAATCAACTTCATCAGCGCGACTCATATAGAACATCCATTTGACAGGCGGCGTTTTCGATTCAGTTGCATCACCCGCTATAAGCCTGAGAAAAGGATTTCCTATCTCTCCTGTCCATGAAGCGGAATATATACCGATGTGCGATGTCCACGCTGGAGGTATGTAATCGCTGTTGGAAATAAAAGCTCGTAGCGTGTTGTCGCCGCCCTGAAGAAAGATTTGCCCGCCCCAAGTTACAGGGCTCGATGTAACCGGTATAGATGAACCTCCCCACTCCCATACGATTTCGCCTGTTGCAGCTTCAAGTGCGTAAAGATGCCCGTTGCTTCCGGCAACATAAAGGTAATTCCCTGTCAAGAGCGGGCTTGAGAAAATCCCTGCAGCACCCGGGATTGTCGCAGGTGCAGGCCATATTTCCTCGCCGGTCGCCGTGTTAATTGCATAGACTTTGCTGTCGAGTGTCGCAGCGTACACGATGCCATCGCCGTATGCAGGGCTCGCGTTTATCCCTGCGCCCAATGGAATCTTGTAAAGTTCAGCTCCGGAAGTCGAGAGAATATACAAGTTCCCTGCCAAGTCGCCAACCATTACAAGATCGTCAGCAACGGCAGGAGTTCCGAACACGCCCGCATCTGTCGGATACTCCCATTTCCTCGTCTTCAAAACTGTGTCGTAGCAGATAATCTTGGCAGGAACAGACGGGCTGTTCCCGCTTCCACCATAAACATATCCGTCAACCACCGCTGGACTGCTAGACATCGTCGCATCCACACTGTGCGCGTGAACCGCTTCTCCGTCGAAGATGGACAAACCGTACAAATCGCCGCTCGTTGTGCCGAAGAAAACAACGTCATCCACAACGGCCGGACTGGTCGCGCAATTTCCCGTTATAGGGAACGACCAGATAAAAGCCCCATCTGCAAGATCCAGGCAGTAGAAATTGTGATCGCGGCTTCCGACGAACACGCGGTCCGCCGCGACAGTCGGGCTTCCGTCAATGAGATCGCCCGTGGGATAGGTCCATATTTCCTGAATGTTGTCTGGATCGGAAATATCGAGTGCAAAAACAACCTCGTCTATCGCGCAAACGGCGATATCAGGCGAAGCAAGATCGCTTCCGACGATAGAAGGCGTTGATACGAACCAGGTTCCCGGAGGATCTTTCGAAAACTCAAATGACAGTGTCAGCGGCGGATAGAGCGTGGACAGAATCGAGCCTGTTCTTCCGGGGCCGCCCCTGAAGTCGAGCCAGCCAAGGTTCTTGACGAGATCAACCGTGACCGTCTCTGTATTCTGATCAATATTCGGGTTTAACGCATTGTCCCGCGCACGGACTGCTATCGTGAATCTCGTACCGGAAGGCAGATCTGAGATAGCGAGCGAGTGCTCGTCAGGATCGGGATCTCCCGCTCCAATGGTTCGGTGAGGCGTCTCGTATTCAACCGAATCGCCTTCGGATACGTAGATCAGATAATCTACAGGCGAGCTTTCAGCGTCGACCGCCCTGCCCCATTCGACAAAAACGCTTGATTCTCCGCCGGTTACGGACAACTTTACCGAATCGTCGTCCCAGACTGGCGGCGTTACATCGTCTATGCCATGCACCGTGAATTCGACCGCGGCGGGATCGCTTTCAATACCTACAGGTACTTCATCATCAGGAAGACTGAAAGGTCTAACAGTGTAGGTATACGTTCCGGATGCGGTCGGCCTGTCTGAAAACGTACATAGCAACCGCCCATGATCTGGAGACGGCTCCGGGCGCGCTATCGTCGGCTGCAGTTCACTGCCCGGTGCAATCGGCTCGTCGCCCAGATCATCCCTGAAAACAAGGTAGCCCGAAATGAGATTCAGGTAATTGTTGGCGATGGGAGTTATGTCGGATATGCCGATTTCATCGCTGTTGTCACCGTCAATCAGAATGAACAGTTCAGGATTATCGGCTGTTGCAGGAGTTTCAAGGAAATGAACGGCGATGGGAGTGATATCCGGCACGCCGACTTCGCCACTGTTGTCGTAATCGCCGATATTGATTTCCGTCCACGTCAGCCGAACAGTATTGTTGCCCAGGTCTTCCCCTGATAGATCGACAACTTTGTTGTGCTCTTCAACCGGCGCGCTACATACCGCCCGCATCGCCGATTCGGCACCCTTGGCAAACAAAAGAGTGTAGATTACTCTGTCCGCCTCGGCTCCATCGCCGTTCTTCACCCCCCGCTCGTCCTTCATCCGGGCAACGCCGAGGTTCAGAACGCCTGATGAGGCAATGCACTCTATGTGAATCGCATTATCGCCCATTGCTCCGCCATAGGATGCACCTTTGAAACTCCATTGGCTGGAATCATAATTAACAGCCATAAATAGATCGTCCGGAAGCCGACCGGCCTTTGAGGTAATTGTCAGTAAAGCGCTGTCTTCTTTATCGAGTTTATCAAGCGAGACAACTCGATCGGGATGCGAAAGTGCTTTATCGTAGCGATCCAGCAATGCAAGCCCGAAGGAATCGTTAACGATATAGCTTTCGCTGTCACCGCTTGGCTTGTCGGGAGCAGATTCGGATCCTGGGAAACTGGCAGATGAAACCGGTTTACCTGCACGACAGGAACCGACAACGCCAACTGCAAGCACGAAAGCGACAACGACTATGCAGACGCGAACCGCTGGAGCCGATATGCTTCCCTTGCTTCTGTACATAAGCCCTTGCATCTTCAAAACGATTAGATTATACCCTCACGAATCGAAAGCGTCCGTTGACTACGCCGCACGGATTATCCACTAGAGCTTCCAGGTATCCATATTGCGTAATTAAAGATCGAGATATGTCCCGATCCGCCATCCGCGGTCTTCGATCTCGGACAGAAGGCTGGAATCACTGAGAATCCCAAGCTCAGCCTCGCGTTCCTCCGCGTACGTGCTTGAAAGAGCCAGTTCGCGCGATGAATATCCCGGGTGGCACATTATTTCGAGCGAGTCAGAACTGCAAGCGTCAAGAATCTTTAGGAAACCCTCTTTTGACAGATTTTCGAGGCCGAAGAAGCTATCCGAAAATTCTGCAGGTGCCGTTATGCCCAAATGTACAAGCAGCATTGCGACATCTTTGTTGCAAGGTCTTACGGATACGCCGCGTCTAAGCGCAAATTCCGCGACAACGGCAAAAACAGTTGCAAAGGCATGTACATGATGGTGGCTGTCAATGTGTGTCGGACGAATTCCCCTCGATACAAGATAATCCCACTGTGCATAAATCTCATCTTCGATGAGTTCACGCGGTAAATCTGAAGCGATATCCTTCTTGAAATACCCGTTTTTACCGATAAGATCTTTCGGCCACAAAGCAATCGGACTGCCGCTCGTCAGATTGAAGTGAAGCCCTGCGGAAAGGTCTGAATCGGCAAGCGCACTGATATCGCTCTCCGAAACGAAATTGGACATAATTGTCGAGCTTCTGACGATTCCGGTTGCAGCGCATTCGAGTACTCCTTTCGAAATCTCAGGTGTTCGTCCAAAGTCATCGGCATTAATAATAAGCAGTCTATGATCTTCCATCACGTTTTTCCCGCTTTGCAAAATACTCGCGAACAACGGTTAAAATCGCGCGCGCGCGTTCGGCATCGCGCGCGTCAGGCTCCTTCAAACTGTATGCATACACATAGTATGTATTTGCGATTTCATTAAGGACGGACGAGAGCTCGTTTACCGAAGACGCTACTCCTCTTAAGAACGCCTTACCCGTCATATGCTCCGGCCGCATGTAACCGTTTTCCGCAAGAGCGCTCTCCAGACCGTAATACGAAGCGACAACCGCGTTCTTCGGAATATGCGGCGGCTCCCTCCTGGGTCTTCGACGCCAGATGCTGAAGATCAAAAAGCCGGAAAGAACTGCAAGGATCAGCGTACTTGTTACGCTGTTTTCGACTGCAACTTCGTATACCCTTCGGCTGAGAGTCGCAAAGAATCTGACCGTTACGCGCTGCACTCCCTGCGGGTCGATAACAAAGAGATTCTGGATATAATCGAACGTCTGACTGAAAAAGCTCCTGATCTCGCTTGCACTCAGAAAGTCGGATGACGCGGGTGTCGGGTCGAACGATACCCAGCCGAACCCGTCGAAATAAACTTCAACCCAGGAATGTGCATTTCTTGTCGACACGACATAGCCGTTTTTCATGAAATCATACCTGCCGGGCGCAAATCCTGTGACGATACGCGATGGGATGCTGTTAATCCGGCAGAAAACCGCAAATGCATTGGCAAAGAACTCGCAATATCCTTTCTTCGTTACAAAAACAAAATGATATGCAGCGTCAACCTTCGCAACCTCTTCTTCGTACGTTTCTCCGCTTTCGGGGTCAACCCGCATGATCTTCTTGGTGGGAAGCTCAGGATATTCCAGGGAATACTCGTATTCACCCGAATTAACGAAGTGGTCGTAAATATTGAGCACCTTCTCGTAGGGGATAAGTCCCGCATCCTCGGTGCCACCGTTTGCAACCGTGATGGCGAACCTGGCAAGGGCATCGTTCGGATTGTTTCTGTCGATTGTCGGAGGAAGCTGTGTGTAATGCTCAAGTAATCCAGCAGGATAATTGTTTGGAGCTTCCTTGAGCTTTATCGGAATGATGGAAGGTTTCAGGACGAAAAACTTGTAATGAATGCCCTTGGGGAAGTAGCTCATCCGTCTTCCGCTTCTATATGCGTTAATCACGCTGAAGGAATCAACAACCGGATCGGCGTAACGCTCCGTGCTGGTGGACGGATTCCTTCCAGTTACATCTTCGATCCTGTAAGGTTGATAAGGTGAAAAGAAAATTGCGACATCGTTTTTCAGGAACGTGATTTCAAGCGGGTGAATGGAATACTTAAGATCAGGATTATCATCCATTCCCTGAGTTGAATACGTGTTGTCCTTCGCGACAAAAATCAGCTTGTCCTTTAGAAACTTCTCCTCAAGCTTTCTCGACGGGAAATCCACAAGCGGTAAAACTTGAACATTGCCCATAATCGAGGATTCTGGAAACTTCTTTTTAAGTGTGCCGAGAACATCTTCAGAAAACACCGGCCTGTTCTTTTCCTTCGAAAGTTCCGATTGCGACCAGCCTTTCCCGTTATATACGTCGAAAACCTTGCCTCGAAGATAATCGTTCAACGTGCTTCTGACGAGCAGTACAGGCTCATCCTCCAGTTCGATTCTTCCCCCTTTCAGGTCGAACTCGTCACTGAATCCGCTTATGCTGCTTTGTTCAGTAATCTGTTCACGTTCTTCGAGCGGGATATCTTCTTCATCATCCCCTGTAATAATTGTGCTTGTGGGAAGCCTGAATCGTGGATTCCTCACGGTTGCGCTGTGAGGAACTAACATGTAGAACAGAATGCTCACTACAAGCACTGCAATCGTGGCGCGTCCGGCAAGATACACAATGGCGCTACCGGCTCCCACTTCGCTCGCGAGATACGGGATTCTGTCCGATAAACTAAGATTATTCGCTACATAAAGACTTGCAAATCCGCAGAATACGAACAAAGGAAGAACGAACATCAACTTCACGTCGTAGCTCGCGACGCTCGCAAGCAGCATTATCACGAGACACGATGCAAGGATCATCCTGTGGTCTCGTTCCGTGTATGCGCGAAAACTATAAATCGATATCAGAAGACCAAGAAGAATCCCCAGCTCATTACCCCAGGTAACGGGATTTGAAGCGACTTTTGTGATATAGAAAATGAAAATCGATATGGCAACGATATCGAGAACAACAATCATAAATCTCTGATAGGCCGCGTTGAGATAATAGCTGAAGACAAAACCGATGATCACTGCAACGCTCAAGCCGGCATTAAGATTAAAATCGTCGTTCGTGAGATAAAGAAGCTGGACGCCGATTACCGTTGCGATCGCAGTAAAAACATATAGCCACTTACGGCCAGGTACCCCTCGAATGCGAGCGAAAACCTCCGCTGGAAAAAACTCGCTCGATCCTTTATGCAAGGGCTACCTCCTTTTGAAGCTGCCTGAGAATCCGCTCAGTCACCCTCTTCAGGTCATCGCCGTATTCGATCCTGTAAACAAGGTGCTTACCTGAACCTACAGTTCTAGGTGCAGGTATCGAGCTTTCACCGGTTTCGTAGCTTCCAAGATCGAAGTGGACTACCACAAGCCGCCTGAATCGCTGCGTTAGATGAGAATAAAGCTTTTGATCCGCTTCATCACAGGAAGATACAAAGAGGAAGAGATTGCTTCCTTCTGGAACAAGCTCTACAATCCATCTGAGTTCTTCGGATAATTTCACATCCGCACCTTCGCCGATCCGCGCGAGACGCACCGACAGATCAGACAGGAATTGACGGCCTGTGCCACTCCAAGCATCCCGCTCTTTCTCTCCGCCAAGCTCCGTGAAGCTCGCTTCATATCCCGCTCGGATTGCACCCTGGGCTAGTGAGATAATGATTCTGAGCGAATCTTCGAGCGGCGTTTTTTCAGGCTCCATACCAACGCTCATTTCAGGTGTATTTACAAGAAGAAACGATAGCGTACTAGCCACGTTAAGCTCGAACTGCTTTGTTATAAGCTCCCCTGTGCGCGCGCTCGATATCCAGTGGATTTTCCGCATACTGTCGCCTTCACGATACTCTCTGACGCCAAGAAACTCGACGGATTCACCAGCTTTCGAGATTGTTGCGGCTTCGTCCTTAGGCCTTCTGCTGATGCTATCAAGAGCATTCATTCGGATTCTGAACGGAACAGGGACAACAATAAGCTCTGTATAAATTTCAACGAGACGCTCATGCTTGAAGAAGCCGAAGGGATCGCCCCCCCAGAAATAAAACGGGCCGATCCGCCAATCCCCTCTGAGCGAAGGAAGTGCCTCGTACTTCAGGCTGACTTCGCTTTTTCCGCGCACACTCACAAAACACATTTCCTGGTATCCCGCTTCGTGACTTGCTGCCGGAAAATAATCAAACCCGATAACAGTGAAACGGGGCCAACGGCTGTTATTGACAAGTGTAATGCTCACTTCGAGAGGCTGTCCTATGAGCGCGATCCTGTGATGTTCTCGCCTAATTGTCAGCCCTATGCTTGATATGAGCGACCAGATAAATATGAGCACGATGCTTGTGAAAATGAATACCGCAGTAAAGACAAGCAAGTGAGTACTAAAAATTATGCTCACGGTCGCGCTGAATGCCGCAAGGAGCATCACGGCGATAGAAGTTTTGCTGAGCATAATTCGCTGGATGCCCAGGCGAATCGAGAGAAATCTCCAGATGAACGCCCATATTATCAAGAGGAAAAGCGCAATGATTGAGTAGGTCATCAGAACGGGTTCCGCTTTTATCAAGGCAAATGCGAGAAAAAGAAGGTCGAGCACAAAGAGGATAATGAAGGCGGGACTGAACACGCTCCTCACCTACTCGGTTGGTACCGGTAACCGTGAGATGATGTCATCAATTACGCGCCGCGAACTTACGCCCGAAAGCTGCGATTCCGCAAGCAAGAACAACCTGTGACCGAGAACGATGGGCGCCATCTCCTGAACATCGTCGGGAACAACGTAATCTCGACGAGCAATCAAGGCCGCTGCCTGCGACGCGCGCGCAAGCCCCAACGAACCGCGTGGACTGCAACCGACAAGAACATCGGGATGGCTGCGCGTTTCATTTACGATCCGCACAACGTACCTGCGAATCGAGGGCGTTATATGAATGTTGCGAACCAAGTCTCGAAGTTTCCTTATCCGATCAGGACTGATAACCGATTGGACATCTTCGATCGGATGTCGAATCTGCTGGCTTTCCAGGATTGCGATTTCTTCCGAATCGGACGGATACCCGACCCTGATTTTCAATAGAAAGCGGTCAAGCTGCGCTTCTGGGAGCGGATATGTTCCCTGATGCTCGATTGAATTCTGCGTCGCAATTACGAAAAATGGAACTTGAAGCTCGTGAGGAACGCCGTCAACCGTAACCTGGCGCTCTTCCATCGCCTCAAGGAGCGCTGACTGAGTACGGGGGCTGGTACGGTTGATTTCGTCGGCAAGTACAACGCTCGCGAATACCGGCCCAGGCTTGAAATAAAAATCGCCGCTTTTCTGATTGAAAATCATGCTTCCGGTCAAGTCGCTAGGCAGGAGATCGGGCGTGAACTGAATGCGCTTGAAATCAAGCTCCAGGCTTCGAGCAAGAGCACGGCCGAGCATCGTCTTTCCGACACCCGGCACATCCTCGATGAGAACGTGTCCGTCTGCAAGTAACGCAATCAGCAGGTATTCGATTACCCGTCTCTTGCCGAATATCACGCTCTCCACACTAGCGATCACGCGGTCGAGATCAACAGATGCATCCTCAACATCGCGCGATACAACGGCTTTCTGCTCTTTCGCCATATTGAAACTTAATTATACCTTATCGGTGACTCATTCAAAAAGTGATGCATCGAGAAAACGATTATTACCACTATAGATTCCTCAACACGACGCACGGTGCAGGGTAAAGCCCGGATACTGGTAAAATCGAAACGTGGAAACGATCAGCATCGACTTTGATGCGCCGAAGAACAGCGTTTCAGTTGGCCGCTCCCTGGAACAACTCGGGTGGCAAGGGGTATGGCCGGATAAACAGATTAATATCCTCATTAACGAGCTTGTACGCTATGCTCCGATTCTCGGTCTGACCAGCCACTGCAAGCCTGATCAAATCTGCGCCAAGCATGTATGGGAGGCTGCAATCCTTGCGCTGCTTGTCGGTGACGATTTTTCAGGTGAGGCATGCGATCTTGGAACAGGCAACGGATTTCCCGGCCTCGCTCTCGCAGCGCTATTACCCAATGCGAGCTTCGCTCTGTTTGAATCCGGCAGGAACCGCTCTGCGTATCTTCTCGAATGCATCGCTGCAATGAAGATCGGCAACGCAACGGTCGTTAATGTTCATTTGGGCACGCCGCCTCCTGAACATACGGAGAGATACCATTTGATCAGCCACCGGGGATTTGCCAGACTGGGAAGGGTTATCGAATTATCAGCGTTTCTAGGATCGGAAACTCATTTCATCGCAGGATTCGGATCCGGCATCTCTTCACGCATAGAATCATCCAGGCATAATTATCGTATCGAAAAAAAATTGGATTACCGCACAGCAACCGGCAACAAGGGCTTGGCTTATCTGCTCAAAAACAGCTAATGGTTTCATCATCCCAAAAACACCTGATGGTATAATCCCGACCGTGCGCGTCATCGCTTTAGCCAATCAGAAAGGAGGAGTCGGCAAAACCACGTCTGCCGTCAATCTTGCAGCAGGCCTGGCGCAGCTTGGACACAAAAGCATCGTTATAGACTGCGACCCGCAGGCAAACGCATCCACCGCTCTCGGCTTTTTCGAGTCCGACATCTCAGATCCGTTCATGGATACATGCTACCGGCTGTTTTCCGATTCCGCCAAGCTTGAGGATGTAGCAATTCCCACCCAATTCCCTGGTCTTTCCATCGTTCGCGGCACAAAGCACCTCGTCGGGATCGAAATCGAACTTGTATCCTTCGAGGACCGCGAAAGCCGCCTTAGAGTATCAATGAACGCTTCGAGCACCGATGCCGAGTTCGTGATAATCGACACACCTCCTTCGCTTGGCCTTTTGACGCTGAACTGCCTTGTTGCTGCGGATGAAGTGATCATACCGGTACAATGCGAGTTTCTAAGCCTTTCGGGCCTTGCTCGCCTGCTCAACATCGTACGAGCGGTCCAGAAAGGCGACAACCCGTATCTAAAAGTATGCGGTGTTTTGGCCACGATGTTCGATTCCCGCACGAAACTCTCACGCGAAGTCACAAACGATCTTGCAAATCACTTCCCTGATTTGCTTTTTTCAACCGTCGTTCCGCGTTCGGTTAAGATGGCCGAAGCACCGAGTTATGGACTTCCAATCGTGGAATACGCGCCGTCAAGCGCAGGTGCAAAGGCCTACATGGACCTCACACGAGAAGTTCTTGAAAAATAATTCCTAGTAGGATTACGCACGGTTTTATCCCAGCCGTCAGGAGGCATTTGAATTGGACAATCCTGAACAGAAAGCAAATTCCCCTAAGCAGAAGCGCGCGAAACGCGCTCTCGGACAGGGGCTGAGTGCCCTCCTGGAAGGCTCTGATGAGCGCAGCATAATGCACATTTCCATAGATAAGATTTCACCCAGTCCAGACCAGCCTAGAACGCTATTTCCCGAGGAATCGCTTCACGGTCTTGCCGCGTCGATAAAAACCCAGGGGCTCCTGCAACCGCTGATCGTTCAGCGAACGCTCACGGGATACGAGCTTGTTGCAGGCGAGAGACGACTTCGAGCAGCCAAAATGGCTGGCTTTACAAGTGTGCCTTGCATAGTAAGCGAGCGGGACGAGCGAGGACGGATAGCTGCCTCGTTGATCGAAAATCTACAGCGTGAGGATTTGAATCCGATTGAACTCGCGATAGGAATCCATACGATGCAGGTACGACTCAAAATAACTCAGGCTGAGATCGCAGAGGAACTTGGAATGTCGCGCTCAAATGTCGCCAACACACTCCGGCTCCTTGATCTTCCCGATAAGGTGCGCGAACTGGTTCTGAACGAAACACTTCCCGCAGGAGCTGCACGAGCACTCCTGTCTCTCCCCGATGGGTTAATCGCGCAAACTGCTCTGCAGGTCGTCAACGACGGCTTTTCCGTAAGGCAGGTCGAAGTTCTTGTAAGGAAAATTCTCGATCGAGCAGACAAACAAGCTTCGAGCAAAACAGAGGACGTAAGAAATGCGGATCTCGAGAGCAAGAAGAATCCCTACTATGATGCCATTGCCGAAGAATTGACGAAGTACTTCGGCACCAGGACCGTCCTTAAACAGATGAAGGAAGGCGGCACAATCGTACTCAGGTTTTACTCCGATGAAGACCTCGAACGCCTGCTCGATATCATTGGCGTCGGCGAAAATCCACTTTGAGCCTCTTTTCCAGAACTCAGTAGTGCATATCACCGGTGCGGCGGGCGTCTGGATTGGTAATGTAGTAACTGATGATTTCAAGATATGTGGTCAGGTCAACCGCAGAATAAACAACGTCATCCGGAACCATTAGCTGGATCGGGGCGAAACACAATATACCCTTGATGCCGCTCGCTATAAGTAGATTTGCGATAAATTGCGCGCCCGATGCAGGCACTGCAATTATGCCAATCGTAACATCTTTGTTGGTATTCAGATATTCCTCAAGCATAAAAACGCTTTCGATAACGAAATCTCCGATCTTCTTATCAATTTTGGATGGATCGGAGTCGAAGACGGCAACAATTTTGAATCCCTTTTCCTTGAATCCGTCGTAATGCACAAGAGCAGTTCCCAGATTTCCAGCGCCTACGATTACTGTCCTGTGAGCCTCCGTAAGCCCGAGTATCTTCTCGAGTTCGAGGCGTAGCGATGGAATATCGTAGCCAACTCCGCGCGTACCGAATTCACCAAAATACGAGAGATCCTTGCGAACCAAAAAGCTGTTGATCCGTGTTTCTTCGCATAACTCAGCGCTTGAAATCCCGCTTATGCCGAGGTCGTTCAGCTTCTCTACAACGCGCAAGTACTGAGTGAGTCTTACGATAGTACTGTATGGAATTTGCTTCGGCGCGATATCTTTCTTCCGGGGAATTCGTGAAACAGCTTTCCTTTCCATAATTGCCAACTCCCAGTTGTCCGCTCAGATCATCTTAACAAGAGACACACATTTCTGAAGCGAAGAATTCTGCTGATTTGTGCAGCCGAGAAGGCACACTTGGGAAATCACAAGTTGCCCGCCTCGGCTCTAACAATCGCAATCATACCAAAACCAACAAGCTTGCGCGTAACATTAGCAAAACCTTCAGTTTCAAGCTCCTCTCTGAGCACGGAAAAGCTCGGATAATTCCTGTGTGAACGTGCAAGCCAAAGATAATCCGCCAGCCGCCCACGAAAGAACAATGAGAAAATCGGCATCACAATCCAAAGATAAAACCATGCAATCAAGCCTGCATACCAAGGAAACGGCTTGGCAAGATCAAGAATCATCAGCACTCCACGGGAATCCATCAACCCCCTGATGACGCGCATTGCCTTTCTGCGCTCGAATATGTTTCGCAGCCCGAATCCTATAGTATAAAGATCACATTTTCTGCGTGAATAGTTGGCCTGCTCCGTCAGATCACCACACACAAAATCAATGACCGAGTCACCGAAAAGCCTTGTCGCTCTTATTCGGGCTATATCAAGCATAGTTTCTGAAAAATCGATTCCTGCTACCTTCGCGCCCGAACACCGGCTCTTGGCGAGTATCGCAATATCACCTGTACCTGTTGCGCCATCGATCATCATACATCCTTCGCAAAGCTTCCCGGAGTAATCGAGCATCGCCCTTTTCCATTTCATATGAAGACCGAAGCTGATAAGCGCGTTTCCAAGATCGTATCTACGCGCCAGACCATCAAACAAGTCTTTCACAAACAAATCTTGTTTCACGTACTCCAAGCGATTCCCCGCCAAATTTTCAAGCTCTTTGAAACAGTTTGCCAACATCTCTAACGCCCAACTTAACCAAAGTAGGCCTTCCATGAGGACATGTGAAACTGCTCTCAAGTCTTGTTAACGATTTCACAAGCCAGCGCATTTCAGCTTCGGAGAGTTCATCGCCAGCCTTTATTGCACATTTGCATGCCGTAGTTGCCGCAACGTGCTTAACCATTTCATTATAGCTTTTTTCCGTTCCAGTAACAAGAAAACCTTCTATAATCGAGCGAAACACTTCAATATTTATTCTCTCTGCGATCGAAGCCGGCACTTCACGCAGAAGAAGCGTGTCTTCGCCAAAAACCTCAATCTGAAAGCCGAGCCTGTTCATCACTGGAATGTACATTTTGATTCCATCCACTTGGTCGGGCCTGAGCGAAAGAAGAATCGGGAATACGAGACCTTGTCTGGGGGGAGATGATTCTCTATTTATTGCGTTACGGTAGATACCTTCAAATACAATCCTCTCATGAGCCGAATGTTGGTCGAGCAGGTAGAGAGCATCGTTTTTGATAAACACGATGAAGGTTCTGCCGATCTGCCCCATGATTTGCGAGTCGGACAGGTCCTCCGGTGTTATCTCTCCTACAGTTTCCGCACTGATCAATGCCTTATCATCCGCTTCGCTGGCGAACTCCGCGATGGAAAGCACAGGACGTTTGGGCTTGGGTAAAGTCTTCGATTCAGTGTACAAGGGAATCGATCTGGTATTTCGTTGTTCCGGCGAAATTTCCTTATCGATGTGAGGTCCTGCTATCTTATTATCAGGTGTCGAAGTAACCGCTTCCTTAACATAATCCTCCCGATCATCGCTTTCATCCGGTCTCGCCCTGTCATCGATTCCATTAACGGGGGAAGGTGGCATTTCGTCGCTCGCAAGATCGCGAGCAAGCGTGGCCTGCTGTTCCGCAGCAGCAACAGAGATCGCGCGCTTGACCCCGATCGTTATCAGCGCGTAGATCTGCTGAGGTTCGCTGAAACTGACCTCCTGTTTCGCCGGATGAATATTCACATCAATATCCGAAGGGGGAATATCCAGCATAAGCACACAGAGCGCGTGCTTACCGGCACTCATATATTCCCTACACGCATCGTCCACGGCGCGGTAAAAAATCCTGTTACGCACCGGCCTTCGATTCACAAAGAAATGCTGGCCAATCCTGTTACTGCGGTAATATTGCGGGTGAGCGACAACGCCTGAGATGCTGATGCCTGCTGCAAAGGACCCAACATCAGTGCCTTGCTGAAGATCACTTGAGTGACGATAATCAACTTTGATTATGCTCTGTGCGATCTCTGCGTCAAATACTCTCTTAAGAATTGGTGTCAAATCGCCGTCGCCGCGGGTTGCGAAGCTCTCCTTCCCGTCACTTTCGAGCCGCCAAGCAATTTCGGGATAGCAGAGAGAATAATCGAGAACCATCGAAGTAATGAAATTGACTTCCGTGCCCTTGGCGCGAAGGAACTTACGCCTAACCGGTGTGTTCAGAAAAAGCTCGCGAACCTCGATTGAGGTTCCTTTATTGAGTGCAATTATCCGCTTTTCAACAACTTCACCGGCTTCAACAGCGATTTCCGCACCTGCCTGATCCTCTGCTCGACGTGATGCAATCTTGAGCTTGCTTATCGACGCTATGCTGTATAGAGCTTCTCCCCGAAAGCCCAGCGAATGCTTGACGTAAAGCTCATCCGCACTCCTTATCTTGCTCGTACAATGTGCGGAAAGGGCAGATTCAAGTTCATTCGGATTGATTCCGCATCCATTATCCATAACGGAAATCATCCGCTTTCCACCATCTTCAATTGCAATGCCGATCCGCGTTGCACCCGCGTCCAGCGAATTCTCGATGAGTTCCTTGACGACGCTTGCGGGCCGCTCAACGACTTCACCGGCACAGATTTTGTCGATTTCCGACTGAGGAAGCTTCAGAATTGAGGCCATAGGTGCATCCTAGCAAAGCGAAATGAGCACGTCAAGGACAAATCGCTCTCCCTTTTCGTTGCCGGGCAAATCCGCAATAAAGTTACTTATGATACCTGTAGAGTATAACTATGCTAGAATTTCGCCGGTACAAGCTTTCGAGGTGCGCGTATGAACTGCCCTATCTGCAGTAATCCAATGGAGTACATCGAATCACTGCCCGATTGGACTACAAAGGGAATGTCGGAAATCTGGGCTGACTATTACGAGGAGTCCGGTTTTAGCGTAATCCAGCTTTTGCGCAAGTATGGCGGGATATGGCACTGTCCGAACGATTTCGCTGTGTTCAGCGCGGCCGATCCTAGCGTAAACAACCTTGAAATTATTCTCCGAAAATTCTCGACTCAGATCGAAAGCGCCAAGGATAAAGTCAAAGAACTGTCCAAACGCTCCGAGAGTGCGCGCGAGGCCGTTCTGAAAATCAACTTCGCCGATAGACCAAACCTCGAAATGATGATGATCGAGGGAAAGCTTGGTGACCTTTTGGAAGTAAGCGTGGTCAATGCGGTTAAATACCAGAATGCACGAAAACGCTTCCTGAGAAAGGATCTTCTCTGCAACATTCTTCAAATACCGGAAGACACCAAGTTCGTGCGAGGCGATATCTATCTGATCGAAACCGATCCTAACGGAGAAAAGCGGATCATTAAGGTCATATAGGTTTTCTTGGCAACAATTGCAGCTGCAACCAAATACTCATTTCTGGAGTTGACATGGGAAAAATTACGATTAGTCCTGTTGGGAAACTAACGTTCAAAGCGGTAATGGATGGTCACACCATCGTTGTAAGTGAACCTGAAAAGATAGGCGGGCCTGATGCCGGGCCTGCTCCCTCGCAATTACTCATTATTTCGATCGGCACCTGCACCGCAATGTACGCCGATTTGTTCTGTGAAAGGTACAAAATCAGCTCGAAAGGTTTCAAGATCGAGATGGATTACACACAAGAACCGAAGACAACACAGGTTCAATCGCTGAAGATGACGGTGTCATATCCAACTGAGCTTCAGAAATCACTATATCCTGTATTCGACAGGTTCTTAAAAAAGTGTGCGGTGACACATGCGATCAAGGACGGATTTGAAATCTCCATCGAGAGTGCGTAGGATTAAATGGTATTCCTCACATTTATCAAGTCCTGATCTCCTAAACCGGCAATATCAAATTCGACGCATCCTGGTTCGCGAAGGGTGCTTTTGCACATCGCTTGTGTTAAGACTATAATCAGTTCCAGCTTACGGATCATTTCGGAGGTAGGAATGACTCTGAAGAAACTGACCGATCTTACTGAGCGGGACATAGCGCGTGAACTGCTTAACTTCGACATCTTTGCGGATCTTACCGGCGAAGACCTCAGGGATCTCGTTGAAAAGGTAGAAGTCATCGCGCCCACCGAGGGCGAATACCTGATTCACGAGGGACAAGCAAGCAGAAGCATTTACTTCATCTATCGCGGGAAGGCTGATGTTTTCAAATCAGTTGGCACACGCAGAATCAAGATCGCAAGTCTTTCAAGAGGAGACTTCTTCGGCGAGATCGGCATAATTCTCCACTCCGCAGCAACCGCAACGGTCAGAGCAAGGCGCGATCTTGTGGTTTTCACTGTCAGCGGCGATGTACTCCTTGATTTCATGGACCGCTATTCAAGCATCTTCTACCGTATCTTCAAGATCAGTACCGACCGATTAAGCAATAACAACCTTTTCCAGATACGCCAGATGCTGGAGGAAATCGAATTCTTCTATAAGCGATTCATAAACGTTCAGAGCATTTGGCATTTCCTTCCAACCGACCTCGTGGTACACGCGCTGCGAGGCAATATGAAGGCGATTGAAACTGCGCGCCGAGAATGGTTGACCGTGCTCTTTCTGGATATCCGGCATTACACGATCTTCGCGGAAATGCACGATCCGGACCTTGTTCTAGAAGAGCTGAACAAGATGCTCGGACGGTTCAGCACGATTATTAGCCGACACAGAGGAGCGGTGGATAAGTTCACAGGGGATGGCCTTATGGCTGTCTTCCGCCGCGATAGCGGCAAGCGCGCCAACGCGGCCAATGCTATACGCGCCTCGATCGACATCATGAAGGAATTAAGGGAGATCAACAGGGATCGCGCACGGTGGCTTGCGGAGGAATTCTACATCGGAATCGGTATCGACAGCGGCGAAGTAATGTTCGGAAACGTAGGCGTGTCCGGGCAGGTTATGAACAGCACGGTAATCGGTGACACGGTAAATGTCGCCAGCAGACTTGCCAACTACGAGCGCAACAATAGAATCATCGTTTCCCAGGAATCTCATCGCCTTGCCAAAGCAGAATTGAAAAACGTTGAATTCAGCAGTAAGGAAGAAATCGTACTGCCCGGACGACTCAATCCTGTTGTCGTCCATCGAATCGACACTTCGGGCACCTGGGATGGCGAACTGGCCATCAAACGCGGAAAAACAAAATAGCAGATCAGGTTATCCTGCCAATCAGACTTTGGATTACGAAAACGGGATGCGGCATTTGCCCCTCCTCACAGGCAAACAACTGGTTCAATCAATTCTGCGCGCCGGCAAAGGCCTTTCCAGTACTGCCCTTTCTGTTATAATTTTCCAAGGGAAGCAAGGGCGAGTGGTGGAATGGCAGACACGCAAGATTTAGGATCTTGTGCCGCAAGGTGTGGGGGTTCGAATCCCCCCTCGCCCAATTATTCGATTCTGAAGAACACAATGTAATAATGACCACAGTAAATTTGCGAGTTCCCACGATTAATTATACCCCTTATAGAAACGAACATGTGCAAATTAACTTATCGAGCACACTGCGGTTTTATCACGGAGCATTCGCGACCAACAGCGCTTCGTAGCAATCACCTAAATCCGATCGACATCCGCCGACATTCCAACCGCACCTTGACCGAAAACCTCGATTATGCTTACGTCTATGTAAGTAAGATCGGAATATTCAATCCAGTTAAAAACACTGGATTCCTTGAATTCTATTTCTGTCGCATTCCAGAGATCGATCCAGTACGGAAGTCCCGCGTCGTTGTACAAGGGAGCGCCATACTTCTGCTCGTACAGCAATTTCGTATCTTCAAGCTGACCGGGATCATACGTACCGTGAAGAAAAACCAGGCTTATTTCGCGGATCTTGCCCGCACCGATCAGTACAAAGATGAATGCCCCCTGTTCAGGATCAACTTTAATCGTGCTGATTGGGGACGACGGCGATTGGAAGCAAAGAGCATCGAATCTGCCGTTTCGTTCCTTCCGAATTCCGAGGAACTTGTAGCCTCCGTGTTCGCCTTGCGCCGTCATTATGTCCGATCCAAGGATAAAATCCCCGAATCCCAGTATTTCGTCATTGGGAAACCAGTCAGGTTTTTCGAGCACGCCATCTGCGTAATTGAGAAGCCTCAAGTACTTGATGCGATCACGCGCCTTGTCGCCGATTGCCCAGCAGATAATGTCCCTGCCACCTGCAAGTTCATAAAACCTGCAAATACCTTCCGATTCATCTATCCACTGCAACAGATGAAAATTCTCGCTCCTCGTAACGCCCGGCTCCCATCCGAGCCTGGATTTGAAATGCGCCTTGAATTCCTCCCGAACGGAGCTGTCGAGCGAGCCGAAATCGATATCCATCCTGAAAGCAGCAACGATCCCCTTGAAAACGAACAACGTACAGGTCGCTTCCACCGGGAGTTCGAGATCGAGATCGCCCATCCAGTTTTCAACGTTGAACGTATAGAGAACGAGATTCTCCTCAAGACGGTACGTGCTGCGTTCCGTTTCCGGCTTGTCAAGTACAGTCGTCAGCGCCTCAGCACCTGTAGCTTCACCAAGCCTAAAGCCGAGCAGGCCGTCTACCGACATCGCCGTCTCATTTGCGCTTTCCTCGACATCATCCGCCTCCTGTGCGAGTGCGGATGATGCAGGAGCGAACGCGAAGAGCACGAGCCATAGAAAAACAGTTCTAACGAAATGGCGAGTCAAATAATAACGGTGCATTTTGCCTTCCTCCGAATGATCGGCTCGGCCAGCTCAATCAAGGCGATGGAACCGAATTGTGAATCCCGGAAGGATTTCCTGAACAAACGTACACATTTTACACCTATCAGCACATAAGCCTAATGCAATAATCTGAAAATCCGCTCATGGAAGAGCCTGATCTTTCGCATATTCTACCGCTCTAAAAGCCACCTCGCGTCCGCTCTGCGCCATTCCTTAACATAATCATCATCGGAAAAATATATCTCAAGCTCCCTTTCCGCGGTCTCAGGCTTATCGCTCGCATGCACAAGATTATTAGAGATATCAAGCGCGAGATCTCCCCGAATCGTACCCGGCGCGGCGTCCTTCGGATGGGTTGAACCAACGAGCGCGCGCACCTGCGATACCGCGTTTGGCCCTTCCCAACACATGACCACCACGGGCCCGCTTTGGATATATTCGATCAGACTGGGGTAAAACGATTTGCCCTCGTGCTCGGCGTAATGCTTCTTCGCAAGCTCCGGCGTAACGTCCAACAGTTTCATCGCCTTGAGCGTCATGCCTTTCTCCTCGAACACACCAATGATTCTGCCAACGAGAGCACGAGCAACACCGTCCGGCTTTACCATCACAAATGTACGCTCCATTCGTTCCCACCTCGACAAAGCTGCACTGATTATATTTCATTCGCAGCGATATTCCACCATTGCAGCGCGTTTTTGCACAATCCGCCTTGTTGAAACGCCCATGTTTCCTGTCTGCCGAGCCTGAATGGGGTATAATTTTCACGTGTTTATGGCTTTTCCGCTTCTCAAAGTGTGTAGACGAATGGAAATGGCACAGACCGAAAAGATGTGCTCGAACTCAAAGGCGATTGCCTTCATACTTGCCGCAATAATCATTTTCGCTCTTTCCTGCGGTCATGCACCAGCCAAATACACATCGCCACCAAGCCAACCGCCTTACAACGGCAGCGCTTCACCCGATTTCCCCGCAAATACGCAAATTCCATCCGGGTTCCCGGATGCGTCGCTTAAGCCACAGCCCATTCCCGGTCGCTATCTCGCCTTCACTTCAAGCCCCGACACATTATTTTCGTGGGCGGAGCAGAGGAATATCGAAGCCGAACTTGTAGATGCAGACGCAACGCCATCATCAGAAAATCCGGATAACGTGTTGCCACCTGCAAGCCTGGTTGAAATTACAACGAACGAACAGGCGCACATTCTCGCCGCTGAATTGCTTGAAGGCGTTTATTTCGTATCACCTAGAAAGACCTACCCCGCGCTTTCGGTCACTACATCACCCGCGAGATCACCGAGTTTCCTTCCCGACGACCCTTTTTATGTAGAAGCGGAAACCGACGATACGACCGAACCTCCCACGCTGATCCCCTATCAGAAGACGACGCTCGAGCCCGTCAGCGCAGAAGGCGCGTGGGATATCGCACGCGGAACGGGCATCAAAGTAGCGATAATTTCGAGCGGTGTATACGAAGCACATCCCGATCTCGCTGGAAGGATAAGCGGGCTTTCGAAAAGCTTCTCCGAAGATAATGGTGATGTCGTTGAAGGCGCGGATATTTCAGATGAATCCTACATCGTAACCGGTGCCATAGGAACGTACCTTGCAGGCATCGTTGCGGCTAACATCAACAACGAACTGGGACTCGCGGGTATAGCGCCCGAATGCGAGCTTGTAATCCTCAAGACCGGTCACATCGAGAACATTTCGGCTCCGACTTGGGCTATGAATGACCTGGAAATCAACGCGGCCCTGCGATATGCAGCGGATATCGACGTAAGTGTGGTTCTCTTGCCTGTTGCTGTAGTTTCGATCCCCGCTGATGAACCGGTAATTGAAGGTGCGCTAACGTACTGCGAGACAAATGACACGCTCGTCGTTGTTCCTGCCGGCGACGGTGAAACTCCGGTAGACGCATCAACAATTTACCCCGCAAACAGCGCGCGCGAAAACGTTATTGCAGTCGGCGGTCTGCACCTTCCAACGACAATTCGCCTGTTTACATCCAACTTCGATGCAGAAGGCGGAACCATCGATTTCGCAACGCCTGGCTTTGCGCTGATCACTACAGATTCACGACCGGAGGACCCTGAAGCAAACCCACCCATCACCGGTTACGTCTATGCTAACGGCACGGCAATGAGCGCAGCTCTTGCAGCAGGTGCAGGTGCCCTCGTCGCCGATGCGATGGGCGAGCAGCTCTTTCAGATAGACGCAGTTCGTGAAATAATGCTCGGCGCAGTCGACACCTGGGGCGATCTCGGTGTGTCCGATCCTCTCGTCGGGCCGGGACGGCTGAACATCAACCTTGCAGCAGTTCGGGCATATGCACAGGTCAATGTACCGCGACCGCTCAGAATAGCTCAGGTAATAACGAATCCTGACCAGGGCAAAAACGGAACTGTTTATACAAGCATTTATGTCTACACAACGGTCAACGGAGGAACAAAGCCTTATACTGTGCGCATAGAATGGGGCGACGGCACAAGCTTCCCGCCAGGCCCTGCAGGATTCTCACAATTTGGAACGGGCGTCTTCAGCCACATCTACGAGGAAGTAGGTAATTATCCCGTAACGATCGCGTTCAAGGATGCAGCAGGCCAGGAGCGGATTGAAGCACGAACATTTTCGATTATGAGCCCTTTCACCGCTACAATTTCCGCCCAGCACAATCCGAAAAATCCCTTGCAGTTTATCTTCAAGGCTGAGGTTATGAATGCGGATGTAATAAATCCGGTGTTCTACTGGGATTTCAACGGCGACTGGAAGTTCGATTCCAACGGACAGAATCCTGTTCACACCTATGACACGCCTGGAACATACAGAGTCAACTTCCAGGTATCCGACAGCCGCAGCACCGTTGCGCGTACAATCAATGTAACCGCAGGTTAGCTCATTGTTCAACGCTTCAGGAGTTAATCACTTGCTCAATGAACAAGCCGCTACTCAGGAAAGTGCTGTTTACCTAAAGCGCGGGTACCCTCTTGCCGAGAAGCTCAATCAGGAATGTTTTTCCCTTGCTTGATGCAGACAAATGAGCAGTTCCGTCGCCAACTTCGCTGAAAATATCCTGGAAGAGCGTCCTGCGCCTTCTGAGAATCCTGACAAGATTCTCCTCGATCGTACCTCGGACGACGAGATGCCAAGCGTTCACGCTCGATTTCTGACCGTGGCGATGCGCGCGCGCCACGCGCTGATCCACGATCGCGGGGTTGAACGGTAGATCGAAATTGACTACGATGCTTGCCGCCTGCAGGTTTATGCCAGCGCTGCCCGCATCGGTCGAAAGGAAAATATCTGCATCGCCCTGGTTAAACTCTTCACAGATTTGTGTGCGCGTTTTTGCATTCAAACCACCGTGCATGTATCGATAGGTAAGCCCCCAGCTCGTAAGCTCGCGTTCGAGAATCTCGGCCATACGCGTCCATTGTGTGAACACTATCGCCTGCCTTCGCATTTCGCCCACCTGTTCGCCGAGGATTACTTTGAGCTCCTTGAGCTTCGCGCTCTGCTTGTGCTCCGGAAACAGCATTTCCGGAGTATCGCAGACTTCTCGAAGGCGCTGCACCGTTGTGAGTGCGTTATCGTATGCAACACGATCCCATTCCTTCACCGAAAGGTAATCGCGCGCGCGTTCTTCGAGATCGTTGTAGATCTTTCGCTGGTCAGTTTCCAGTTCGAGCCAGTAGTGGCTTTCGATAAGCTCCGGCAGTTCTTCCAGCGCTTCCTCTCGCGTACGTCTGAGGCTCACACCGCTGATCCTGCGGCTCGCTTCTCGGAGATTCTGGTAGCCGTCAATTCCACCGAATTTATCGAATACCGTATACCGTTTTCGTGCTTCTATAGGATTTGCACCGAGTACGCCCTTGTCTACAAATTGAAGCACATTGAAAAGCTCCATAAGCTCGTTTTCGAGCGGCGTACCTGAGAGTACGAACCTGAACCTGGCAGGTAGATTCACGATTGCCTGGTGCGTCTTGCTCTGCCAGTTTTTTATTCGTTGCGCCTCATCGAGAATAATCGCATCTGGCTTAAGCTCACGCAGGCCTTTCTCGTCCCGAAAGGAAAGCTCGTAGTTGACGATGAAGACTTGCGGTAACTTCTTCATCGGCCATCTTTCTAGCTCGTACCTGTGCTGCGCCTGATGGCGATAGAGAGCCACCCGCGTATCCTTGTCGCCTTCGACGACCGTGGGTGAAAGATCCGTGAACCGCTCGATTTCGTTTTTCCACTGGTACTTGAGCGACGCCGGACAGATGATAAGCGCACGATACAGCCTTTCTCTTTCCGCAAGTAAGCGTATGGCAGCGATTGCCTGCACGCTTTTGCCAAGCCCCATATCGTCCGCCAGCATCGCCTGCCCCGTATGAACAAGATGCCTCACTCCGATTTGCTGGAACGGATAAAGCGTCGCCGATGTGCAGGCGCTCAAATCATCTTCCATGATTGCCTTTGTTGAATACGCGCGCTTACCATAATCCGAATCGCTTACCCGAACGGGCTTAACAGTTGGAACAGGAGCATCGGGAGGCGCTTCGCCTGCAAGCAGGAATTCCCGGCGTACGTTTCCCCATGCCTCGTAATAAAGGTAAACATTGCAGCCAGCCTGCCTGAGATTCCCCGCAAGTTCGGTAACCGCCGCCGCCGACTTGAGCAGCCAGCGCGCGGACTGCCTGCCGCCCCGCTCGATAAATGGCCATTTTTCGAGGTGGGGATTCAATATCTCCAGAAATTTCGGCTTGAGGATTTTCGGGTGATATCCAACTTCAATTTGATATTTGAAGTATACCGATGGAAGAAACACAACAGTTTCTACCGCAAGTTTCCTGAATGCGGAAGTGAACCTTGCATCGTACTCCACGAGTCCGTCCTCTTCCCGAATGCGCTCGGCCATCTCCCAGACTCTTGCTGGTTCACGCAGAATGCCGTTCTCGTCGCAGAACGCGCGCAGTATCGCACCCAGCCGCGGAGTCGTCCTGTCACCTTTTTTGCTGGCCATTACTTGCGCTATCCCGCTATTTCGCCCCTCTTTCGCTTCACTCTCGGAAGCAGATAAAACGATCGTGTGTATTTCGATGTACTTGTTGTAGCGCTCGACCGCCGCATTATCAACCTTGATCGCGGGTTTAAGGCCTCTTAGCTCGGTCAACAGGTCGGGAAAGCTTGTAGGATCGTAAAGCGAGCGCCACCGGTTGAAATACCTGTGAATGATTCCCTGGGCAAATTGAGGAAGGGCTTTTAGGTTGCCCCTGATGATTATACTTGTCCCGTACTTCCCGCCAACAGTGATAAAAGGCCAGTAACCCACAGGAGCGAGTATAGCAGGGAAATTTCTATCGGGAATCATCCGGCTTCCTGCGCCCGCATTCCAGCCCGGCGTATCTCTCTCTATCCATCCGGCGGCTGGCTCCGGCGAACAACCGTCGCATACACATTGCAGCTTCTTATATAACGAAGCTTGGTCTGTTATCCGGCCAGAATGGAATCCACCTCTTTCTGGTCAACATCCGTGATAAATGGAATTCCGCTGATCTTGGCAGCTTCAGGCGTAAGCGCGGCCAGATCATCACGCGAGATGTGTTCCAGTGCAAACTTGCGGCTGCCACTCATCATTTGGCGCAAGCCCATTGCAAGGCGCTCATAGTATGTGTATAGTCCAAGGGCGCCGGTTGGGAGCCTCTCGAATTCCTCGTCACCCAGCTCCTTGCGCAACTCGGCAGCTGTAACAAAAATCTCGTCTTTATTGTTCCCGAAACGTTCGACGTAAACCGGCAGTTGGTTCTCATCTATGGTGCGACCAATTGTCTTGCCAACCATCGCTGCCGCAATCGGGCCGCGAGCCATGCCGATGAGCTTTACGAAGGGAGCGCCCATAGCAAGCCCCTTGAAAATCTGGTCTTCGAATGTGAATCCACCGGCAACGGCTAGGGCAGGTATTTTCGCTCCTTTATCGGACAGTCGCTTGGCGTACTGGTAAAGCAGTGAGTGCAGCTCGACGGTGGGCACTCCCCACTCATTCATCATTCGCCAGGGGCTCATTCCAGTTCCGCCGCCAGCGCCATCAACTGTTAGCAGGTCAACACCGTATTTTGATGAAAAGTAGATCGCTCGTGCCAGGTCTGCCGGACGGTAGGCACCCGTCTTGAGAAATATATATTTCGCGCCGGCTTTGCGCAGTTCTTCCACCCGCTGGGCAAAGCCCTCTTCTGTCACCATACCAACGCGGGAGTGGCGTTCGAATTCCTTGAATGCGCCGCGCTCAAACGCCTTGATCACATGCTCGTCCGTTGGATTCGGCATCACTACATATCCACGATTGTAGAGAAGCTGAGCCTTCTTCAAATCCTTGATCTTGACCTCGCCGCCGATGTCCTTGGCACCCTGGCCCCACTTGAGCTCGACGATATCGATGCCTAGCTTCTCAATGGCGTATTCCTGGACGCCCAAACGCGTGTCCTCGATGTTGGCCTGCACGATTGTCGCACCGTAGCCGTCGCGCTGGTAGTCTTGGAACAGCTTCACGCGGCGCTTAAGGTCCACGGTATCAACAACGCGGCCATTCTTAATGACGGATTCAGTGTCCATGCCCACCACGTTCTCACCAATTGTCAAGCCGGTACCTGCCAGGGCAGAGCCGATTGCAAGGCCTTCCCAGTTATTCTTAGCTACATTGGTGGAACCGATGCCTGGGATCATAATCGGCAATTTGAACTTGATACCATTATCATGACCGAATCGCACTTCCAGGTTTACATTCGGGAAAATGGCTATGTCGCTGTCCGCTTCAATTCCGTGCGCACCTACAGCGGTTCCCATGATGTTGAAGTGCGAATAATCGACCGGGTAGATCTTCTCCGATGCTGTGGTGATTACACCGAACGGCTGTGGGTAAATCACCTCATGACCACGGTAGGCTGATTTGCCGATCTCGCACATGCCGATGCATCCGTCAACGCAGGTAACGCACATACCGGATATGGGCGAAACCGATCCTTCGGTACGGTTCTTCGTCAGCGTCGCCGCCGACGTATTCAGGCGCGTCAATGTGTTCCTCATTACAGATCCTCCAAACAATCAGTCAGTCTTGATCTCACACGCTACACAGGGATCCATGTAGCACATCATGTCGTCGAATTGTTCCTTCTCCAAGCACGGTGGGCTAAGGTTCGCGCAGGCACCGCAGATCGCTTTCTCAGGCTCGTTGTAAGTACACCGCAGCTCGACTACAGGGCAGACATACATGCAACCGCCGCAGAACCGGCACGCATCTGATTTGACATCGAACGGCGTGCCGATGCTCCGCTTTTCTCCCCTGCCTCTGAAACCGATGGCCTTGGCCATCATCTGCTCCTCGCACATTCGGACACACAGACCGCAGAGAATGCAGTCCTCATACTCCTGCTTGAAGCGCTGCTGCCGTACATCATGCGCCGCGGCGATGTCCTGGATCGTCTTCGACTGCGGGCAAGATGCGAGAAGCAGCTCAATAATCATTTTACGAGCACGGACTACGCGTGCTGATGCGGTGCGTACCTTAAGCCCCTCCTCAGCGGGATAAGTGCAGGATGTAACGAGCTTGGATCTTTTCCCCTCGCCAATTTCAACCACGCACAGCCGGCACGCGCCGTAGGGCGTCAAACCCTCCATGTGGCAGAGCGTCGGGATTGGGAATCCCAGGAATTGGGCGGCTTCCAGCAGCGTGGATCCTTCCTCCACCGAGACCGGCAAGCCGTTTATTGTTAGGTTGATCATATAGATTGCCCCTCTTCAACAGGTACGCTGATTTCTTCTGCCGGTTCCGGCGGGCGTGTGAAATCCAGATCGCATCTCAGGCATCGCCGGGCTTCGCAGATCGCTGCTTCCTCGGGAAGCGTCTGTTCAACTTCATCGAAGCCGGTCTTTCGTCTATCAATCGAAATCGTCGGGGACTCTGCACGACTGGCTTTCTCGATTTCCTCATCACTTAGCTCAATCGGTTCGATATAGAAATCGGGCAAATTCACCTGCGCGGGCTGCTCAAGTACCTCACCGCGCAGATAGCGGCAGATCATCACTGCAGCCTTCTTCCCGGCAGCAATAGCGTCAATTACCGTATTCGGGCCGGTAACTACATCACCACCTGCAAACACGCCAGGTTTGTTCGTAGCAAGGGTAGCAGGGTTCACCACCAGCGTACCCCAGTTTGAAATTTCAACTTCAGCAGCCGAAACACACTCCAGATCAGGTTCATCGCCAATGGCAACGATAAGCGTATCTAATGGGATATCGAACTCGCTTCCCTGAACAGGAACCGGACTGCGCCTGCCACTTGCGTCAACATCCCCAAGTTCGTTCCGAATGAACTGAACCGCGGCCAGCCTGCCCTCACTCGTTGCCTCGATTTTCATCGGGGTAACCAGCGTTTCGAGCTTTACGCCTTCTTCAACGGCAGCATCAATTTCCTCTTTGATGGCGGGCATTTCATTCCTGGTCCTGCGGTAAAGGAGAGTTACGCTTTCAACATCCTTCTGCCGAAGCGCAACTCTTGCGGCATCTATTGCCGAGTTTCCGCCGCCTATAACACCCACCCGTCCCTTGGCAAGGTTCTCATTTAGCCGGTTGAATCTCTTGAGGAATTCCAGTGCAGGATAAACACCATCATAATCCTCGCCATCAAGTTTAAGCGGCTTGCTCTTGTGGGCGCCCAGAGCGATGAAGACTGCCTTGTAATCGTCATCTAGCAGGCTGTCCACGGTGAAGTCGGTGCCTAGTGCAACGCCGCATTTGACAGTGACGTTCTCATCGATCAGTGACTCGATTTCTTTCTTGATAACATCCCGCGGCAGGCGGTACGACGGAATACCGCTCAGCAGCATCCCTCCTGGTTCCGCTTCCGCCTCGAAGACCGTAACCTCACAAGCCTCAAGTGAAAGGCAGTGTGCTGCGGCAAGTCCCGCAGGGCCTGCGCCGATTACTGCTACCTTCGGTTTGGTCTGCCATGTGTCTTCCTGCCTTGCCGGCTTGAAGGATGATGGGTCAACGTTGTCGGTAATGAAGCGCTTCAATTCCCGAATGGCAATGGGATCGCTGCCCACTAACCCACTGCGGCACTGAGTTTCACAGGGATGATTGCAAACCCGCGCACAGACTGAAGGGAAAGGATTCGCCCTGCGGATGGTATCGTAGGCGTCTTTGTACTCACCATGGGCGATCTGAGCAATGTAGCGCCAGGCTTCGGTGCCCACCGGGCAAGCCGCCTGACAAGGAGCGCCCACAAGATCTGCGCACACGAAGGCCCGACACCGTTTTTGAACAACATGCTCTTCGTATTCATCACGGAAGTAGCGCAATGTAGACAACACAGGGTTGGAAGCCGTCTGCCCCAGGCCGCACATTGTAGTATCCTGCACAACATGGGCTAGCTCTTCAAGCAAATCCAAATGCTCCAGTGTTCCTAATCCCTTGCTGATATCATCCAGGATTTCGTACATTCGCTGCGTACCCTTGCGGCATGTGAAGCACTTGCCGCAGGATTCGTCCTTCAGAAACGCCATAAAATACTTGGCGAGATCGACCATGCATGTGTGCTCGTCCATTACGATCATGCCGCCCGATCCCATAATGGATCCGGCTTCGGCAAGACTGTCATAGTCGATCTTAAGGTCGAATCTGCTGGCTGGAATACATCCGCCGGACGGCCCCCCTGTCTGCACGGCCTTGATCTTGGCATCACCGATCGGCCCGCCGCCGATATCGTAGACAATCTCGCCGATCGTCATGCCCATCGGGACTTCTACAAGGCCGGTATTCCTGATTTTGCCTACCAGACTGAAGATCTTCGTGCCGGAATTCCCTTTCGTACCAGTTTCCGCGTATGCCTTTGCTCCCTGCTTAAAGATCACTGGAATGTTAGCCCAAGTCTCGACGTTGTTAATCGCCGTTGGCCTTCCGTTGATCCCTTTCTGCACAGGATAAGGCGGGCGCTGCCTCGGCTCGCCCATCTTGCCCTCAATAGAACGGATGAGCGCCGTCTCCTCACCGCAGACAAAGGCACCGGCACCGCGTACCAGCCTGAGATCAAAGCTGAAATCTGTGCCAAGTATATTGTCGCCCAGTAGTCCCAATTCGCGCGCTTGCCTGAGAGCGATAACCAGGTGCTTGATCGCCAGCGGGTATTCATTGCGCACATAAAGCACGCCGTTGGTTGCGCCGGTACCGAAGGCGCCGATCAGCATACCTTCAATGATGCTGTGGGGGTTACCTTCCAGGATGCTGCGATCCATGTAGGCTCCAGGGTCGCCCTCATCGGCGTTGCAGACGAGATACTTGGCCCGGCCATTTCCTTGCTTGGCCAGAAATTCCCACTTCAGCCCTGTGGGGAAGCCACCGCCACCACGCCCACGCAAACCTGATTCCTTAACAGTCGTTACAACAGTGGCAACATTGCCCATTTCAAGCACATCGGCAAGGGCAACGTATCCGGCATTCTCGATATAGTCATATATTCTTATAGGATCGACCTTCTGGTTGCCGCCAAGGATCGTTCTAATCTGTGAACGATAGAAAGGCAGATCCTCGAGTTTCTCGATTGGTTCACCTGTATCGGGATGTTTGCAAAGAAGGTCCTTCAATACAGTTCCATTGTAAACGGCATCAACGATCTGCACCATGTCATCGGTGCTGAGATTGGGATAGAAAGTTCCAGTCGGCTCAATCAGGACTGAAGGCTCTTTCTCGCAAAAGCCGTGGCATCCGGTGATACGCAGATTGATTTTGTCCACCAAGCCGCGACTGAGCAACTCACGCTTGGCAACGCGGATCAGGTCATTGGCACCGCTTGCCTGTCCGCATGTTCCCGCTGAGATAACAATGGTTGGAACTGTTTCATCCCTGTCAGCAGCCAGCCGGTCTCGCAGTGATTTGAACTCCTGAATCGACTTCAATCTTTCCATGCGTTTATTCCATCCTGCTGATACATAACAAGTTAAACAGGTTGCGCGGGTATGGTCATAGGTTGGTTCCCGAAATGTCGAGCATATGCCCCTTACATCCACGGCGTGAGCAAATCTGCACTATTCCGCCCCCACGGACGATCATCGGTACCATCGGCGCACCGCATTCGGGGCACATCGTTCCACCAAGCAGCTCGGCATGGCAGTGAGGGCAGAAGAAGTCCACAATGGTATCCTCCGGGATATGGTGTTTTGAGCTCACGGTGTAGCTGCCATATAGGCTTGAAATACTGAGCCAGCCGTGCTTATGATCAAAGGCCACCGTAACTCTGATAGCGGGGATTCCGTCCAATAGGACATCTGACCTGATCAAGCTGTGATTACAGCGAGGACAGCTGACTTCGATGGGAAAGACCCGCTCGTCTCCTTTTACTTCCACCTTATCCAAGCCCTTGCGCGCCTGTTCGATAATCCCTTTCACCTTGGTCGTTTCAACTTTCGTAAGATAGTGTCCGTCGATGACGACAACCGGACCGAGCGCGCATGCGCCAAGGCAAGCCACTGTTTCCAGTGTAAATTCCCTGTCCGGCGTGGTTTCGCCGGCGCTGATGCCCAGTTGCTGCTCGATTTCCTTTATCACCCTCGGGCCGCCTCGCACATGACATGCGGTGCCTGAACACACGGCGATCAGGTGCCTGCCGCGAGGTGTAAGACTGAATGCCCTATAGAAAGTGGCAACTCCATAGATATCCACCAGGGAACGTCCGGTCTGTTCTGCCACTTCCCTGAGCGCTTCCTCAGGCAGGTAGCCGTGTTTTCCCTGAATATCCTCCAGAATGGAGATCAGCCCGTCACCTGCTTTAAGGTGTCTTTCAGTTAGATTTGCGACTTCCTCAGTTTTCATGTTCTTCCTTGCATCCTCCACCGATATGCTGAAAAGAACTGGCCTAAAAAAACTAGAAAATGCGAAAAAAAGCGCTACAAATCTTGTGTGTATACATAGCAAAGCGAGAACTTGCTGTCAAGGCCAGCGTGACCTGCTTCCGATTCAAGAGCCACCCTTGCACGGGCGATAACTCCTCTTAACCGACTAACAAGCCGCAAAAAGCCTGGCCCGAGGGCACTCGAAGTTTATCACAGCCAAGGTATATTCAACCTTCTGAGCTATCATTGTGCTTTTTGTTAGCCTATTCACAAGGAATACGCTGGCCATCTTGAGAAATTCAAAATGTCCCTTTGTCAGAACTGTTCAGTAAAGGATAGTTGTGAAGCTGATCAGCTTCTCAGGCACATCATCTTCAGACCTAACAATGCCGCTTGTGAATCGTTCGGCAAGCTTGATGACAATACAGCTTAATCGCGATAAACTGTTCAATCGGCAATCCAGTTTGCATGTTTGGATTAGCCGAAATAATGGCATTAACTTCTACGGAGGAACGATATGCATGACGAAATTCGCTCGTTTATCAACGGCATAACTGAGAAGCTCGCTGAAATTGAGGAAGGCGGGGCAATTGCCTGGTGGAATCTCGCAACCACGGGGAAGGAAGAATACCAGAAGGAAGCCGTGGAATGGCAGATGAAGAGCCACGCGCTCTTCCACGACAAGGAGAACTTCGAAAAGATCAAAGTGTGGCGCGAACAAGGCGTGGACGACCCCATACTTGCGCGCGAGCTTGAAATCCTATACCGCGCGTATCTGTCGAACCAGGAAGACGAGAAGATCGCAGAGCAGGTGGCGAAACTTGAAGCCGAGCTTGAAGGCGATTATTCCAATTACCGAGGCGAAATCGACGGCAAGAAAGTCTCGAATAACGATATCAAGCAAATCCTCAAGAAGAGCACTGAAAGCGGGCGCTCGGAGCAAGCCTGGCTTACATCGAAAGGCATCGGCCCGCTCGTTTGCGACAAGGTTCTGAAGCTCGTCGAGCTCAGAAACGGCATTGCGAAGGACCTCGGCTACCGCGATTACTACGCGTTCAGTCTGGACTTGCAGGAAATAGACGAGAATGAGCTTTTCGAAATACTTGACGAACTTGATCGACTCACAAAGGAGCCCTTCAGAGAACTCAAAGCAATCGTGGACGAGAGGCTTGCGGACAAGTTCGGCATCGAGGTCAGCGAACTTCGTCCCTGGCACTATCACGATCCATTTTTCCAGGAAGCACCCCCATTGAGCGAGCTTGACCTCGATGCGTTATTCAGAGACGCCGATATCGAAGCGCTTACCGTGGAAACGTACAAACGCGTCGGAATGGAGATCGAGCCGTTCCTCAAAACGAGCGATCTCTACGAGCGCGAGGGTAAAAACCAGCACGCGTTCTGTATGATGGTGGGACGCAAAAAGGACGTACGCATTCTCTGCAACATAAAACCTGACCATAACTGGACGGGCACGATGCTCCACGAGTTTGGACACGGTGTGTACGACTGGTATCTCGACCGCGACCTTCCGTACGTGCTGATCAGCCCGGCGCACACGAATTCCACCGAGGCGATAGCAATGCTCTTCGGCAGGCTCAACAGCAATCCACTGTGGCTTACGGACATCCTCGGCGCGGACGCGAACGAAGTCGGGAAAATCAGGAAGGAGATTTTCGAGCAGCAGCGGCTTTCGATGCTCGTATTCGTACGATGGATGCTCGTAATGGCGAACTTCGAACGCGCGCTCTACGCCGATCCAAATCAGAACTTGAACAAACTCTGGTGGGACCTCGTTGAAGAGCATCAGATGATCACCCGTCCCGAAGGACGCGATATGCCCGACTATGCGACGAAGCTTCACATCGCGCTTGCGCCTGTCTATTACCACAACTACATGCTCGGTGAAATGACGGCAAGCCAGCTTCAGCATCATATCGAGCAGAAAATCGGCGGCGGCAGGCAGATGATCGAAGTGCCGGAAGGCGGCAAATTCCTGATCGACAAGCTATTCCGAGAGGGAAAGAAACGCCCCTGGAACGAAGCGCTCGAATTCGCGACCGGCGAAAAGCTGAAGCCCGCATACTTCGTTGAACAGTTCGTAACAGGCAAGGGGTAGCGAGGAAGCTGGAATCGGTCCTTCGCACTTAAGGAAGCGCTCTACTCGATGAACATACAGTCTCCGAAGCTGTAGAACCGGTAGCGCTCTGAAATCGCCGATTCGTACGCGCGTAGAGAAACTTCGCGCCCAGCGAACGCGAAAATCATCGCGAGAAGCGTGCTGCGCGGCAGATGGAAATTCGTAAGCATCGCATCGACGATCTTCCATTCATAGCCTGGATAAATAAAGAGCTCGCTTTCGCCCGAAAGCTTCACCGGCGTACCATCACCATCGAGATTATCGGGCGCAAACACTGTTTCGAGCGTTCTCGCGCTCGTCGTGCCCACCGCGATAATCCTTCTCCCGTCTGCTTTCGCGCGCGCGATTTCAACTGCGGCATCGCGCGTAACCGAATATTCCTCCGCATGCATTCGATGGCGAGAGAGATCGTCCACGCGGACAGGCAGAAAAGTGCCGATACCGACGTGAAGCGTCATTTCGATAACATCAATTCCGCTTGCTTCGAGCTTGTCTATGAACTCGCGCGTGAAATGCAACCCAGCTGTCGGAGCAGCCGCGCTCCCCCTGTGTACCGCGTACACGGTCTGGTATCGCTCCGGCGACTTAGGCTGGCGTTTGATGTAGGGCGGCACCGGCATCTCGCCGTTGCGATAGAACTTCGCCATAAACTCGTCATCGCTCAGATTATCAGCCTCAACGAGATCGTCGAGTTTGAAATCATTCGCCGAATATCCATCCGGGAGCATCTCGATCACTCGCACAGTTCCAAGCCCGCGATTTTTCGCTTCCAGCACTTCCACGAGAAAATCGTTCAGAAGAAGGTACTTATCGCCTGTCTTCATGCCGCCGCGCACTTCGGAAAGCACCTCGAAGCAGCGATCCGGAAGCTCTTTGAGCACGACAATCTCGACCGCGCCGCCGGTGAGCTTCCGCCCCCTGATCCTGCCGGGAATCACGCGGCTGTCGTTAATTACAAGCACATCGCCCTTTCGAAGAATAGCCGCAAGATCGGTGAACCTGCGATGCGCGATCTCCCCCGTCGCGCGCGCGAGATGAAGCATACGCGACGCGCATCTTTCACTCAATGGCTCCTGGGCGATCATCTCCTGCGGTAACTCGTAGTCCAGAAGCTCTATCGCATAGCCCTGCCCTGATGTATCCATCTTGTCAGCATTTTCCGTCATAACTCATTAAACCGCGCGATCCCACTCTTGCTCATTTTCGCATACCAGGCAATCCGCTCCTTCTTCCTCATCTTCGGAACGTCCTTCCACATCCCGAACACGGGCGCGGTCGGCCTGAAATCCTCGTTTCCTGCATCGCTCATCCACCTGAGCGCTTCTCCGATCACGGTATGACGCGGCACTTCGTTCATCATATGTTCTTCATCGCCCAATGACCCAAACCCTGCAATACGCGCCGCGTTTATCCCCGCGATAAGCCCAGTCATCACCGCCGCCTGATAGCCTTCAAGCCCCGTAACCTGCCCCGCGAAAAGAATATCCAACCTTTCCCGCATCTGAAGAGTCGGTGCAAGAAGCCGCGGACTATCGATGTAGTTGTTCCTGTGCATCCTGCCGTGCCGAATAAACCAAGAATTTTCCAGTCCGGGGAGCATCCGGATTATCCGCTCCTGCTCGCGATACTTAAGCCTGGTTTGGAATCCCACGATCGAATACGCCGAGCGCATCGCATCCTCCTGCCTGAGCTGAAGTACTGCGTATGGCGCCGCGCCGGTGCGCGGATCCGTCAGCCCGACAGGCTTCATAGGACCGAACCGGATCGCATCCTCACCCCGCCTCGCCATCTCTTCGAGTGGAAGACAGCCCTCGAAAAGCCGCATCTCCTCGCCATGCCCCAGCGGCGCGACTTCAGCTTCGAGAAGCGCGCGGTGAAACGCGATGAACTCTTCCTTGCCGAGCGGCACGTTCAGATAACCTGCGTCACCGCCTTTGCCGTAGCGCGATGCCTCGAAAACAACATCCCTGTCTATCGAGTCAGCCGCCAGAACGGGGCTTGTCGCATCGAAGAAATAAAGGTTAGCTTTTCCAACAAGCTCCGCAAGGTTGTCTCCGAACTCGTCCGTGGTCATAGGGCCGATCGCCACAATCACGGGAATGCCGGGCTCGGCAAGTTGATTCAAGTCGCGCACTGCTTTACGCCTGACGTCTATCAGCGGATGATTTGTGATGGCTTCTGTAATTCGCCGTGAAAACCGCTCGCGGTCGACGATGAGCGAAGTTCCACCGGGTATTCGCTCCGCGTACGCAGCTTCAAGAACGAGCGAGCCGAGTGTCTTGAGTTCATCCTTGAGAAGCCCCGCGCAGCGAGCGTTATCCGTGCCTTTGAACGAATTTGAACAGACAAGTTCGGCGAAATCGCCCGTATGATGTGCGGGCGGCATAACATGTGGCCGCATCTCGAACAGCTCGACAAGAACTCCGCGGCGCGCACACTGCCAGGCTGCCTCGCTTCCCGCTAATCCTGCGCCGATAATCCGAACAAAACCGCTCACGATTAGAATTATAGGCTACTTTTCTTTGCGGAAGCACCAAATATGGGTTGAGCAAAATGCGGGACAGGAACCGAAGTCGTCTGCAAGTTCATGTTCTCAGTGGCCGCGTACAAACATCGCGCGCGCGTTTCTATCTTGCGCGCTTCTTGCCCCACCCTTTATCCTTCCAGAGGAAATACTCATTGTTCAGCTTCCTGAACACAAGCGAAAGCTGTTCGGTGAGGTTTACGCATTCAATGACCGCGCGCTCTTCGATCTTCAGGTCGCCCTGGTGAACCATCATATTCCTTACGCGCACGTAGTGCTCGGTGCGCGTCACGGTACCCGTCGCGCGGATGCGCTCCACCGCCTGATCGTAATGCGTTCTGGTAAGCGTATAGAAGAGCCGCTTCTTCCGCTCGAAGCTCCGCACCTCGCTTACGAGAAACTCCGTGATGTTGCTGGTTACTCCGGTATTCAACAGATGATAGCTGAAAAGCTCCTCGAACCACAGCTCGTAAGCGGTAACAAAAAGGTTCACGACCATTCCCTGAATAGCCTCGTCGGGCACATGATAGAGAATATGGATCGACTGAAGGAGCGACGGGTAGTTGCTGTTTACGGGGAAACTCTGGCGGTAGCGACCGGAATCACCGCAGTTCGGGCAAGTGACGCTGCCGTCGTCGAAATCCTTGTGCCTGCCTACGTAACCGCATATGATACAGCGGAATTTGCGCTGCTTCTCTGCCCAATCGCGCGCGCGCATTCTCAAAACATCGATTGAAAGACTGTCCATTTCCACAATCAGATAGTATCACGAATGAGTGTGAATGATGCATCATCGCATCCGGCCTGTACCATTGACTGGTACGCACACTTGCGTAATAATCCTGATCGTCCTTAGAACCAACATTCCAGAAGGGTTGCTTATTCCAAATGGGACTTTTCGACCTGTTCAAGCAGAGAAAAAAGGAAGAATCTCAGGCAGAACCTCAGAACGAGGTCGATGCCGCGCGGAAGGCAACGCTTGAAAATCCCGATGATCCTTCGGCGCTTACCAAGCTTGCAGGTGCGCTCAAACGAGCAGGCGAAGTCGTTGAGGCGCTGAAACACTTTGAAAAAGTAACGAGCCTTGTTCCGAACGATCCCATCGCGCATTTCAACTACGCCGTAACCTGCGAGGAAGCTGGCGACATCGAGAGTGCGCTCAGGGAACTCGCGCGGGTAGTCGAACTCGATCCCGAGGATGCGCTCGCGTACAACCATCTCGGCGCGATTTACATCGACCAGTCGCAATACGCGAAGGCCGAGGAAGCGCTCCGTCGTGCAGTAGAACTGAACCCAGAAAGCGCAATAGCGATGAATAACCTCGGTGTCGCGCTGAAACATCTCGATCGCGCGCGCGATGCCGCGTTTTATCTCGATCGCGCGCTCGCTCTCGACCCGTCACTTGCCCAGGCTGAAATCGAGCTCGCCGAGGTGCGCGAGAAGCTTGCCGCCGAGCCTAAATCCGGCAAGTTCCGCAAGGGGCTCAGCCGCACAAAGGTGCAGTTTCTGGAATGGTTCAAGCCCTTCGTCGGTTTCGAGGTCGAAGCTGGAGCTGAGTTCTACGACGGGCTTTTCGACCAGCTGGTACTTTCGGACGTTGGAAGCGAGCTTGCGGCTAAGCTTATCGAGGAAATCCGCGCGCGCGCGCGCGACGAGGGCGCGACGTCCGCAACGCGCGTTATCGAAATCCTGCGCTCGAAGCTCGAAGACATCCTTTCCGATACCGAGCCCATCGCGCCATTTGATCCAAACAGGCTCAACGTCGTGATGCTTGTGGGCGTGAACGGCGTCGGCAAAACGACGATGCTTGCGAAGATCGCACGACACCTAAAGGAAAAAAACCTGAATGTGCTGATTGCTGCTGCCGATACTTTCAGGGCTGCCGCCGTCGACCAGCTTAAAATCTGGGCGGAACGCACCGGCACGCCAATCGTGTCCGGCCAGCAGGGAGCGGATCCAGCCGCCGTGGTGTTCGATGCCGCGAAGGCTGCGGTTGCGCGCAAGGCGGATGTACTGCTCATCGATACTGCGGGCAGGCTTCAGACCAAGAAGAACCTGATGGAAGAGCTAAAGAAGATCGAGCGCACGATTACGAAGAACGCGCCAGACGCCAACGTGCATCACCTTCTCTGCCTCGATGCCAACACGGGCCAGAACGCGATAAGCCAGGTCGAGCTTTTCAGAAGCGTGTGCCGTGTGCGCGGGCTTATCATCAACAAGATCGACGGAACAGCACGCGGGGGCGCGGTGCTCGCTATCGTGAAAAAACACCGCCTGCCGATCCTCTTCCTCGGCGTCGGCGAAAATGTCGGCGATATCGTCGAGTTCGATGCGGGCGAATTCGTCAAAGCCTGGTTCAGCGCCGGGTAGGGACGTGTGGCGACACGCCCGTCTTTTGTGCGGAGACACGCCACATTTTATAACCTGTAGAGCGGCCAGTCTTGGCCGCTCCTGTAATTATGAACCATCAAGCCGCGCCCACGACCGGGCGCTGTACAGGATGTAGGGTTGTACAGGATTACAGG
>JAGGVC010000112.1 GCA_021158185.1 bacterium | reverse complement strand
GTTCAGAACGTCGTGAGACAGTTCGGTCTCTATCCACTGTGGGCGTAGGAGATTTGAAGGGCGCTGCTCCTAGTATGAGAAGACCGGAGCGGACCAGCCGATGGTGTATCTGTTGTCTCTCCAGAGGCATTGCAGAGTAGCTATGCTGGGCAAGGATAAGAGCTGAAAGCATCTAAGTTCGAAGCCCCCCCTAAGATGAGATCTCCCACTGGATAACCAGGTAAGGTCCCTGGAAGATAACCAGGTAATAGGCGTTAGGTGTAGAGGCAGCAATGTCACAGCCGAATCGTACTAATCGACCGAGGTCTTGACCATTTCGTCTGATTTCAATATTTGAGAGCTTAATCAACGGCATTATGGAGCAAGTGCTCATAATGCGTTCCATTATGGATCGCTCCTTTATTTCACATCACAGCTTTTTCCTTTTGAGATGTTCCCCTCCGTAGGGAGAGGGAGCCGAGTGTTTTTATTCTGGAGATAGAGGCTTAGGTCTTTATCATAACCATAAAGAAGCCCGTGGCACCGTTCGGTGGCTGCGGGTTTTTCGCTTTCTTTGTCTTCATTCACCACCGCTTCTGCCCACAGCCCGTATTTCGCATCGGCACAACGTGAATCTGTTGCCGAAATATGGTATTCCTTTCATATGGCGGCTAACGATTCACACTGGCATGCGTCCGTGTGACGCCATGTGATATCTGGAAGGAATGCTAACGCCGGAATCTGCTATCCACCGACGGAGACGCTTCCGAGTAGACCAAGAATTGACGCGGGAATGATTCCGAGCCACAGCGTCGCAAGCGTACATGTCCATACAACAGCATAGATCCACGGGTTCGGAGATGGCTCTTCGCAGAGCGATGCGTGCTCCGGAGCGGATTTCATATACATCGCAACGATGATCTTGAGGTAGTAGTAAGCGCTCAGAACCGCATTCAGGAGTGCGAAGACAACCAGCAGAATGAAGCCATGGCTGAGCGCAGATGCAAAGAGGAAAAACTTGCCGAGAAATCCTGCTGTAATCGGGAATCCGGCAAGTGAAAACAAGAAGAGCGCAAAGAGCGCTGCATGCAAGGGATGTCGATCGTTAAGCCCGCGAACATCGTCTATTTCGAGCAGCGCACCCTCCTTGTCGGAAGGCGTGAGCCACCAGATGATGGCAAACGAGCCGATTATGGCGAACACATAACCTGCCAGGTAGAAGAACGCACATTGCATTGCATCGCCCAGCGGCGCTCCGGCAGTAACGCCCTTTTCGGACCATTCCTTTCCAATTATCAGAACGGCCAGCAAAAGATAACCCGCGTGCGCGATGCTCGAGTATGCAAGGAGCCGTTTCAGAACGATCTGGTTTAGCGCCATCAGATTTCCGACCGTCATCGTCAACGCCGCGATGATCGCGATCGCTACCCACCAGATTCCGTATAGCGGAACAATCCCTTCTCCGAAGAATCTCAGTATTGCAGTGAATCCCGCCGCCTTGACCAGGCTGGCCATGAACCCGGAGATGAGCGCCGGGCTGCCCTGGTATACGTCGGGCACCCAGGCGTGGAAGGGAACGAGTGCAACCTTGAATCCAAAGCCCACCGCGACGAGTGCAAGCCCCGCATAAAGTGTGTAATCCGCGGCGGTCGGGCTGCATGCATCGAGAATCGCGTGATATCCGAGCTTTCCAACAGCCCCATAGATAAGTGAAATACCGTATGCAAGAAAGCCGCTAGCGAACGCGCCGGTAAGGAAATACTTCAGGCTCGCTTCCTTGCTTCGCTCGCTCGACAGGTTCATCCCAGCAAGAACGTAGAGCGGAATGCTCAGTGTTTCGATGGCGAGGAATGTAAGGATCAGATTTCTGGACGCGGACATAACGATTGCGCCCACGACCACGGTCAGCATCAGCGGGAAGACCTCCGGGCTCGCAAAAAGTCCTTCGCCGTCGGGTGACCTGAGAAACGGGCAGTATCTTGCAGTGATTGCGATAACCGTTATGAACGCTACGATGATAAAGATGAAGCTCGCAAAGAGCGTTGCGTTATCCGCCGTGTACATGCCGTCAAAGCTCGCTCTGCCCAGGTCCCAGATTCGAGCTGAAGAAATAAAGGCGGCTAGAAGCACAATCAACGCAACGAGCGGATTAATTATCTTCGCCCTGCCCTTTGCGGCAAACGGCAGAAGTAGCGTTACGAGGATTCCCGCCGAAATGATGATGATCGGCATAATTGCGGTGAAGTCGATTGTCTGCGGACTGAACTCCATGCTAGTCATTTGCCACCTCCGCAGTATCTGAAATCTCGTAGAATCTGCCGTCAGCCATGATCGAACTGTCATCGGCAGCGCTGCTCACAGCCTGCGTCACAGTGTGTGTCGGCGGTTTCAGCAATTCCACGACAGGCCTTGTTCCAGAACCGATGTCCCTGAGAAACGGAGTGGCATACAGGCCTATCCAGAAGCACAGAAGAACAATGGGAATAAGAGCGGCAAGCTCTGGCAGACGCAGATCCACGATTTTCTTATTTTCTTCCTTGTCCCGTTCACCGTAGAATACGCGCCTGAACATCCACAGCATATAGATTGCCGCAAGAATCACGCCGGTCGTCGCAATTCCTCCGAAGAAGGCGTTTGCCTTGAATGCGCCCATAAGTATCAGGAGCTCGCCGGCAAATCCGTTGAGTCCCGGAAGCCCGATACTCGCAAGCATAATGATTAGAAACACGACGAAGAAAACAGGGATGCTTCTCGCTATCCCTCCGAAATCCGAGATCAGGCGCGTATGCCGCCTGTCGTACAGAATGCCGACCAGTAGGAACAGAGCGCCCGTCGAGAGGCCATGATTGACCATCTGGAGCACTGCGCCGTCAAGCGCCTGCTGGTTGAATGCGAAAAGACCGAGCATGACAAAGCCGAGGTGCGCGATGGAGCTGTATGCAACAAGCCTTTTTAGATCAGGCTGGACAGCCGCGACGAGCGCACCGTAGATAATCCCTATGATAGCCAGGATTGCGATGACATGGGCGAACTTGTGGCTTGCATCGGGGAAAAGGGGCAGGCAGAAGCGCATGAACCCGTACGTGCCCATCTTAAGTAGAACTCCCGCAAGTATCACGCTGCCCGCCGTAGGTGCTTCGGTGTGAGCGTCTGGAAGCCAGGTATGGAAAGGAAATAGCGGAACCTTGATGGCAAAGGCGATCGCAAACCCCCAGAAGAGCCACGCCTGAATACCTGGGTCGATCCTGTGGATTGCGAATCTGCTCATCAGTTCCGGAATCACAAATGTAGCCTCGCCGGACGCGCTCGAATAGAAAAATAGGAAGATCATTGCCGCAAGCATGAGTGCGCTTCCGGCCATCGTGTAAATAACGAATTTGTAAGTCGCGTAGATCCTGTTCGCGCTTCCCCAGATGCCGATCAGGAAGTACATCGGAATCAGCATCGCTTCCCAGAAGAAGAAGAAGAGGATCATATCGAGCGAAACAAAAACGCCCGAAATCCCGACCGTCACGAGAAGGAGCATCTGGAGGTAGAGCTTGATGTTCTTCTTGATGTGATTCCAGGTTCCGAGGATGCACACGGGTAGAAGGAACGTCGTAAGAAGGAGCAGGTAGAGCGAGATGCCGTCAATTCCGACAACGTAGTTGATGTTGAGGGCGGGAATCCACTTGACGTAGTTCGCCATCTGGTAGCCCGGCACGATTTCGCCGACTGCGTTCGGATCGAACCTGAAATATACGATGAGCGACAATCCGAAGGTGACGAGCGATGCAATAAGCGCCACCACCTTGAGCATCAGTTCTTCCCTTTTGTCGATGAATCCCAGCACAAGGACCCCGATAAGCGGGAAAAAGACGACAAGACTGAGAATGTCAAGATCCGGCATAGTTCCTACAGCACCATACGGGTAATGAAAACAATAATGACAACCGAAACGGCCCCAAGGAGAATTCCGAGGGCGTACTCCCTCACAATTCCGGTCTGGAACCGCCTTATCCTGTCACCGACAAACGCGAAGAACCCGGCGGTTCCGTTCACGATTCCGTCAACTACAACCTGGTCGAATATCAGGGATATCTGTGCGAGAACCTTCCCCGGTTCCACGATTGTGTACTGGTACAGCTCGTCAACGAACCACTTCTTGAGACTCCAGTCGTTTACAATCTGAAGCCTCCGTATCAACCTCGAAAGAGCGGGCAGTTTCGCCCAGTCGGTCATTCTGAAATATAGGTACGCGCCCCAGATTCCAAGCCCGGCGAATACAATGGATGCGAGTATCAGATACCAGGAAATGTCGGCGGGATGGTGGGCTTCATCTTCGCCGTGGCCTGCGGCTTCGTGGATTACATCCTCACCCTCTACGGAGACGCCTTCAATTGTTTCAACATACTCCGCGCTGGCTACACCGTATGCCTCGCCGACGGGATGCTCGGATATCTGGTATGTCTGTGCAGCCGGTTTCAGAAATTGTTCGAGAGGGTTCGAATAACCGAGCGGGCCGCTTATGACGTGCGGAAGCGCGACGTATCCGCCGACAAACGCGAGTACCGCGAGGATTATCAACGGAATCGTCATAACTCTCGGCGATTCGTGGGCCTTCTTCGCCTTTTCCGTCACAGGCTTGCCGAGGAATGTACGAATCACAAGCCTGAACATATAGAACGCGGTCATAAACGCCGTGATCAGCGCGATGACGTAAAGTATCTTCCCGGATGGAAACTCCGCGCCGAACCAGAACGTGGATGCGAGTATTTCGTCCTTGCTAAAGAACCCGCTGAAAAACGGCACACCTGCAATCGCAAGCGCTGCGACGAGGAACGTCCAGTACGTAACTGGCATTCTCTTTGCGAGTCCGCCCATGTTCCGGATGTCCTGGTCATCGCTCATCCCGTGGATGACGCTTCCCGCACCGAGGAACAGAAGAGCCTTGAAGAATGCGTGAGTCATAAGATGGAAAATGCCTACCCAGAACGCACCCACCCCGCACGCAAGGAACATGTATCCAAGCTGGCTCACCGTGGAGTACGCGAGAACCCTCTTTATATCCACCTGTGAAAGCGCAATCGTCGCTGCGAAGAACGCGGTTGCACATCCGATTACTGCGACTACGAGCATTGCGGTCGGTGCGATTGAAAAGAGCACGTTCAGCCTTGCAAGCATATACACGCCGGCTGTGACCATCGTTGCCGCGTGGATCAGGGCGCTGACAGGCGTCGGACCTTCCATCGCGTCGGGAAGCCAGATGTAGAGCGGAATCTGAGCGCTCTTGCCGGTTGCTCCGAGGAAAAGGAACAGGCATACCGCGATTATGAACGGGCTGTTGTAGTTCGTCTCGCCGAAGATCCTGGCAGCCCCGTTAATGTCGAGAAATTCCAGGGAAACGAAATTCTCGCTCGCGAAAAGCATGAACATCGCGATGAGAACGCCGAAGTCGCCGATCCGGTTAACAACGAAGGCTTTCATCCCCGCGATGTTGGCGCTCGCCTTTTCGTACCAGAAGCCGATGAGCAGGTAGCTGCAGAGGCCAACGCCCTCCCAGCCGATAAACATCACGGGCAGGCTCGATGCGAGCACGAGAATGAGCATCGCACCGACGAACAGGTTGAGATACGCGAAGAAGCGGGCGTGATCCTTGTCGTGCGCCATATAGCCGATGCTGTAGACATGGATGATGAAGCTGACGCCCGTGACGATGAGCATCATCGTGATCGAAAGCGGATCTATGAGAAGGCTGAAGTTCGCGGTGAAATCGCCGGATTGGATCCAGGTGAAGAGATAACTTACATAAGGCTGCCCGCCGATGAGTGCGCTGTCGGTTCTGTATACAAAAAGCGTAATAAGGCCGATAATAAACGAGAGCCCCACCGTTGCGGGTGCGATTATGGAGACAGCGATCCGCGGCATAAACCGCCCGAACAGTCCGAGTATGAGCGTCCCGAGAAGTGGGAATGCTATTGCGAGTCCGACCAAATCAAGCAGGTTCATTTCCATCAGGGACTACTCCTTCATCAAGCTCGCGGCATCGACATCAACCTCGCGCTTACTGCGGAAGAGCGCGACTATGATTGCCAGGCCGACCGCTACCTCGGCGGCAGCCACCGTAATGAGCAGAAACGCATACACCTGGCCTTCGAGGAAGTGCAGGTAACGGCTGTATGTAATGAATGAAAGGTTTACGGCATTGAGCATAAGCTCGATACTCATGAAAATCAGAATCGGATTGCGCTTGACTATCACACCGACAGCCCCGATCGAGAAGAGTAGTGCTGCGAGCGTCGTGTAGTAGAACATCGGTACATCAGTCATTTCCATCACCTCCCGCGCTCCCGGCTTCCGCTGGCGGGCTGCGTCTTGCGAGAACCACCGCGCCGACCATCGCCGCGAGGAGAAGAAGCGACGTAAGCTCGAACGGAAGCAGGTATTTGGTAAACAGCATCCGGCCAACGAGCTGGGGATTCTGTTTTTCGATCATCCTTGAAGTTTCTTCGGTCAGTGGAGCTTCCGACGTTTCAGCTATCGGTTTTTCAATATCGGTCATCTGCGCAGCAGAAGGTTTTTCAGTCAGGCTGACGTTGCCGGACAGCAGGAACGATCCCGTGATCACTGCGAGCAGGATGACAGCAAGGATGATCGCACCCGCGATATGAGTAAAATGCACGCTCATCCGGCTAGGATCGCTTGCACCGGGGCTGTAGAAGAACATAATGACGAACAGGAAAAGCACCATTACCGCGCCCGCGTACACCACGATCTGCACAACGGATAGGAAGTAAGCGTGAAGCATCAGGTAGAGAATCGCGAGCATAATCATCACGCCGACCAGGCACAACGCCGCGTGCACGGGGCTTTTCACCGAAAGCATCATTATTGCAAGGATCACTGCGATCCCTGCAAAAACTCCGAAAAATACGATCTCAAAGCTGATCGCCATAATCTGTTTCCTCAAGCATACTCCGCGGGTGTCACGCTCCTACCGCAGAAGCCATTAGCTTCCCTTCCCTATCTTGAACTCGGGCTCGTCCGGCCCTTCGTAGACCCGATCTAGCAGATCGTCCTTGCTGTAGATGAACTTGTTGAAACCAGGCGCACGCGAATCGTCTGCAAGCTCGAAATCGTGCTTCATAACTATCGCGTCGTGCGGACAGGCTTCCACACACATTCCGCAGAAGATGCACTTCAGGTAGTCTATTTCATACACCACGGCATAGCGCTCACCCGGCGATTTCCATTCTGCGGGATTGACAGGATTGTCTTCCGCGACGACGGTTATCGCCGCGGGAGGGCATGCCGCTGCGCAGAGCGAGCATCCGACGCACCTTTCCAACCCCTTGTACGGGCCTTCCTTGTAGCGTTCGAGCCGGTGCATCCCTCTGAAACGCGGGGCGAGTTCCGGTCTAACCTCTGGATATTCGAGCGTGACCTTTCCGCCGCCGAAGAACCTGGCGAATTCGCGCAAGGTCAAAGACAGTCCCCTGAGAATCTCAATGGGATTAAGCCTTACTGCCTTCTTTTCGCTCATCCACAACCTCCATTCAATTACAGACCCGCATCCGCTCCCGGATGTACAAAAAAACACGCTTACGCCGGAGTCAAGCCGATACCGAACACGACAAGCGTCGCCATCAGAATAACGTTCAAAAGAGCCACCGGCAGAAGAACCAACCATCCGAACTTCATAAGCTGGTCGTACCGGAACCTTGGCAGCGTCGCCCTGACCCAGACGAACAGATAAAGGAAGAACATCGTTTTCGCGGTAAACCAGACGATGCCGCTTATCGGGCCGAACCATAGAGGACCCGCCCATCCGCCGAGGAATATCGTTGCCGCAAGCGCCCCCGCTGCGATGATCGAAACGTATTCCCCAAGAAAGAACATCGCGAACTTCATCGCACTGTATTCGGTGTGATAGCCTGCTACTAGTTCGTTTTCAGCTTCAGGCAGATCGAAGGGATTACGGTTCGTCTCCGCGAACATGCTTATCACGAAAGTAACTCCTGCTATCGCGATCGGGATCAGTGCGATCAAATTGACGGGCTTTGCAAGTAGCGATCCGAAAAACCCCTGCTGGGCGATGACGATTCCGTTCAGGCTGAACGTTCCCGCGTACAGCACGACCGGGATAATCGCAAGCCCCAGCGCAAGCTCGTAGCTGATCATCTGAGAGCAGCTTCGAAGCCCGCCTAGAAAGCTGTACTTGCTTCCACCAGACCACCCGGCAAGGATGACGCCGTACGTGCCGAGCGACGATATTGCAAGGATATAGATCAGACCGACGTTCACATCTTCGATAAGACCGAGGCTCGTCTGGGCGTCGATGCCGGTTATCGCAAAGTTGCTCTGAATCGGGATTACCGCAAAGAGCATGAACGCCGCCGTAAGCGATATACAGGGAGCCAGGAAGTAGACGAACTTGTCAGCGTTCCTTGGGATGATTTCCTGCTTGAACAGGAGCTTTACGGCATCCGCGATCGGCTGAAGCAGACCCTGCCAGCCCACGCGATTCGGCCCTGGCCGTCGTTGAAAGAACCCAACCACCCGGCGCTCGAAAAGCGTAAGATACGCCATGCCGCCAAGGGTTACAACCAGGACTGCAGCTGCTCGCACAGCGGCCCAGACTATGTCCATCAACGTCATTTTTCCCTACACTCCAATAAAAGAGCCCGATTGTGAAAGCAAGTGTTCATATCTAATCCGCTCCGGAAGATGACCCGCCCGCTTTGCTCCCTGTTACGGGCAGAAGATTCACAACGGTGTGCTCGCCGAGTGTCAGAATATCGGCCAGCCTTATTCCTGGCAGGCTGTCGCTTATTAGCACATGTCCCGGCGGTACATCAGCCGATACACGTACTTCGACTTCGATTCCACCTGCTCTGCTCGCAAGCTCCACGACCGAACCCGGTTTGATCCCCAGCCTCTCGGCATCGGTCGGGCTGATCTCGCAAAACGCCTTACCGACCGCCTGTGCGAAATGCTCCGCATTCATCGAGTGATTCTCTCCGTTGAACATATAGAGCTTCGGAATGAGCACCATCAGACCGTCGTCCTTCCCGGCAGCCTCTTCAAGCTTCGAAGGCGCGTCAACGGTAATGAAGCTGCCAGGATCGGGCGATTGCCCATCCTCCATCACCTCGCCAAATTCGAGCAGGATGCCGTCCTCTGGAATAGCGCCATAGTCGATATGTGAAATCACTTGCAGGCCTTGGGCGAAATGGTTGAAATACTCGCCAACAGACGCTGTCCTCAGGCTTGCACCCATTTCGACAAGTACTTTTCGCAGAATATTGAAGTCACTGTCTGCCTGGGGAAAGCTCACATCAGGCTTGTGCAGTCTCTGAAGCCGTTTTTCCCCCGAAAAAACCGTTCCTTCGTCTTCCTGCGCGGTCAGCGCGGGCAGGATCACATTCGCATATTTCGCGGTCTCGGTAATGAACTGATCCTGGACGACTACGAATTCACATTTTTCGAACGCATTCCTGGTAAGTTTTGCATCGGGGAAATTCCTGGCGTAGTCGGAGCCAATGACGTAGCAGAAGTTGCTCTTCCCCGCGAGAATATCCTGAAACAACCTTACAAGGCCGGGTTTTGCACCCTCTGCTTCGTCTTTCTCGTGAGCAACGCCGACAGCCATCAAATGGCCGAACAGCAGCGCACCGACTGCGTTGCCGTCCCTGAAAATCGGGTTAAACGTGATATCCGGCGTCAAGCCTTGGTCGCGCTCCGCCGCATCCCCATCCTCGCCAAGCTTAACCCGTAAATTGTGGCAAAGCTTGAGCATAAGATCGATAAGCTCTGTGGCATTAGGTGCGCTGAGCATCTCGTTGCCGATGAGCACCGCGACAGTATCCGCACCGCGGAGATACTCGATCATTGGCTTGATTTCCTCAGGCGCATCGGCAGGCTTTGCCGCGCCGTTTATCATAATCCTGAGCGCATCAGCCTGCTTGCGGTATGGATAATGATACTTGATGTTTGCAAACCGTTCGCCGGAAGTCCGATGGCTGTTTGCCGTTATGAGCATAGGCCCGCCGTTTTCCATATCGCGCTCGATCTTTAGCGCAAGCACAGGTGCCTCTTCGAGTAAATCAACACCCCAGGCAAGAATCACGTCGCTGTGCGTAACCTTCTCCCAGCTGGTCGAGTCGAACATAATCGCAGTGAGAAAATCGCCGGGATTAAGGGAGATGCCGGGGATGAACTGCCCGAAGTGATAGCGCCCCGTTCCTATGTGGTTTGTGAGTAACCTTCTGAATACGGCAAAAACCTCATTTGTAAGATTCCCGCCTGCAATTCCCGTGATGCTCTCCTTTCCATCGCGACCAATATAGAACTTGAGGTTATCAACGACGTATCGGATTGCCTCACCCCATGCTACTTCCTTGAACTTGCCGTCCTTCTGGCGGATCAGGGGCTTCTTAATCCTGTTCGGGCTGTAAAGGGCTTCGTATACGAATCTGTCCTTGTCGGAAAGCCATCCCCAGTCAACCTCAGGATTCTCCCTGCTCCAGACCCGCTTGATCCGTCCCTGCCGATGGTGGAGCATTATGTTCGTTCCGGTCGCATCGGCAAGTGAAACCGAAGGCGTATACCCGAGGTCCCATTCGCGCGCCTTGAAGCGGTACAGCTTGTCCGAAAGCGCTCCTACCGGACAGAATTCCACCTCATTTCCACTGAACTTGCTTTTTACGCCGTCATCCGCTTTCGGCAGGACGAGCGTTTCGCTTCCGCGCCTTGCAAATTCGAGCAGGTGGTCGCCCGCGACTTCAGAATGGAATCTCACGCATCTCTTGCAGTGAATGCAGCGCTTGTAGTTCAGCCGGATGAATTCGTTGACATCCGCATCGGGGAGGACGCGCTTCGGCTCTTTCATCCTTGATTCCGCGAGCCCGTACTTGTACGCAATATCCTGAAGCAGGCATTCCCCGCCCTTATCGCATTCGGGACATTCGAGCGGATGGTTGATAAGGAGAAATTCGAGCACGCGCTTTCTGTTCGCATCGACAAGCTCGGTGTCAGTCCAGATTTCCATTCCCTCGCAAACCTGCGTCGCGCAAGCGGCCTGGAGCTTCGGAAGCTTGGAAACCACCGTCACCCTTTCGCCATCCTTCTCGATCGTACGCGGAAGGCCGACCTCGACGAGGCATATCCTGCATCCCGCCCAGGGCTTAAGCTTGTCGAAACCGCAAAATACCGGAATATCCACACCGACAGACTCCGCCGCCTGGGATATGTAAAGTCCTTCGGGAACGGTGAAATCCCTGCCGTCAATCTTCACCTTCACCAGTTTTTTCTCGTTTTCACACATTACCGGATCTACCTCAAAATGAAGTCCGGGTTAAAATCCGGGCTCATCTTGCCCATCGCCCCTGCAAGGGCGCAAGAGCCAAAGCCATCAGTACGCCGGTTTCACAAGCTTATGATGCCCGATAGCACCAACCGGCTCGTATTTCGGGACAAGCTTCTTCCGCCCTTCGATGTAATCAATGAACTCATGGCGGAAATGCTTCAGGAAGCTCTGAACCGGCCACGCCGCGGCATCGCCGAGCGGACAGAAGCTCTTCATCTCCATTCCATCCGCAGCATCCTGGAGCGTGACGAGATCGTCCATCGCTCCTTCGCCGCGCAAGATGCGGTTGATAATCATGTTTATCCAGTGCGTGCCCTCGCGGCACACCGTGCACTTCCCGCAGGATTCGTGCGCGTAGAACCTGGATATGACCTCGATAACCTTCACCATATCGGTATGCTCGTTGAACACCATGAATCCCGCGCTTCCGAGCATCGAGCCCGCATCCTGCAGGCCTTCGAACGATAGCGGGCAGTCACAGTTTGCCGCAGGCATCACAGGCACGCTTGAGCCGCCGGGGATCGTCGCCTTGAGCCTGCCTCCCTTCACGCCGCCGCAGATTGTTTCGATGAAATCGAGCTGATTTACACCAAGCTCAATCTCGTACACGCCGGGCTTGTTTACGTGGCCAGACACGCTGAACATCTTGATTCCGGGGCTTTTCTCGGTGCCGAGCGACAAATGCCAGTCCGCGCCGCGCTCGATTATCGCGGGTACCGTTGCGAGAGTCTCAACATTATTGATAATCGTAGGCTTGTCGTAAAGCCCCTCGATTGCGGGGAAAGGCGGTTTCATCTTCGGCTCGGCGCGCCTTCCTTCGAGCGATTCGAGAAGCGATGTCTCTTCGCCGCAGATGTACGCCCCCGCGCCTGGATGCACCGTGCATTCGACCGAGTAATCGCTGCCGAGTATTCCCTTGCCCAGATAACCCGCCTCGTACGCCTCGTCAACGACGCGCTGGACGATGTTGATTTCCTTCCAGAATTCGCCTCTGATATATATAAAAATGTGCGTTGCGCCGAACGCGTATCCCGCGATAATCGCGCCTTCGAGCATCCTGTGCGGCATCTTTTCGAGTATCGCCTGGTCCTTGAACGTACCCGGCTCGCTCTCATCCGCATTCACGCAGAGGTATTTCTCGCCCTTATCCTTTGGAATGAATCCCCATTTCACGCCCGCAGGGAATCCCGCGCCCCCTTTGCCGCGCAGCCCCGACTTCTTCACCTCGGCGGTCACTTCATCAGGCGTCATTTCTCCAAGGACTTTCTTGAGCGCCGCGTACCCGCCGTGCTTTTCATAGACCGAAAGGGAAGAAATCCCTTCCACGTCCATATCAAGCATTACGATTTTCGTTTCTTCGGCCATACGCTACTCCAGCGACTCAAGAAGGCTGTCTATCTTCTCAATCGTCATATACTCGTGGTACTCGCGGTTGTTGATCTGAACCACAGGGCCGCGTCCGCACGCTCCCAGACATTCAACGGTAACAAGACTGAACTTGCCGTCGGGCGTGGTTCCGCCGCACTTGATTCCGAGCTTCCTTTCGAGATGCGCGACTATGTCCTCGGCTCCTTCCAGATAGCAGCTTACGTTGTGACATACCTGGATCACGTGCTTCCCGGGCTTATCCATGAAAAACATCGTATAGAAGCTCGCATCGCCCTTGACATAGTTGGGACTCAGTTCTAGGAACTCCGCGACCGCTGCGACCGCTTCATCGGATATCCATCCGAAATGCTCCTGCGCTATATGAAGCGCCGGCACGAGCATAGACTTGCGCTTTGGATACTTCCCTTTCTCTTCGAGCGCATTGAACTTCTCAAGAAGCTCCCCAGGTATCTTTGAGAACGTCAAAGCCATACTTCCTTACCTAACAACACAGTCACACAGGATCGTTCGATTGCATCGGACTGGCCAGCAATCGCGCATAACGCGCGCACCGCGCGCGCGCAAAACTACCTGTCAATCTCTCCTAGAACAATATCGATGCTTCCGAGCGTTGCAACGATGTCCGCGAAAAGCTCGCCGCGCACCATCTCCTCGAACGCAGAAGTGTTAACGAAGCTCGGCGGGCGAATCTTCACACGCCACGGCAGCTCGCTACCGTCAGAGATAACCCAGAATCCGATCTCGCCCTTCGACGCCTCGATGTTCTGGAACGCTTCGCCGACCGGTGTATGAATCCCTTCCGACCAATACTTGAAATGATGAATAAGCTGCTCGGCCGAATCCTGCACGCCTTCGCGCTTCGGAGGCGTATACTTCGGATGACGGCACATGTAATCGAGCTCGCCCTCGCCACGCCCCATCTTGCGAAGCTCATCGAGCGTCTGCCTGCAGATTCGAATGCTCTGCCGTATCTCCTCGATTCGCACGAGATAGCGGTCGTATATATCGCCGTTTTCACCGATGGGAATGTCGAAATCAAGTTCGGGATATACGAGGTAGGGATTATCCCGCCTGATATCCCAGTCCACGCCCGTGGCTCGAAGGATCGGCCCCGAAAGCCCCCACGCGACCGCCTTCTCCGCGCTTATTACTCCAACATCCTTCGTGCGCTTTATCCAGATCGGGTTTTTAGTAAGAAGTCCCTCGTAAAGCCTTATCCTGTCCGGGAATTCGTCGAGGAATTTATCGACCTCATCTTCGAACCCATCCGGCATATCAGCTGCAACACCGCCGATCCGCATGTACGCGGTCATCATCCGCTGTCCGCCGATCATTTCGTAGAACTTCAGTATCTTCTCGCGTTCGATGAAGCAGTAGAGAAACACGCTCATCGCGCCGATGTCGATAGCATGAGTGCCGAGCCAAACCAGATGGCTGATGATTCTCGTCAACTCGCTCATCAGAACGCGTATGTACTGCGCGCGCCTGGGAGCCGTGATTTCGAGAAGCTTCTCCACGGCAAGGCAATAGCAGAGCTCGTTGTTCATCGGCGAAAGGTAATCGAGCCGCGGAAAATGCGCGATGTTCTTCGTCCAGTTACGCGTTTCGGAAATCTTCTCGATCCCCGTATGAAGGAAGCCGATGTCCGGCTTGCAGGACACGACCTCCTCGCCGTCGAGTTCGACCACGAGCCTTAACACGCCGTGCGTACTGGGATGCTGCGGACCCATATTCATACGGATCAGCCGGTCGGTTCTCGGCTCTTCCGCTTCAGCAAGCTGTTTTTCAGTATCGCTCATTCCATTTCTTCCAGAAAGGCACAGACGAGGATCATCCGCGCCAAAAGCCTAATTGCCCCTCTCGAAATCATCAAGAATCTTGTCCAAATCTTCGGGCACGACATTTTTGCCGGGAGCCCATACATTCTTACCCTCTACCGGATAATCCTTGAGGAGCGGATGTCCGTCGAAATCCCTGGGCAGCAGGATTCGCTTCAGATTCGGATGCCCCTCGAACTTCACGCCGAAAAGGTCGAAGATCTCGCGCTCGTGCCAATCAGCGGTCGGATAGAGCTTCGTAACTGACGGCATTACAGGTTTAACTCGCGGAAGCACCGCGTAAACGTAGAATCTCGTTCTGAGTTTGAAGCTCAGAAGGTCGTAAGTGATATAGAAATACCTGTCGGGCGTGTTCAGATTCTTGTGCCACTCGGCAGCGGCAACCTGCGACAGGTACTTGTATTCCATCTCGGGATGGTCGCGAAGAAACTCCAGCACATATGGAATCGTGTCCTTGTCTATTTCAACACGCACTTCGTCTCTGAAAGTACGCTCATCAAGCACGCTTGAGCCGAACTTGCCTTTCAGAAGTTCCAGCGTGTTCTTTGCAGCTTCGAGCGAAGATGCTTCGTAATCCGCGAGTGTGTCCGCGGCGCTTCCCGCCACACCCTTGTTCGGCTTTCCCCATTTCACATCGGGATTCGGTTTTAGCTTGTCGTCGGCCATCAGATATCGTCCTCGCGGAGCTTGACGGTTTCGTGATCTGGAACTCCCTTGTTCGTGATCGTTATCTCGTAATTCGGATCGCGTATCTTCTTCTGTAGCTTGATCAGTGCATCGAGTAGCATTTCGGGGCGCGGCGGGCAGCCGGGAATGTAAATATCCACGGGAATGATGCAGTCCACGCCGTGAACGATGCTGTACGTTTTGAAGACTCCGCCGCTCGATGCGCACGCACCCATCGCAATTACCCACTTGGGATCCGGCATCTGATCGTAGAGCTGTTTTATGATTGGCGCCATCTTCCACGAAAGCCTGCCGGGAACGATCAACAGGTCGGCCTGCCGCGGGCTTGAGCGGAAAACTTCGCTTCCGAACCTGCTGATGTCGAAGTTCGACGCTGAAGTGCTCATCATCTCGATCGCGCAACAGGCCAGCCCGAACCCTAACGGCCAGAGCGAGTTCGACCTGCCCCAGTTCATCAGCTTCCTTACGGTTGTGAAGACTACGCCGTCGCCAGCCAAATCCTCAAGCGCCATATTGCCACCTACAAAAATCGCGGATCTGCACAGTCGAGAGTGCATTCCCGAGTCTCACAGCCCTACTTCCAATCGAATGCATTCTTGCCGACCAGGTATACGTAACCGACAAGAAGAATGCCGAGGAAAACGATCATTTCCGCATACCAAAACACGGAATAGCCCATTTCCCTGAAACTCTGGAATGAAATCGCCCACGGCCAGAGAAACACCGCTTCCACATCGAATACGACGAACAGAATCGCCACGAGGTAGAACTTTACGGGGTATCTGCCGGGTTTGATTCCGCCTGTGCTCAAGCCGCATTCGTACGGCTCCTCGAACCGCTCTCTCGATGAGTACTTGCGCGACGAAAGGTAATGCGAAAGGACGATGATGATAAGAGAGATGGCGACCATAAAGGCGAAAAGAATCAGTATCGGTACGTATGCGGTGAGCATCGAATCTCCCCTTGATACTTGAGCAAAAGCCGCTGGCATTATAGCATCCAATTCGCGAGCGTCCAAAGCGAACAGCCAATTTCCGGATAACTGCTTTCTAGATAATACAATCACATGTATCAACCGCTTGACGGGCAATCGCGGAAGGCGCGCTGGCGGGTCTTGGTCAGGTTGTCGAGCTACCGAATCCAGTAACATCTGCGGAATGACGGAACCAAATCGTTCTGGTACAATCATAAATACCGGCAGCGGGGCGTTTCTCATTTTCGAGGTCCCGTCGCGGAGGTGTATGTTGTGAAAAGGCTGTTTCTTTTTGCTGGCGCACTATTCATTCTGATGTCCATTTCGATAACCGCGGTTTTCGCGGGTGACACGGAATGGGAGCCGTATCCCGACCGCAACTGGGTGTTTACACAGGAATACGGCGTGGAATCATTGACGTTCCGCGCGGCGAAATATTCCGAACTCGAAAACCTGCCGCAATCGGTGACATTCCTTCTCGGCGGCTGCCGCGTCGAGTCGCCCCAGGTTCACAAGCTCGATGGTGTCGCACTCGCAGAAATGCTGCTCAAGCCGGAAGGCGAAGGCACGCGCGTCACCCTCAAGCTCGCCTGCAGGGCCGACGGATTCAGCATCAACTTCGCTCCTGCATCACGGGCATTTCCAAAAAACGGAAGCGTTATCGTCGCATTCACGGGCCTAAGGAAGCTTCCCGCAGGCGGTGCGCAGTCCGAACCGGACGATGAGTACCCAGATATGTCCGCGCCGAAACAGACGGGCGACTACGAGCTTCCGGAGTTCGAAGCCAGGTACAAGTACTCCGACGCGCTCGTCACGATCCACACGCGCGGCGCGAGCATCAAGGGCTTACTCGACTTCATGGCGGCAATCGGCGGGATCAGCATCGTCCTCGACCCGTACTGGGACCAGGAGCCGACCGGAACGGGCAGACCCCCGATTTCAGGCATGGGCGGCGGAGAAGGCGGCGCTGAAGGCTTCGGCACGGGCGGCGCGCCCGGGCAGTTCGGCGGATTCGGCAGTGGCGCGGTCAGCATAGACCTCGACGAAGTCCCGTTCGACTTCGCACTCGACATGATCATCACCGCCGCAGGCCTTGTCTACTTCGACATCGGGTAGCCGCGCGCGATCAGGACATAGCATGCAATCAGTTTTCTCTCCAATGCTCCACGCTGCCAGTGCAACCGCAAAACCCCGATTCCTGGAGATAGAGTTTTAAGAGTGGTGGATGTGTGGCTTCAGCGGGAAAATAAAAGGATGCGCGGGCGTACTGTGGGAGTGTACAAAATAATGCACGCCACGGTATTAGCTGCGATGAGAGAGTCTATTCATTCGTGTCTTCGAGCGGTATCGGCTCTGGGTAAACGCCAATCTCTCGCGGGTCTTGCTCGCAGGCGAATCCGAGTTGAAGAGCCTTTGCGTAATTCAGTTGGGAATCAATCACTGCTTGGTTGAAATCTGGAATTTCCCAGATACGTGGCTGCCCTTCTTCTGGAATCTCCAGAATAAATTCCCTTTCGTTACCAGGCTTCATTCTAGACTTCCTCCTTCCGCTCTTCTTGGACACCAAAATGTCCACGAAGGGTCACACTAAATGATACCAGATTTTGGCGTATATCGTCTAGCCTTGTTTCGTCAAGCATCTCCAAGTCCTTATCCGCCCGGATCACGCCGATGTGTATCGGGCCCCCGACTTTCCCGTCCTGGGATTTTGTTTCGTCGATGACGTAATAGGCTAACCGAATTGCCGCGTCGGCCGATATTCCTTTGCAGTAAAGGCGATTGAGTAAGTACGTGGCAAGCATATTGACGCCGATTGTCTGGAATCCTGTTGTGCTTTTGCCGGGTGCAAAGTCAAAAAGGCTCATCAAGGTTATGAGATTAGGCTTGTTATCTGCATAACCGCAAAGCAGGAAAATCAGCGGTGGTCTATTGGGAGAAGGTGCTTGATTGAACCACTTTTCATACGTACTTTTGGCCACCTCATGTAGTACTTTAGCTTCCAAATGTACATCCCGGGGTTTATCCTTGAATAAGGGATTGGCCATAGCTATGTCAAGGTGTTGAGGCATATCGTGGAGTATTGTTGCTGCAAATTCTGCAGTTCCAGCAACAGCCAATCCAGTGCCTGGCGAGAATGAAACAACTTTGATGTTTGTGTCGTTTGCCATGGTCGGGCCACGGGGATCACCAACTAGTCCTCGGCTGTCAGACGCTAGTATGATTGCATCAGAAGCCTCAATTGCAACACATAATGTCATTTTTTCCTCCTAAGCTCTGTTAATCTCCTCATCAGTGAGTCCGTAGAGTATCTTACTCATCTTCCATTGGAGAAGATGGTACTTGCGGTACTACATCGACTGTTTCTCCATCTGATTTCCTACGCCGTTTCCTCGGTTTCGAATCGGGTAACACTATCTCAATTCATCCAATTCCCCCCTGCATTTTTCATGTAAGGCGATTAAATTATAGCACAAATTCGTCGGGCGCAACCACACGGTGGTACCTTGCGCTGCCGGCCTCGTATACTTCGATATCGGGTGAGTTTTTACCCCCCTATCGCCTCAAGCGCTTTCGCGGCCATGAGTCGTACGCGCGGGTCGTGATCTTCCAGCGCGCGCGTAAGCATTCTCGCTGCGATTCCGCCATCATTACCTAGCTTGCCGAGCATTGCAGCGGCGCGCGCGCGCGTATCGGAATCATGCGAAAGAAGTTTCGCCGCAAACGGAAAAGCCGCGCTCGTTACGAACG
>JAGGVC010000074.1 GCA_021158185.1 bacterium | reverse complement strand
TTGATTTTCTCCAAACGGGCGATAACTCAAGTACTGGTGTGGAAATACTTTTTTTGCAAAAGGAAACTCAGGCATCAGGAACCAGGAATTCCGGGTGGCTTCGGCGTACCGGGCACGCCAGGAAAGCCCGGCTGGCCGGGAATCTGCGAGCCGCCGGGTACATCGGGCATTCCCGGCATACCGGGAGCAGCGGCATTTCCATCCGGCGTTATAGCCTGCCTCGCATCGACCGGCCACGTCACCGTGAAATGAAGCGGTGTATATGTAGCGCTTATCCGTTTTCCATCGCTCGTGTCTTTCCGTGGCGATTCAGCTGAATCAGCAGTGCTGTCTCCGTCCTTCCTATCGACATCGATACGCTCGATTCTCACGAGATCCTCATTCTCCACCTCGGGTTCCGAAATGGGAGCGAGTTTGGGATCGCCGATTTCGTTACGGATCTGGCGTACTGCAGTATCGATTATCTTACCGCGCGCACGCTCCTCAACATCGTCCCATTTCTTTGCGATGACGAGTCTCATCGGTGCATTGCCTGGTCTGAAGCCCTTGAGAGTGACCTTTTCGCGGATTTCGCCTGCGGCTTCCTTCACGATGCGGTCGATATCGATGGCGCCCACGATGCAGTCCGCACGTACACGCGTGAGTCCAACGAGCTGGTGGTTGAATACGAGCGTCGGGAGAAGCGGTACGCCTGTTGTATCGGGAAGCGAAGGTACGTGCAATCTCTTCCTTTGCCCGCGTTCCCCTTTGCCACGACTACCTCGCCCCTTGCGGTTACTAGCTTGCGGTTTACCGCTGCCACTTTTTCCCTTGCGGCTGCTACCTTGCGACTTGCCGCCGCCACCTTGCGTCTTGCTGCGGCGTCCGCGCCCGGCTTTCCCTCGCTCAGTCACAAACCAAGGATACCATATGGAATCGATGAATCCAGCCCCACGGTCTAGTCACGACGTGTGGAACAAGGAACGAGAAGGGCACAGTCTGAATGTGAATACTGAATGAACTGGTTCATCGTTCTCACTATTACGACGAGCGAGAAGCGGATATCGCCTCTGGATGAAAAACCGTGCAGGTTGGCGGCAAGCGAGGATTCTGGTATACTGAGGCGAGCGATATCTAACAAAGCCTGATCTAGGGAAGAACATGGGTGAGGGCTGGAGACTGATGTGGCAGAGCCTGTAGAGCACGGGATTGCAGGGGAAAAGATCAGTATTAGCTGGCGCGGTAGTTGGAAGTGCGATTGCGGCTACAAGCGTCCTGACAGCTACTTCGAACGCTGCCGAAGTGCTTTGGACACCTGATATAAATTGATTGTCCTGCATGTCGCTCAACATAGAATGTGAGGTGATGAAATGGGTGACAGGATAAGAAAGCAAGTCGTGAAATCAACATCCAGGCAGTCCGCGATCTGTCCTGACATTGAACTTAGCATTACTAAGACGACCAAGCTGGTTTTCCGCCCCGAAATCGCGAACAATCCTCATAATCAGCAAGCTTGTGTCAAAGGACAGTTCATTCACTTCCGCAAGAGCAAAGCTGGACAATGGATCAAGAAGAAAACTTACAAAAGGTCACGCATTCCTAAAGACCACGCAGTGAATCTGCCCCTGGATACCGCAGCTACTCTCAAGCTTATTGAAGGATTGCTGGGTTTAAGACGGATTTATGACAAGAACGGTATTCCATATGGGGAAAAGGAGTATGTGCTAACCTCAAAGAATGCCGGGGCATTTGCCGAACAATTAGCCGATCTTGCAGATGCCGAAACTATAATCGAGAGTCTTTCAAATCTCAGCGCAAGTGCTTTGGACAATTTGGGGACGGCTGTAGGCATTTCAAGGCTACACAGCGCCCTGCAGGTTTGGAACGATCATAAAGAAGATGCTGATGAGGAGTTCTGGCACGAGACATTCAGGAGCCACTCATGGTTGATCGCTCAATTATTTCTCCATCCAGTCATCATTTTTCAAGACAAGGCATATGTTGGCGGTAAGGGAAGAGACAACACTGGCGGCAATATAGCTGATTTTCTCTTGCAGAATAAACTCACTACGAATATTCTGCTTTTGGAGATCAAGACGCCAACTACTCGTCTGTTAGGCAAAAAATATCGCGAAGGGGTGTATCCAGTAAGTCAAGCCCTTTGTGGTGCTGTCAATCAGGTTCTGATTTACAAGCAGGAGCTGTTGAACAACTTCTACACTTCGGCAAGAGATAGAAAGAGGGAATCCGAGGGTTTTGACCCCAAATGCGTGATCATTGCCGGAAGCCTTGATGAGATAGAAGAACGCGAGAAGATTGGCTCGCTTGAAGTGTTCAGAAGTCAGTTGAAGAATGTTGAGATAGTTACTTACGACGAATTGTTCGAAAAGACAAAAGATTTGCTTGATTTGCTAACGATACAGATCGAGGAGGAAAACTAAGCTGAGTTAGAATGAAGATAAGCGACAAAATACTGATGCTCAACCCTCCAAAACTTGAATCCCTGCTTCGGATTCTTCAGAAGCACTCAGAATCCACTCAGGCATCCTCTTCCTTCCCTTCTCATACTGCCATAGGGAAATGTGGGAGATGCCAAGCTCCTTTGCTAACTCACGGAAGCTGAGATTTCTTGTCATACGCCATTTTCTCAGCATCTCCCCCAATTCCTCGTTCGTAAGCAGGTGATATTCAGCCTTTGCTGAGTGCCTGGCATTGGTTTGAGCGTCATCACTCAACTCCACTCGCTCATCCAGCCACATCTGCCTTCTTCGACCTGATACTATCTCCAGCTTGATCCTGCGAGTAATTAGTTGGTTGGGAGGAGCATCCACGTTCCCCAGCCATTTTGTCTTTGTACTAACTGGGACGCATGCTGCGGATGGGGGGATTTATCGTCATTCATAAAACCCGACCATTACATATTTCCCAAAGCAGGGCGTACTGCCGAAGCCCGTATATCAAATGTGGAAGGCGGCAGATGCTCCACTACGCTCGCGGATTCACGCTGCGGGCTAACTATCTCAGCGCTCCTTATCGCTAGTCATCCTTGCAACGTTTTACGAAGCCCCAAGGATGAATTCGTCGTCCCTGCCAGCGTTGCATAAGCATAAAGCTCTGCGAATCACACTCAGTATGAATTGCACCGATCCGCTTGGTTTGTTTTCCAAATCGAACAGCGCGGATATTTCGCTCGTCACGCAGTTTCTGCTATATTACTGTTTCGCGTTGACGGGCTGATGCGCGGACAGATGCAGATATCGCCTTTTCGAAGAACGATTGCTTGTTCTAATCGCCAATTTATCAGAGCAGCGTTCGGATGCCGCATCTGATTCCCGCATACGGCAGATGAGATAGTAAATTCAAGGCTTGAACACCATTCAGCTTTCGAGTGGTTTTCCTGCAAGTGTTTTTTGGTTGTGGAATGATCAGACTAATTGATGCAGGGCTTACATATAGGAATATGGTCGGATCCCTTCGAGGGATCAACCTGTACATCGCTAAGCAGGATTTCTTGTTCATAGTCGGCCCGACTGGCGGTGGCAAATCGAGCATCCTGAAGCTCATTTATCGTGATGTGATCGCGACAGAGGGCAGCGTATTTGTGTTCAACAAGGATGTTGCCAAGCTTCGCTCGCGCGAGATCCCGTATTTCAGGCGAAGGATCGGCGTGATTTTCCAGGATTTCCTTCTTATTTCGACCAAAACATCCTGGGAAAACGTTGCATTTGCGTTGCAGGTCCAGGGAATCGGAATCCGTCAGCAGCGTGCCATCGTGCCTGAGGTTCTTGAAATGGTTGGGCTTCTCGGCAAGTTCGAGCGGAAGCCTGACGAACTTTCTGGCGGTGAAATGCAACGCCTCTGCATCGCGCGCGCGATCGCGGGGAAACCGAGCCTGCTTATCGCCGACGAGCCGACCGGCAATCTCGATCCCGATACGAGCGAGGGAATAATGGAGTTGCTTACGCGGATCAATATGCGCGGAACGACCGTCCTTGTTGCCACGCATGACGAGAAGATGGTGGATCGATTCAGACGGCGCGTTGTCAGGATTGAGCATGGACGGATCATTTCCGATGCACAGTCCGGCACGTATAATGAATGACTTGAAATCAAACCACAGCTTCTACAGCTGGAGGACAGGATCATAGGTAGTTTCAGCTTTTTCTTCAGGGAGTTCATTGCGAGTCTTCGCGAGAATCGCGTGATCGTCGCCACATACGGCCTGCAAGTAACGATTTCCCTTCTGGTTCTGGGCTACTTCCTTGTAGCCGTGCTTACCATAAACCGATTCACTGTGGAACTGCGAAGAATGGTGGAAATTCACGCATTTCTCGACGAAAACCTGTCTGCGAACGATTATCCGCGTATTCAGAACGAAATAAAAGCCATAGACGGCGTGGTCGAGTCCAAATACATCAGCGCAGAGCAGGCCCTGGAAAACTTCATGGCCACAACAAAAATCGATCTCGGAAGCCTGCTTGAAGACAATCCTCTTCCCGACTCGTACATCGTGAAGACTGAATCGATCGAACTGGTTCCGCGTATCGCGGAACAGGTAAGACGGGTGCAGGGCGTCGCCGAAGTTCGATTCGGGCAGGATATTGTGATCAAACTATCGCGCATCCTCTTCATAGTCCAGCTTGTGTCGACTGTTACTATTCTACTGCTTCTTGGTGCGAGCTTTTCCAGTATAAACAACATAGTCAGGCTTTCGATTCACTCTAGGCGAAGGGAAATCCGAATAATGCAGCTTGTCGGCGCGACCAAATGGTTCATCAGATGGCCGTTTCTACTTGAAGGACTGTTCATTGGCGTTCTCGGCAGCTTTGTAGCTGCGCTCCTCGTCTGGGCAAGCTATGTCGGCTTAACGGGCTTGTTTGAGGGCATGAAGATATTTCAGGGAGTGTTCGGCTACGACTCCAATATGATCTTCCTCGTCACGCTCAGTCTGATATTCATCGGCGCGACTGTCGGAATAACATCGAGTTTCAACGCTCTAAGCAGGTATCTTGCAGAGGATGAACGTATGATTGCCGAGACCGCCCGTATCAGGCGGGAGCTTGAATGGAGATAGGTGAGGATGTAATGGACAAAAAAACTACTACAAGACTCATCGCAACGATCATTATTTCGACGGTACTTTCGGCTCTATTTCTAGCGCTGCCCGAAGGAGTAACGAATGCATATGCAACGAGCTACGAAAGCAAACTGAACAGCATAAGGCAGAAGAAGAAGAACATCGAGAGCGACATAAGGGGGCTTCGTTCCGAAAAGGGTGATCTGTCAGGCGAAATCAAGATAATCGACAAGGATTTGCTCGTTGCGGAAGAGGAGTTAGAAACTGTCGAGCGGGACCTCGAAAAGCAGGAAGCCGAGCAAGAAAGACTCGGGATCGAGATGGAAGAAAAGACAAGCGATCTCGAAAAAAAACGCGGGCAGCTTTCGGAGCGAAGCGCGGAAATATACATGCAGGGCGACCTGACTTACATCGATCTTATCATCGGCGCACAGGATTTCGGTGATTTTATAAATCGCGTGTTCTTCCTCCAGATCATCTTCGAGAATGACCGAACGCTCATTCAAAGCGTAAAAGACGGTATCGCAACAGTACACCTTCAGCAGGTGGCCGTTAATCAGAAGATAAACGAGATCAAGGAAATCAAAGCGGAAATTGAACAACGAATCGAGGGAATCAAGATTCTTAAGGAGACCAAGGATGATGCATTGAAGGTCATTGAAAAGGACCTTCAGCTTTTCGAAAAAAGCATCAAGGAGCTCGAATCAGAATCGAAACGGATCCAGTCGGAAATCAGAAGGATCCAGAGTGCAAACGGAGGATACGACGGGAAGGCGTGGACGAGTAATTTTATCAAGCCTGTGGCAGGCAGAATCACGAGCGGTTTCGGCTACAGAATCCACCCCATTTACAAGCGACGTAAGTTCCACACGGGTATTGACATTGGCGCACCCTACGGAACCCCGATCAAAGCCGGCGGTGACGGAAAAGTAATATTCGCGGACTGGCGTGGAGGCTATGGAAAATGTGTAATCATCGATCACGGCAATAAGATTGCCACGCTCTATGGGCACATGTCCAAAATCCTTGTAAGCAAGGGCCAGAATGTGAAAGCGGGAAGCATCATCGGCAAAATAGGCTCTACAGGGTTATCTACAGGTCCGCACCTTCATTTCGAAGTGCGCGTAAACGGCAAGCCGGTTAATCCGATGGGCAAGCTGTAGTGACGAGCAGCATTCGGCGTCTTAATGCCTGAATGAACCGCCTGGCAATATCAAGAAAACACTTTTTCCTGTATTATTGATGATGATTTTTTCCATGGTTTTGCAGAAGGTTAGGGTTTTATTATGAATCATTTTCCTGAAAGAAAAGGGGCGAGAGCTTTCCCCCTCGATGTTCTTCTAAGCATTGTCATATGGATTCTGATTGCTCTGATTTCATTCACCGCCGGAATGATGTTCGAGCAAAACAAGGCATCCGCGGTCGAAGGCAATTCAGCAGCATTCGATCTTGCACTTGTGAAAAAGACGCACGATTTCCTGTTGGGAAACTACGTGAAATCGCTCAAGGATTACGAAGATGAGCTTCTTTACGGCGCGATGCGCGGCATGGTGGACGTCGTCCATCGCGAGCCCTTCAACGACCCTTATTCCGGTTTTTTCGATCCGAACAAGTACCAGACTCTAGAAGCTGAAACGACCGGGCACTACGCAGGGATCGGTGTGAGAATCGAGATTGAGACCGCGCTTGGACTGCCGCAGATCGCTAATGTGTTCAGGGATTCACCTGCGGCGGAAGCCGGGCTCAAAAAGGACGATTATATAGTACTTGTGGACGGCGAATCCGTGGAAGGGCTTTCGCTTGAGGAAGTCGGTCACATGATAATGGGCGAAGAAGGAACGATTGTCAAACTGACACTGGCCAATCCTTTAACCTACGATGAGCGAGAGGCTGATGTGGAGCGCGCCATAATCACAATCCACAGCGTCGAGGAAGCGCGGATGATCGCCCCCGGGATCGCGTATATTTTTCTTTCGAGTTTCCAGGAAAACACGACGGAAGAGATGGTTGCGGCGCTGAAGAATCTCGACGAACTCGGCATGGAAAAGCTGATTCTCGATCTGCGCGGCAACGGCGGAGGAACCCTGGAAAACGCGGTCGATCTTGCGAGTATGTTCATTCCCAATAACGAAGTCGTTACGATGCTCTTTTACAGGCGAAAGGAGCCCGAGGCAAAGTTCGCGGATTCCAAGTCAAAAAGCAAAGCATTTCCGAAGTACGACATCCCGATTATCCTGCTTGTGGACGGCCACAGCGCAAGCGCAAGCGAAATTCTCGCGGGCGCACTGAAGGATCACAACAAGGCCATTCTCGTCGGAGACAAGACTTTCGGCAAGGGTAAGGTACAGCAGATATTTGAAATTTCGAATAAGTACAAGCGGCTCGCTCTGGTTATCACGGTCGCCAAGTATTTCACACCGAACGGCCGCGATATCGACGGGGAAGGCGGCATAGAACCCGATATCAAGATCAGCTTCGATGACTACAAGGAAGCGATTCCGCGCATCATGGAGATCGAGGACAACGTTGAAAGGCTTCGTAACGAGCTTTTGGGATACAGGGAAGAAATACTTGACCGTGTGGCAGAACGGGATATCATTCTTGAGCGCGTTACGCGTGATTTCGACGCCGCGTGGCAGGATGGCCTTGAAAACAGGGCGAAGCATGAGGCGGATCTGGCAGCTGCCAAGGATGCTGAAGCCGCTGCCCAGGCCGAATCCGTGGAGAATGAGCATTCGGAACTTGGCGAGGATGTGACAAGCGACGTAAGTACGGAATCGGATGAGGACGTGGATTCGTCAGCAGATGTCGTTGACTCGGCAGGCAACGATAACGATACGGAAGGCGATTCCGATAATGACCCGGAAGCTGATGCGGATACAGGTGATTCAAGTGGAAGCAACGGCAATGAAATTGGAGATTTCCAATTCGCTGTTTCCGCAACATACGCGTAATTAAAAATTTCTCAAGGAGGACAAGACAATAGAAGACGAGTACATTCAGGAAAGTGACAGCTGGGATATAATGGCGGGTCAACGAATCGCCATCCTCATCGATGTGCAGAACATGTTCTACTCGGCAAAGCACCAGTACAACAGGAAGCTTGATTTTGCAAAGCTTCTAAATTTTATCGTGAATGGAAGGACGATGGTTCGGGCAATCGCCTATGTCGTTCAGGCAGGCGATGTCGATATGACGAGTTTCATCAACTTCCTCAAGCTGAATGGATTTGAAGTGCGTGCAAAGGAATTGAAAATTCGTCCGGACGGAACAACCAAGGGCGACTGGGACCTGGGCATTGCGATAGACAGCCTGACACTTGCGGATCGTGTCGATGTTGTGGCGCTTGTAACGGGAGACGGTGATTTCTCAGAGCTTGTACACACTTTGAAAGCTCACGGTGCGAGAGCGGAGGTCTATGGATTTCCGATGAACACATCGGAGGATCTCAAGCGTTCGGCAACCGAGTTCACTCCGCTGAACAGCGATGTTCTTCTCTACGAATAACCGCAGGGAAAAACCGATAAGGCTTTTCTTGTTTCCAACTGCTGTGGCGGTGCTTGTGCTTTATGCGGCAGCGTATTCGTTCGCACAAGACGCTTATCCCCCACCTGCCGGCGATTTTCCATCCGGCTCAACCTTGCATATTACAGGCGGCGACTGGCGCTGGGAGTACTACGACGACCAGCACCTGAAAGGCGAAGGTGCCGGGAATATCGTAATTTCCTGGGGCGAAGACATTACGGCAGCTGCGTCCTACGCCAGAATATCGAGCCCGCCACACCGGATTGAGCTTTCGGGCGGTGCCGAGATCGACTGGCTTGACCGCAAGCTCACGTGCGTTAGCTTCAGCTATGACGAAGATAAAGGGCTTGCAAGTGCCGAAGGCGATGTTGTGGCGGTATATACCGATCCTCCGGTGCGGATAGAGTCTGATTCCGCTTCGTTCTTTGGCGGTCTGAAGGACAGAGGGGATGCCCTAGCTGATGGAACGCCCGCGAAGGTTTCCTTTCGAGGAAATGTGACCGTATTTGCTCCGCAAAATGTCATAATCGAATCCGACGAGATCTCTTATTTCCCCGATTTGAATGTTCTTACAGTTCCAGGTTCGTACACAGGCTCCCTCCCCCTTCAATTCGTGAATGACCCGGATAATCCATTTTACGGACAAAATGCCAGGTTCGCTGGAATCGGATTCGATGCTCTCGTTACCAGAGAAGGAATATTGACCGATGCTGCCTCGCAGGAAGTCGAGATTACTACAGAGAACGCCTTCATCAGCGCACCGCTCTTTTCGGCGGAATCGGACGCGCGCGGCGCGCGCGCGATCCTTGAGAGTAATGAAAGCGCGCGCGTTGGAGGATACTTCATTACGCCGAATGGGCAGCGCGCCAATTTCACCTGCAACCGTCTCGAAATCTCGCGGGAAAAGGGAAGGATTCAGATGTCGGGCAATGTAATGATCGACGGCGAAGGGATTCATTTTCTTTCCGGACTTGTAAACCTTGAATTCGAGGACGACTCGTTCAGAATCGCAAGCGAAAGAAGAACCGAGATAAACCTCGACGATCTCTACTTCTTCAGCTCGGAGTAAGCGTGTACAGGAATTAAGCTCATCACGATATTCGCGAAGAGCGCGGGATTTCTGCAACTTCGATGATTATCGTCAACTTATTCAATTTGTTCAAACTCAGTTTCTTCATAACCATCCTGTGCCGTAGGTTCTATCCCTGCTTCCTCCAGAAACTTGAGGCGCGCTCTTTTTGCGCAGTGGATTTCGTATCCAGAGATTGTGGATGCGACGGCGGCCTTGAACTCGGCTACGTTGCGAGCCTTGAGCAGGAATTTCAGATTCCGTGTCTTCTCGTCGATTTCTTCCTTGTAACGATTCCTGAGCGTGAAAGCGGCATCGTAGTTATTTACCGCATGTTCAAGCTCGCTTCTTGCGTGATCAAGAAGTTCGGAAAGTTCGTTCAAGTGAATTATCCCTCGGTCGGCTTCTTCGTCATTCCCGCTGTCGAGGGCAACCTGAATCAACATCTTCAACCCGGATGCTTCCTCTTTGTACTTCGTGATTTCGTCATTGAGCTTTCCAATGATGCCGCGCATCTTGGCAAGACTCAGGCTCATGCGCGGGAGTTCAGCGGCCATTTCGTCGAGTATGCCCTTTAGAATCTGCTCAGGCGACTCGGAGCGGCTTTGCCGTCTCACAATCGGCGAGCGGAAGAACGCCGCTGCTTTTGCAAATAATTCAGCTATGAAGCGCACTGCAATACCCACTGGAATTATAGTTTAACGGAGTTTTCAATGCAAATGCGCGCGATGCAAGCTTGCGCGCGTCTATCCGTACTTTGCATTCCCCCAGGGCGCGGTGTAAAATATACGCATGGGCATTATCAATCCAAATGGCGGAGAACCCGGTGATAAGGAGGATTCGGATATTAGGCCGGTGGAGCGTCTTTACTACGACGGGCGAGTCGGCAAGGTGACCGATTCCTCGGTTGCAATCGAAGGGCATTTGTGGCCAATCTCCGACATTCAGGGAGCCGAGTTTCGAGGGAAGAATCTAACGGGTATGATCTTTGCATTCATTCTAACGGTAGCACTCACACTCGCACTCTTCTTATCTGTCAGAGTCATCGGCTGGTATTCGATTCTTGCGGTTCTTCCGATAATTTTCTTTCTGATGCCGCTTCTCGATTTCAGGAAGTACGATAAGTATGTAACGGTCTATTTCAGAGATGGCACCAATTTCAAGATCGTGAACGATTCGGAAGCTTACGGCGGCGAGCTTGTGTTTTTTTTCGAAGGATTAAGGGAGTCGCTTTCAAGCTCCCCGTAATAATTTGATCTGAAGGCAACCTGATATAATCGTTGCGACAGGTGAATGGAGCATGAGCAGGATTGACCAGGAATGGATTTCATCGCGGGTTTACTTCAACAAAGGCGCTGTCCGCATCATCGGGGGCTGGCTCTTCGCGGGAAATTTTGCAGTCGACACATCGGACTTCATTTCCAAAACGGCCGATATTCCTGAGAACGCCGAGCTTTCGATGTTTCAGAATAACTACAGGTTCAAAAAGGCGCTTCAGGATTCCGCAAGAGATGCCGGCGGTGAAGGTGTAGCAGGAAAAGTATGCCCGTTGGTGCTTTTCCACGACGAGGCTCTTCTTGTAACCAACCGGTTCTTCGTTTACCATAAAGATGCTTATACCGCGGACAGAGTCACTGCGGCGCTTTTCAAAGAAAAACCGGTCGAGTCGTTGAGAATCGAATTCAAGGACGGTAGATTCGTTGAATACCGATCCGTCATATCCCGCGGACTGAAAAGCGCTCATGAGGCAATCCTAAAAATGATGACTGCCGCGCGCGAGGGCAATGTCGAGGAAGAAGACGCGACCGGGGACATAGTTGATGATGAAGCCGTCCGGGAATCCGATGCGGTAATGGATGCATCGGTGGATTCCGTGATGTATATTTCGGAAAGCGATGTTTCCGAACCACCGGCGGACGTCGGAGAGCGAGTTGAGTCAGATGCTGAAGATGCACATTCAAATGATGCAATCGAAGCCCCGCCCGTGGATCTGCCCCCGGAAGCGATAACTTTCCCTGATTTTCTGATTAAGTCCGAGGAGACCCATGCCGAGCCTGAGCCAGCCGCGGAACCTGGAGGCGAGGATTACTACTACGCAGGAAAAATTGGCGCTGTTACGAACAACAGGGTTGTTTTCCGCGGATCAATCTGGCGGCTCGCCAGCTTGATCAGCGCCGAGATGACTGAAGTACCCTTCTTTGGCGATCCCGCGGTGAAAGCTAAGATTTTGGCGCTCGGCATCTCCTGCATCATTTTTCTTCCGATTCTGCCTCCGGTCGGCGTAATCCTGCTGGTCATTCTCTTTGTATATATGGCAAAAGGCTCGTCGACTTGGAAACCCAGGAAGAAGGTCGAAATCCGCTTCAGAGGCGGAAGGACGGTCAGTATTTCGGACAAGCCCGAATATGGAGAGGAACTCCCGAAATTCCACAAGGCGCTGAAGGATGCGCTTGCCGACCGTGCGGCCAAACGGTGGAGCTGAGCCTGCTTGCTGGGCTAAATCGGCAAATGTGCGGATGCAGGCTTTACCTGCTTTTTTGTTAATCTGATTCTCTGTAAATCTGGTGGGTGTCGATGATTAATATCTGGTCGAATTTGTCGGAAAAAGCTACTCATTCTCTTGGTGTCTCCTCGATAACTGCGACTAACTTCTTATTGACGATCGCAATTATCCTCGTTCTTTCACTGCTTCGCTTCCTTCTTAACAGAATCGTGATCAGGCGTGTCGATGACACCGTGCAACGGTATATGTCCTTCAAGATCATATCCTATTCGTTAGGGTTCATCGGTATCGTTCTGATTGTAGTGATTTGGCTTTCCGATGCACGAGGAATTGCCGCATACCTCGGAATCCTATCCGCCGGTCTAGCCATTGCACTTCAGGATCTCCTGAAGGATCTCGCAGGCTGGCTTTTCATCACGTTCCGCAGGCCGTTCACTGTGGGCGACAGAATACAGATCGGCGAAATCGCAGGCGATGTTATCGACATTCGGCTGTTCCAGTTTTCGATCCTTGAAATCGGAAACTGGGTGCAAGCAGACCAAAGCACCGGACGAATCATCCATATTCCCAACGGTCTGGTTTTCAAGGAATCGCTCGCCAACTACACACTGGGATTCAACTTCATCTGGGATGAGCTTCCCGTGATGGTAACGTTCGAAAGTAACTGGGAAAAAGCCAAGAATATCCTTCAGGAAATCGCCGAAGAATTCAACGCGGTGGAAAGCGAAACGGCTGCGCGCGAGATAAGGAAAGCCGCGAATAAATACATGATCTATTTCAAGAATCTCACACCGATAGTCTGGACGCGTGTCGATGACTGCGGAGTTACCCTTACAATGCGCTATCTTGCCGAGCCCAGAAGGCGGCGTACAATAGACACAAAAATCTGGGAAGCGATTCTGAAAGCTTTTAGTGCGGAAGACGATATCGATTTTGCATATCCCACCATCCGATATTACGACAACATTTCTGAAGGAAAGCCCGAAACCGGCGGTCCTGTCGCGTAATACGCTGTCCATCGGACTTGCACATAGCTTAAGAAACCTCCTCAGCAGGAAGAAACATCGACTTAATCCAACCAAGGCAATTATTCCTCCGAACTCAGGTTTGCTCAGTTCTTCATAAGATCAGTTACATTTAGAGTTCATACCTGAATCGCATGTTTTTTGCGCGACGCTGCACGGACAGAACATTGAAACCGTGTAACCGTCGGATATACTGGTACTGATGGCTACTCGTTACGGGAGAATCGCGGGCAAGAGGTACGACCGGCCCAGGGGTGACATTTGGCTGACCATCCTACTTATCACCCTGACGATTATTGGGCTTGTTTATCTCTACAGCGCGACGTATCAGCCGCCCGATCCAGAAGCCGGCCAAGCATATTTCTACGGAATAACGAAATATGTCTGGCTCCAGCTTGCCTGGCTTGCGCTCGGTATCGGGGTGTTCAGGTTGATTTCGCGCGCAGATCTGACGGTGCCGCCCTTTCACTGGGCTGCGATCTACCTGCTGATTATCGGAATGCTGGTACTCGTTATCCTGATCGGCTATACGGCCGGAGGATCGACGAGATGGTTAAGCCTTGGAGCTGTGAGATTTCAGCCAAGTGAGTTCGCAAAAATCGGATTCGTCTTGGTCACCGCGCATATTTTCACACAGCCAGGCGGGATCAACTGGGACAGGTTCTGGCTCGCAGTGGGTCTGCTGTCGGGGATAATTGTGTTGATTATCCTGCAGCCGGATCTCGGCACGGCGCTCGTCTTCGTGTCCATACTCGCAATCCAGCTGTTTCTCGCAAGGAACGGATGGCGCTTTCTCGTCATTTTCTTTATCATCGTCGTGCTTATTGCCGGATTTGGATGGAAATTCGTTCTTCACGACTACCAAAAGGAGCGGATACTCGGCTTTGTGCATCCTGAGGAAGAGCGAAGGTACGACCGTGATTGGCAGGTAAATCAAGCAAAAATTGCAATCGGATCGGGCGGTCTGTTCGGCAAAGGCCTTCGGCAGGGAACACAGACACATGGCAATTTCGTTCCCAGCGATCATACGGATTTTATTTTCTGCGTGCTCGCCGAGGAATCGGGATTTGCAGGCTGCTCGGTGGTGCTTATCTTGTTTATGCTTCTGGTACTACGGATAACCTGGGTCGCGCAAATAGCGGGCACCGAATATCAACGGATGATCGCGTATGGAATAAGCGCGATAATTTTCTTTCAAGTTCTGGTGAATATAGGGATGAACACCGGCGTTTTACCCGTGACAGGACTTCCTCTGCCGTTTTTCAGCTATGGAGGTAATTCGCTTCTCACGATGTACCTTGCGCTGGGGATTTGCCAGAGCATTGTCAAGAACAGAAGCCGAGTAGGCTAATGCACGTATTGAAGTTCTGCTTGATGCGCTAAAGCTCAAACAGTCAATCACCGATATAGAATCATGTACCGCGGTGATTCCGCGCTCGGCTTTGCGTTATAATAGAGGTCCGGATAGCTTGTTGCCGGTCGACTTTGTACGCGAAGACGGGGTAAGGTTAGATGGATATAGCCACAATTTTTGGCTTGATCCTGTGTTTTGCAGGGTTTCTCGGCGGCTTCATAATGGAAGGCGGCCATTTGACTCAGCTCGTTCAGCTTTCCGCAGGGACAATCGTATTCGGCGGTACGATCGGTGCGGCCGTTACCAGCTCACCATTTTCACACACACTCGGCCTACCGGGAATCCTTAAAAATGCATTCCTCCGCCCAAAGCGCGATCTCCAGGAGACGATCAGCCTATTCTCGCACTTTGCCGAGCGTGCAAGGCGAGACGGGCTTCTCGTACTCGAAGAGGATATCAAGGAAGTCGAGAATCAGTTCATGAAGAACGGAGTTCAGCTTGTTATCGACGGTACAGACACCGACCTCGTAAAGGATATTCTCCAGACCGAAGTTGCCTTTATCGAAGAAAGGCATCATGCTTGTGCAAGGTACTTCGAGAACCTGGGCGGATTCGCGCCGACATTCGGGATTATCGGGACAGTTATGGGGCTTGTGCACGTTCTCGGCAACTTGTCGGACCCCGGAAGCCTAGGTCCCGCAATTGCTGCTGCATTCATCGCAACGTTATACGGCGTGGTCAGTGCGAACGCGGTCTTCCTTCCCATCGCCAACAAGCTGAAAGTGGCCAACTCCGAAGAAGTGCTTGTGATGGAGATGACGATCGAAGGAATCCTGTCGATTCAGGCAGGTGACAACCCGCGGATCGTAAAGGAGAAACTCAACGCATTTCTAGCTCCAACGATGAGGGCAAAAGAAGAGGAGGCGGAATAAGCAAGCATGGCCAGAAAGAAGAAGCAGGAAGAAGCCCCTGAAGGCAGTGAAAGATGGCTCATTACCTATGCCGACATGATCACGCTCCTTATGGTTATGTTTGTGGTTTTCTTCGCTATGGCCACAGTGGACCTCAAGAAATTCAAAGCAGCTGCACAGTCTCTCAAGGAAGGATTCGGTGCCAGCCGTCCCGAAGCAGGTAAGGCTCAAGCCGCCGCAACTGAAGCTGTACCGGTTTTCGAAATCCCCGGAGGCGACACACCGCTTGAGGGGGTTGGCAGTGGAGCAGGTGGATCACCAATCGACATTTTCGAGTTTCCCCGGATAACCAGGCAACTAGAGGAAGAGATGAAATCGCTATTGACCGAAGGCATGTTTGAAGGAGCAAGCGTTTCCATCGACTATAACCAGCGCGGTATAGTAATCACGGTCAGCCCGGACAACATCCTTTTCGACAGTGGCAAGGCAACTCTAAAGCCTGAATTCAAACAAATTCTTGATGTACTCGGTCCCACTCTCCTCAAGATTCCCAACAGAATTCAAGTTGAAGGACATACTGATAGCGTACCAATCAATACCGCTGTTTTCCCAAGTAACTGGGAGCTGTCAACCGCGCGCGCTTCCGGTGTTTTGAGGTATCTTGTGAGCAGGATCGGAATCCCCAGTGAAAGGCTTTGTGCTTCAGGCTATGCTGACAGTCACCCTATCGCTACAAATGCTACTTCGGAGGGAAAAGCCAGGAACCGCCGCGTTGAGATTGTAATTCTCAGGTCGGAACCCGGCAAGGACTACATAGCTTTTGATGTTGTTGATGAAGGCGTTAGCGATTTCAGCGAGGGGTGACGCGCGCATGTGCTGGTCAGGCGTGCATGCGCTTGATTAAGCGTCAATTCGAAAACGCCTGATGGACGGGACTTCTCGTCCCATCGAACGGTGGTGCTTTAAGATGGCTTCTGCAAAGCATGATGAGATTAGGGCGATCATTTCGCTTGTTATCCTGATTGCTATCGGTACGGTGGTGATTGTCGTCTTCTATAAATTCACCAGGCCGGAGTTTGGCCAAGAAACAATGTCGTTTGCAACCGGTCTTGGACAGCCTGAGGCGATTTGGTATCCCTTCGTAGGAAATATGGATACACAAGTGTATTACAGGAGCAACGACGCGCGCGTAAGCAGGATTCCAAAGGACAAGCGGGTTTACTTTGCAGATGAACAAACGGCCAAGAAGTACAACTACTCCAGGGCGCCGTAGAGCACGTTCAGGTTGTCCGTTGCCGAGTTTTGGGGGGCGCGAGGTCAGGCCAGGAGAGAATTATGAGTGAGAAAGAACTGGGATCCAATAAAACAAGGAAGAAAGCTAAAGGCGGCGGCCTGCCTGCTGTGACAGCAGTTGCAATCCTTTTCATCCTTGTTGCGGTTGTGGTGGTTGTGATTGTCCAGACCAACAAGACTGAGAAACCCGACTTCGGCAAAGAGTCCATGTCGTTTGCGACCGGTCTTGGCGGTGGCGGATCTACGTTTCCGTTCGTGGGCAATTCAGATACGCAGGTATATTACAGAACCAGTGACCAGAGAGCACGCAAGATTCCCGAGGATGAGCGTGTATATTTCGCAGATGAGAAGACGGCAAAGGAGTACGGCTACACAAGAGCACCGTAGCGAGGTTACTGTCACAACGCGCAGCGCTCATGTAACTACGATTTAGCATTGGAGATCATTTATGGCTGAAGAAGAACGTGAAATTGAAGAGGAAAAAAAGGCGAAAGGCGGTAAGCTTCCGCTTCCATTTATGCTCGGTTTGACCGCGGTTGTCGCAGTTGCAGCATCGTTGGCCATCATGATGATCCTGACCAAGGGAATGAATGAGAAGGATCCGCTTGAGGATATCGAAGTTGTCTCCGAGGAAGAGGTGGAATTCGAGCCCATCATCACCCATTATCCCTTGCCTACATTCAGATGCAACTTAAAAGGAGGAGGCTACCTCAAGGCCACGGTTGTGCTCGAACTATCCGACAATTCTCTGAAGCCTGCTGAATCTGAAGATTCATCTGAAGAAGCGGCGGAAGATGCTGGTAGCCACGGCGGTGGACATGGCGGAGAGGAAGCCGAGGAGGAACCTGCTTTGCCAGAGGAAGAAGAGCTGAGCCCACTCGTGCTATATCTCGACAAGTTCAGAGCAAGATTCCAGGATATTATTCTAACAATCCTTTCCGGACAGACTAGGGAAGACTTGCTTTCCGAAGAAGGCAGGAAATCCGTCAAGAAGGAAATAAAGGACTCCATCAACCGGGAACTCGACTCTGAGATGGGACAGGTTGCAAATGTATTCTTCGAGGAATTCGTAACCGATTAAACGAGGTGATCGGCGTGTTTTCGTCTCGCCTGCAATTACTGCTCTTTCTGATTCTGGCACTTTACCTTGCAGCTGGATGCGGCGGAGTAGCGGGTGAACCCCCAGGGTCGGTTACATTCAAACAGGAAATACCTCTGGACGCAATCGGTGATCTGACAATAACGACTGAGGACAAATCTGCCTCTGCCACATTTGCCCAGGACATTTTCAAGGCAGGAACCGAGGTAAGGCTCACAAATATCTTTCCCACTTTAAGCAACGTTGGTCTGCCAGAAGGCAGGAATGCTCTTTCCGCAGTCGAATTCACGCTCGTCAAAGAAGGCGATGAAACGGTGGTAGACGATGTACCACCTCCTGACGGCGGGGGCGACAGCGGTGAAGACGGAGCTGATGGAACCGGTGAGGGCGACGGCACGGAAGGCGCCGGCGAGGGCACGGGTGAGGGCGCAACCGAATCAGTTCCTGATGACATAGGCGGATCGATCACGCTTGAAATGACACTTAGCCTGACAAGCAAGTGGCCTGCAGATAGTACGGTTCTACTATACCGATGGAGCAGCGGAGTTGAAGAATGGCAGGATTCCGGCATAACGGCCACGATCAGCACAGATGGCAGGAAGGCATCTGCAGTTATTTCAAGATTTGGCAGGTATGCAGTAATGAGCGCACTTCCCGAGGAACTCCCGCCGCCTGCACCCGGATCGCTCACGCTCGTTGCGGCGACAAAGACTGCTGTTATTCTTTCCTGGCAATCATCTTCTTACGCGGAGTTTGCTGGATTCAACCTGTACAAAGGCACCGATCCGACCGGTTCATTTTCCAAGCTGAACAGTGAGCCTCTTACCGAAACTGAATACCGCGATGCGCCGGTGGATATCGGCGGTTTCTACTACTACCTGACCTTAATAAACACCGGCGGGCTTGAGGGTGATCCGGGGCCGGCGCTTGCAGTAGAAGTGAAAGGTACTGACTACTACGGCGCTTTCGGAGACTACGGAGCTCCCGATAATCTGCTGGGTGAAATACGCGATATCGCTATACTCCCGCTTTCGCACGAGATTTTGGTCGCCGATTCAAGCAGGTGCCACATCGTCGTTTACTCTCCATTAGGCGAGTTCAAGACCTATATCGGTGGTCGCGGCGATGGCGGACTGGACTTCAGGACACCGTCCGGCATCGGAATCTCGCCTGATGGAAAAACGGTTTACATTGCCGATACAGATAAAGACCGTATCGTAATTCTCGATCACGAGCTTGCTTTTCTGGAGACTTTCGGCGGCACAGGTTCGGGTGAAGGATTTATGGAAAACCCCTCCGATGTGGCAGTCAGGTACGACGGGGTTGTTTTCGTCACTGACACCCGCAACAATCGTGTACAATACTTCACGCCGCGTGGAACATATCTCGGCGAATTCGGCACACAGGGAGATCAGGAAGCGATACTGAGCGCGCCGGACTATATCGTCGCTACGCCTGACGGCTCGTTCTACGTAAGCGATTCGGGAAATGCAAGGGTAGTGAAGTTCTCGGCGGCACTCGAATTTGAAAGCGAGGTTTCCCTGGGAGAAATGGGATACATACCGCCGCTCGAAACTCCCGAAGGTTTGGCGCTCGATTCCGAAGGCAAGCTCTTTATCGCTGACGGAGGAAGGAATCGAATTCTTGTCGCTGGCTCTTCCGGTGAATATTCATATCTTTTCGGCAGCTTCGGAAACGAGCACGGTGAATTCGGAGAAAGCGGCCCTCAGGGGCTTGCATTTGATTCGATAACTGGTTTACTCTACGCCGCGGATCCGTCTAACAACAGGGTTCAGATCTTCCAGCCTTAAGCCGGATGATCGGTTTCATTAGAACTCACTCCCTCTTGAAGGTGGTTAGTTGGAACATATAGTGCACGAATTCAAGCTGGCTCCAGAATACCTTTTGCCGGGTATGGTGCTCGCGCGCGATCTCGTACAGCGGAATGTCGTACTGCTCAGGTACAACACCGTGCTCAATGAAGATGTAATCGAGAAGATTCGAAATATCGGCGTACCGGAAGTCGAGGTTTACTTGCAGGATGCCGACGCGGAGCTGCTGAAAAAAACTGTGTACACACAGGATACACAGCCCGATTATGATTTGCTCGTATCAGGCATAAACAAGCTCATAGGTCAGGGAACAATTAGCTGGGCGCATCCAAGCTTCCTCTGCCGCGATGCTCAATTTGTCCCTGTTATCGAAGAAGTGCTCGGCCACGTTTCAGAGATTCTCACGCATTCTTCGACTGCATTTCAGCTGCTTGTTGAGACGCGTTTTCTAACGCATCCCCAGCTTGTACACTGCCGCCTTGCGATGGTTTACGCTTTGATCGTCGGTGTCGAGCTTGACTACAACATACCTGCACTCATCGAACTTGGCATCTGCGGGATGTTCTACGATATCGGCAAATTGAAACTGCCGCGCAATTACTTGAACAAGCCCGGAAAGCTAACCGAAATGGAATTTGCGCAGGTCAAGAAGCATACATATTTCGGCAGACAGATGGTAATGAAGCTTGCGGAAAGCTTCAGCACACTCAAAAGAGTGACGCTTGAACACCATGAAAGTTACTTCGGCGGTGGATATCCAAGGAATATTCGAGGTCGCGATATTCATCCTTTCAGCCAAATACTCGCTCTCGCGGATAAATTCAGCGCTATGCTCGCACCGAGGGACTACCGTCCACCTTTTATGCCGCACCAGGCTTATGAAAGTACTTTTAACTCGAACATGAATCTGGTAGCACCAAATATTTTCGACGCTTTCACCAAAAGCGTTCTCGTTTACCCTAGAAGCTGCTACTTAAAGCTATCGAACGGCGCCGTGGCTATCGCAGTCGCATTCCCGGCGGAAAGGCCGCTTCACCCCACAATTGAAGTTGTCTATTCGGAACACGGACGCGAGTATGTCGGGCAAAGGCCGATCATCGATCTGGCTGAACGTCCCGATCTTCACATAACAGGCATCTCACAACTTGCCCCACAACCCCAGATCTAAACCTCAACACACGCCCGGTGGCAATTGTGAGATCGCATGCATCGGATTTTCCCTGCATTCTACACTTGCAGTCTAGTGGTGGAAAGTTAGCCGGATAAATCTCGCCTCTGTTCAAACCCTCAAAGGTGCTTAACGTGCTTCTCCCGCACTTATCTAAGATTACATGTGCTTTTTCTTCATAAACGGGGTATTACTTATCAATCCCCTTTTATTTCTTTCAGTTAGTAACGCGAAGCAATTCGTGCAACGGGTTTTTTTAAGGAGTGATGTTAATGAATTAGCGATTATGCGGTCCCTGCCACCGATGGTAGTTTGAGCAACAATATGACCAATGATTGAAGGCGAACAGTCTTCACCGTAAGTCCCAGCAACGTATCAGCTGTAACATCAGGCAACCTCAACCTTGA
>JAGGVC010000102.1 GCA_021158185.1 bacterium | reverse complement strand
GCTCAGCAGGCAACAATCGCTAAACTGAAACAGCTTGCAAGACCGCAGGAGATAGCCCTTCTTGAAGCGCAGGTTGAAAGTGCGCGAGTCGCACTAGAAAATGCGAAAAAGAGCCTTGAACGCGCCAACTCACTATTCGACGCGGGCGTTATCTCGCTTAGCGAGGTAGAAAAGGCGCGTATGGCAAAGGAATCGGCACAGGCTGCATATACCGCCGCATCAGAAAACCTTGATCTCGCGAGAGAAGGCGCGCGCGAGGAAGATATCGTGGCTGCGGAAGCCGCGCTGAAGTCGCTCGAAGCGCAGCTCGATCAAGTCACGATTCAAATTGACAAGAGTCAGATCAAAGCTCCAGTTGACGGCGTTATATCCAAGGTTTACGCCGAACCGAGTGAATCGGTCAGCCCAGGTATACCCGTCATAGATATGGTTAACCTGAGCCAGATGCTAATCAAGGTTGGGCTTGCAGAATCCGACCTCATTATGGTTAAGCAGGGTTCAACGGTTGTCGTACGATTGAACCTCGCGCCGGACCAGCCGCTTCCAGGGCTCGTCACATCGATTTCACCCAAAGTCGATCCAGTCACCGGCACGTTTGCAATTGAAATTACAGTTCCAAACCCGGGCGGTCAGATACTTGGAGGCTTCTACGCCGAAGTGGAATTCACACGCGCGATCGTAGAGAATGCAGTAATCGCGCCCATCGACGCGCTCATAACTGAAGGTGAAAAATGGTACGCGTTCGTTGTTAATGCAGGCATGGCCGAGAAGCGAGAGGTTCTGCCGGGCATTCTCACTGCAACACACGCGCAGATAATCGAGGGCGTAAGCAAAGATGAACTGCTCGTAGTCGTCGGGCAGCGACTTCTTACAGACGGAGATCTCGTTGAAGTCAGCGAAACTGTTGAACCATCCCTGCCTGCTGAAAACGAGATTCTGGCGGAGATGCAGAAGAAAATGGCAGAAAGCTCTTTGGAGAAAGAGACCGGCGCGAATAAGCCAGAAAACGGCGAAGAAGATGCTGAAACCAAAGCCGAAGAAAAAGCGGACGGAGACGTGTAATGCGCGCGGTCACCGACTTCTTTCTTAAAAACTACACTTTTACCGCTGCCCTCACAATCCTGATACTCGTAACATGTTACATTTCGTATAATTCACTTCCGGTCGAGCAAAACCCGGACGTGACTATCCCCATAGTGTTGGTCATGACGGTTTACCCCGGAACTTCGCCCGAAGATATCGAAAGGGACGTCACCGAAAAGCTGGAGGAATACATCAGCGAACTGACCGACATGGACTACTACCAGTCGGTATCCTCAGAGGGAGTCAGTACCGTCATCGTCGTATACGACGCCGGCTACGACATCGACAAGGCATTGCGGGATGTTCGTGACAAGGTTGATCTTGCTCGCACTCAGCTTCCCGATGATGCCGAAGAGCCTGTCGTCAACGACCTTACTACAAGCGATATTCCAACACTTATACTCTCCGTTGCCGCGAACCGCCCCGATGATCAAATGTCGGAGATTGCAGACACCATCGCAGATGAAATCGAGAGTCTTCCCCTCGTAAACCGCGTGGACATTTTCGGAAACCGAAAGCGTGAAATTCATATTGAGCTTTTGCCGGATAGGATGGAGCATTTCTCGATAGGCATAAACGAGCTTACAAACGCTGTTAGCCTGGAAAATATGAATATCCCAGCCGGCAACATCGAGCTGAAAAGCGCCAGATACACGCTTCTAACCAAAAACAGATTCAGTTCGCTCGCCGATATTGAAAATGTTATCGTCGCTATGCGAGGCGATCACGCCGTTCGTGTCAAGGATGTAGCAAGAGTTGTAGACAGCTTCGCGGATCGCAAATCGTACGGCAGGCTCAACGGAACTCCATCCATCAACTTCAATATCTACAAGAAAAAAGACGCCAACACGATCCACGCAAGCAAACAGGTGAAGGAACGGCTGGCAAAACTTAAATCCGAGCTTCCATCCGAGCTCGAATTCGTCTTTACCGGTGATCAAGCACGCCTGGCTCGAGCAAGCCTTAATCTGATGCTGAACAGCGCAAAGGGCGGCGTGATTCTCGTCATACTTGTGATTTTCATTTTCCTCGGACTAAGAAACGCTCTCCTTGTCAGCCTTGCGATGCCGATAAGCCTCACTGTGACATTCGTCTGGCTGAACATAAACGGGTATTCCTTCAACAATGTAACACTTTTCGGTCTGGTACTCGTGATCGGGATTCTCGTGGATGACGCGATTATCATTATAGAGAACATCTACCGCTGGATGGAACAAGGAAAAACGAGGAATGAAGCGGCATATGGAGCGACTCACGAGGTCGGACCGGCAATCCTATACAGCGGCGCAACAACAATCGCGGCATTCGCGCCGCTATTGATGGTGAAGGGAATAAGCGGCGAATTTATGAAGTTTATTCCCATCACGGTTATCTCGGCGATAATCGGGGCTGTTCTCGCCGCTCACACTATAATGCCTGCCCTTGCTAGCCGCCACCTGCGATTAAGCAAGTCTGCGGGCAATTCAACTGCAAGAGGACTCGGTTTCTTCCATCGCGTAAAGAAGGTCTACGGTCATGGGCTGAACGTTCTGCTTCGACGCCCGTTCGTCTTTCCGATAATTATTACGGTGCTTTGGTTCGGATGCATCGGCCTGATCGTTTCCGGTGCACTCGATATTCGTTTCTTCCCATCGCTTCCAACCGAGCAACTCACATATACGGTCAATACTCCTGCAGGAACAAACCTTGATGAAACCGATCGCATCGTGCGCATTGCAGAAAACAGGCTTGATGATTTCAAAGACGAGCTGAAGTACATTACGGCGAATGTCGGCATAGGCGGCGGAAGAACTATGAGCTTTGATTTCGCCGGCAGTGGTCCAACGTACGGCGAGGTTCGCGCGGAAGTCAAAAACGACGATATCGACAACATTCATCGAGTGTCCTCGGAAATAGAAGCCGCTCTTAAAAAAATTCCAGGCGCAGATGTTGAGCTCGAAGTATTGCAGCACGGTCCCCCCGTTGATGAACCGGTTGTTATAAGAATAAGCGGTGATGATTTTCCTGCACTCGACAAACTCACAAACGATGTTAAAGCCCGCCTTGAGCGCGTTCAGGGACTTATCAAGGTATTTGACAACTACGAAACATCCCGTCCGGAAATCGTTGTACGTGTGGATCGACCGCGCGCACATGCAAACGGTCTTACTCCGGCGCAAATAGCGATGGCGGTTCGGCTGGCATTTAACGGTATTGAAATTTCTGAGTTCTTCGATGAAAAGAAAAACGAATCCGTAGATATAATCGCAAAATTTCCCTCATCCGCAGCCGAGAATCCAACACAGCTGCTGAGAATGAGAATACTCAACGCATTCGGTCAGTCTATTCCGCTGAACCGTGTCGCAGAAGTGAATTTCACAACGGGAATTGAAACGATCCAAAGACGCGACGGAAAGCGCATTGCCGAGGTTCGAGCTGACGTTGACGGTATCTCTCCATATAACGGTCTCAAACTTGCACGAGAAGCCCTGAGCGACCTTGCCTTGCCGGCAGGCTATTCACTCGAATTTGCCGGTGAAAATGAAGAGCGGGACGAAAGCTTCAAAAGTCTTGGAATATCGCTGATCATTGCTGTTTTCGTGATCTACATGCTTCTTGTGCTCAAGTTCAACAGCATGATTCAACCTCTCGTGATTATGGGTGCAATTCCGTTCAGCATGATCGGGGTCGTAATCGGCCTTATTGTCACAGGTAATTCGTTCAGCATGATGACTTTTCTCGGAATCATCGCTCTCACAGGAATTGCTGTAAACGACAGCATCGTTCTCGTGGACTACACTAACCAGTTGCGCGCGAAAGGCAAAACGAAAGCACTTGCAATCAGGCAGGCCTGTCTCGACAGAATGCGCCCGATTCTTCTTACATCCATTACGACAATTTTCGGAATTCTGCCGATAGCCACGGGGCTTGCCACAGGCGGGAAGAGCGCGCAGGCACTCTTCTGGTCACCTCTCGGCTGGGCAATCATATTCGGGCTATTAATGAGCACATTCCTCATACTCCTGGTCGTACCATCAATTTACATGATTTTCACGTGGATCGAGGAAGAATATCTGCCGGGGCTCTTTGCACGAAGAAATACTCCGGCAAACCGCCGCTGATGTAAAGGTAAGCAAGCCCGCATTTCATCTCGCCCGATTCACATTCACCTGCTAGAATGTTCACGAGGAATAAGTGTAATGCCGGTTGTAGGAACAGCGGGACATGTGGATCACGGGAAGAGTACGCTTCTCGAGAAGCTCACCGGAAAGAACCCGATGCACCTTCCCGAAGAGTTCGATCGCGGCCTTACAATCGAGCTTGGTTTTGGCTACTGGCAAAGCCCGTCCGGAATCAAGTGTGGAATTGTGGATGTGCCCGGTCACGGCCATTTCATCCGCAATATGGCAGGCGGTGCATTCGCTCTCGATGCTGTCATTTTCGTCGTTGCCGCGGATGACGGATGGAAGCCACAGTCGGAGGAGCATCTTTTCATCTGCCAAAATGCACGAATTCCCGCGGGAATCGTTGCGCTCAACAAGGTCGATCTTGCCCCTCGCGAGCGTATCAATGAACTTGCGGACGAGCTTGCAATTCGTCTCGATGGTACATTCCTTGAAGATGCTCCTATTGTAAAAATAAGTGCTCTGACCGGCCAGGGGCTTGGAGAACTTGAAATAGAGCTTGAAGCAGTCCTGAGAAAACTCCCGTCACCACGTGAAACCGGCAAATGCCGGATCTGGATCGATCGCAGTTTCAAGATAAGCGGTGCAGGCATTGTGATTACTGGAACGCTCAAAGGTGGCTCGCTTAAGACCGGCGATCAGCTGTCCCTTCTTCCAGGTCGCGGAATCGTACGCGCTCGCAAGCTGGAAATGTATGGACAACAAGTTGACTCTGCCCCGCCTGGAACAAGACTTGCAATAAACCTCGTTACAGGCCCGAAAGCCGAGCCAGTACGTGGGCAGCTGCTCGCAAAGATGGCTGAACCATCCTGCGTCAGCGAAGTGTGGGCCAATGCGGACGTACCAATGTCGTGGGCTTCCGGCATCAAATCCGGCGGAACATATCTGGCACACATCGGAACTATGTCCGTTGGCGCCCGCGTATATACGATTGGTCCAAGAGTAATCGAAAAAGGCAAAAAAGGGCTCTTGAGAATAGTGTTAGAAAAACCTGTACCTATCGAAGCGGGCGATCGCTTCCTGATCTTTTCGAGCGCAAAACACACGGTTGTTGCCGGATGCATCACATTGGTTGCGGGTTCAATACCACGCTCGTCCAGGAATGAAGCTCTTTACAGCTTAATGAAAGGTATCGAATTCCATACTGCCGAATCGTTCGTTATCCTGAAAGCTACGATTGCACCTGCCAGCGTGGATGAACTGCATATCGGCTCGGTTTTCTCCGATTCAGAGATTAGAAAAGCCATAGCAAAGCTAACTGAGCAGGGCGATATCTCGGTGATAAGTCACGGATCAGAAGAAATAGTTTTCAGAAGCGATCTGCTCGAAAACCTAATAAAAGGAATCATGTCGAAAATCGCCGCTATCCAAAGGGAAAATAAGGATGTCGACGCGATTACCCCATCTATGCTCGAAATGCCGAAAGGATTGGCCAATAATGTTAAGAACGCCCTTATGGCTTCTGCAGCGGAAAACGATCAGGAACTCGCATTTAAGAACGGCATTATTATGCCGTGCATCGAAAGGGGAAGCGACGTCCTTTCAACCGCTCCTGCGAAAAGGATTATGGAAGAATTCACAGGCGGCATCGGCAAGTACCCGAACCTGAAACAGCTCTACGATCTGTTCCCGAAAGACAAGCGGACCATATCTGCACTCATTACAGAAGGACATCTAGTTAGACTGCCTCAGGATATACTCTTTCCACCGAATAAACTTGACAAGCTCTCAAAAAGGCTCAAGGAGCTTCTCTCGACAAAAGAGAGCATTAGCGTTTCGGATGCAAAGAATGCCTGGGGCGTAACGCGTAAGCATGCAATCCCTCTTTTGGAACACTTCGACAAGATTGGCGTAACCACTCGAAGCGGCTCCGAGCGTCGAAAGGGGCCGAAACTCAGGGATCGGTGAAAGATGCTCAGCTGATGCATATTCCGGCAAAGCCCGCAGCCGCCATTCTGATACCTGCTTCCTGTGCAAGGCCGGAAGAACGAAGAGAAACAGGTATCGCGATACCAAGCAATCGCGAGGAAACTAGAAGCTCCGGCCATCATCGAATTCATCCGGTGAATGAGGATTCTGTCCTGTCTGTGCTTTCCTCTCCGTTGCTCCTTCCTCGCCTGGTGGCGTGGACTTATCATCATCGCCCAGAATCTCGTCATACCGGTAGTCACTGGATTCCCTGGCCAACTCATCGAATCGATGCAAATATGCCTTTTTGAACTTTTGATAGAATTCTGCATATGCTTTGCCAGCAACTTCACCATCTTCCGTCTTAAACACTCGTGCAAATATACCGCCAGCGACCCTGTGCAGCATACTATCTCCGTAACTTCCGTCCTGCATTTCTCCTCCAGATGTAAGTGCTTGCCGTAAAGACTGATTATACCGCAATACATCCCTCAGCAAGGATTTGTTTTATTTGCTCCTTTTTGATAAAATTATACGTTACTCGGGTTATCGAGTTCTTACGAGGTGCGGGATGGCAGACAAGTTTCCGGACAAAGATGTTCTCATTGCCGCAAGGCTTATCAGAAAACTTGCCGAAGCTCAAGGCAAGCTTGCTGGCGCGGAAGAAGATTTTAAGACCCTATCATCAGAGCTTGATCATCATAGATCCAAGCAGGAAGCCCGTGATGCCTATATCAACGTGCTTCAGGAAATCGCAGATGAAATCGGCGAGGATGTCGAAAAGTCGGATCTGCAAGCTATAAAAAGCCTTGAGGCGAAGATGAAGCAACACTCTGACGAGCTCGAAAACGCGAAGAAAGAAGCCAAACGACTAGAGAAGCTGGCGGATAAACTCAAAGCAGGTGCACCTGAGCTGTTCAAGATTGCAGAAAAAAAAGCTGAAAAAGAACCCATCGAGGAAAAGGAAAAAAATCAGGTTAAACCAGAGAAAAACACCTACGAAGAAGACACTTCAAATGATGAATCGGATGTTAAAGTCGTAGACCGGATTCTGGACTGGGATCCCGCTCTAAGCAGATCAGATAATGCAGTTCAAGCAACGGATGCGGATCAACTGCCCCACGACTTTATAAAAATCGAAGCTGTTCGAGCAAACAAGAATATCTTCAAGCCTGATAGCGCACCCCCGCTGATTGTGTTCGATGCATTGAACATTATGGATAGAATTGGGCGCTACAAGCCTAATCCCATACGCGATCTCCGCTCAGCGCGAGACCTGCTGATCAGCGATCTCGATTCGCTGTGCGCCAAGCTCGGCATCCCGGTAAATGTCGTCTTCGACACTCCTCATAAAAGCATTGCAAAAATTAAAAGCCAGCTAGGTATTCATTCCGGCGCGGGCCGCACTACCCCAGACAAGGCTGCCAGTGACAGGCAGATTCTAAGGCTGATCGAAGAAGCGCAGCTCGAGCACAAGCCCGTTGCAATTGTCACTGACGATGTTTCCCTCAGTAGAGATGCAGCATCGGTTGGAGCAGTTCATCTCGAATTGCGGGATGTTTTCTACATTCTCTAGCTCTCGAATCAGCTTGAGCTGGTCGTTAAGACTTTTTTCTCTCCATCAAGTACGCTGAGCACTGCTGCTTCGAGAGCTTCCGGCTCCCTCTCCTTTAGCGAATAACTTACTCTTACAGCGGGTTGATCGATCTTGATAATTCGTGAAAGATCAATAGGAGTGCCGATGAGAACGACATCACACGTCGCCCCGTTGATAGTTTCTTCAAGTTCCTGAAGCTGCTCATCGCTGTACCCAAGTGCGGGTATAACCTTGTCCAGCTGTGGAAACTTCTTATATGTTCTCTTGATCGAACCGACGGCAAAAGGCTTCGGATCAACAATTTCGGCTGCACCGTACAATTCGGCAGCAACATATCCTGCTCCGATCGACATATTCCCGTGTGTAAGCGTCGGTCCGTCCTCTACGACCAGAACGCGCTTACCCTTAACAGCATTGGGATCATCGACGGTCACGGGGCTTTCCGCCTCGATAATCTTTGCTGCAGGCGCACGCTCCACGATGTTCTTTCTTACTGCGGCAACTTGGTCAGAGGATGCAGTATCCACCTTATTGATTATCACGACATCAGCGATTCGCAGGTTTACTTCTCCCGGATAATGCGTAACTTCGTTTCCTGCACGGAGCGGGTCGGTTACGCAGATCGTCAGATCGCTCGCGTAAAAGCTGAAATCGTTGTTTCCGCCGTCCCATAAAATCACATCAGTTTCGGCTTCGGCTGCACGAACAATATCCAGGTAATCCACGCCTGCAAAAACCACATTTCCCGCTGCGATGTGCGGCTCGTATTCCTCCATCTCCTCGATCGTGCACTTGTGCTTCTTCAAATCCTCGATTGCGGCAAATCTCTGGACGCGCTGAGCTTCAAGGTCTCCGTAGGGCATGGGATGCCTTATGACTGCGATTCGCTTTCCGGCATTCTGTAGAATCTCTGCAACGCGCCTTGTAGTCTGCGATTTCCCACAGCCGGTTCGCACGGCAACCACGCTTATCACAGGCTTGAGCGAAGCGATCTGCGTTTGCGCCTGTGAGAGGACCGTGAAATTAGCGCCTGCAGCCATTACCCGGCTGCCGATTCCCATCATCGCTTGATACGAAATATCGCTGTAGCTGAATATACACGTGGTTACATCGTTCTCGGCGATCAGCTCCTCGATCCGCTCGAAAAGGGTAATGGGAATGCCTTCCGGATAATGAGCACCTGCCAGCGAGGGCGGGTATCTGCGATCGTCGATGAACGGAATCTGGCTCGCAGTAAACGCAACGACGTTGTAGCGCTCGTTGTCTCTGAAGAACGTGTTGAAATTGTGAAAGTCGCGGCCTGCGGCTCCGATGATGATTACATTCTCTCTCATTCCAAGATGCCTCCTTGAAGCTAGTCAAACAATGCAAGCAACCGCGTACGGGAGCGGTTGACCCATCAACATTGAAAACCCGCCTTCGTTTGACCCAAGCCGGGGAAAGCGGCACCCTGTCCATTGATTCTAACATCTTAGCGCTCGGCGTCAAGCTTTTTCCTGAGGCAAATCGCCTTTATCTTCCGTATTCGCTCTTATTCCAGTTTATTCCAGTTTTAACCGGCCAGTTTTCGAGCCGCCGTTTTATGTTCCAAGTAACACCGATCCGAAGCAAATATGCCAGAAGCAGCTGAATGAGCACGAGAACGGAGAAATCCCTCAAAAATACCTTTCTCGCTTCGCGCTGCGGCAAGTGCTCTCCCCATATATAGAAGGATGGTTCATTAGGTATACGCCGCGACGCAAAATAGGGCATAAGGTTTCCTTTCAGCGGCCTTGCATAAAGCCCGCACGCGGCCATATAAACCGCTGCATACGGCGTTATGGAATTAAGATAATATCCTGAGCAGTCCTTCTTCGAAAAGTAAGAATAGCTGTCAATCGTCCATATAAAGTAGCATATGACAAGCCAGACTATTATCAATATCCATCTTATGTAATTGCTGCTTCCGATGTTCAATATGGCCATAAGAGTCCAATATGCGAGCCATCCTCCAACGAGAATAGCAGCTGCAAAATAGAGAAACAGCATCCCCGCACTTAGCATGCCATGCTCGATGTATTTTTCGGGAGAGGCTACTCCCCACCAAGACCTAAGCAAAAAGACTTTTTCGGCGATCGCGGGGTGCAGAAAGGCGGTAATAATGACGCACATTATCGAAGAAAACACTATCAGAACAGGGATGCAAAATGGGGCCTTCGCAGCTACTATCTCTCTTGGGCCAAGCCCTGCCAGCCTAATCGCCTCAAAATCAGCATTGTTTTCGTCAACACCGAGAAATGGAAAGCCAAACGGACGAAGAGCGTACAGCAGCGACGCGGAAAAAAGCGTACCTGCGCAGGCAAACGCAAGCCCGATATGCCAAGGCTCGAAAACCAAGCCGAGGAATGAACCCATAATTGCGATTGTAAGCGCGCTCAGTACAAGTGGAGCGAGAATCAGAGATGCCGAAACAGCCCTTACAACTTTGGGAAGTCCGAGAAGGTGGCGCTTGAACATCCGCAGGTCTTTCACAAGAACAGGATTTGCCACGAAGCCGCGCCTGACAAACCACGGATCGTGGGATGCAACAATCGGCCCAGGTTCCTTCCACGCCTTCTTCCTCATATGCGTCTTACAACCACGCGCATTCGCAGAATATATTCAGTCTATATTTCTGATTTCTAGCGACCTTTGTCCAACGGAAGGCTACAAATGAATGCCAGAGCACGACCACAAGGTACGCGAATCTGGTATTAGGTAATCGGCGATCTGGACTTATTAGCGATCCTGCTCTGACGAGCCACCGCCAAATTCACTTCTGTCACCTCGTCCCTGGCCGCTGTCCGGCTTCGCGCGAGCTTCGCTTACCCTGATCTGCCTGCCGTCCAATTCCTTGCCATCCAGCGCTTCGACTGCAGCTTTGCCTTCACTTTCGTTAGGCATTTCGATAAAACCAAAACCGCGCGAACGTCCGGTCTCCCGATTGCTGATGATCTTAACCGAAGCTACCTCTCCATATTCTTCAAACAACTCACGAACTGCATCTTCCGTGGATGCATAATTCAAATTACCAACAAAAATGTCCATCCTGAAACCTCAAATTACTTTCCGATGCTTCGCTTTCGGCGAAGTAACAATCGGGAAATACTCCCGCAACCGAGCTTGAATAATAGCATAAATTTCCTATCATGCATTAGTTGAGCATTTAACCCTCTCGAACTCATATACAATGGTACGGTTCGACACGTATTTGCTATCCGGGATTAATATGTTTCAGGGAGAACGACCGCCTGGAAGAGTAGTTGGTAATATAATAATCAATGAGAACGCGCTGGCCATTACTTGAAATCCCGTCTGGCTTACGGCACCCGGTTGACTTCGATTCCGGACACGCAGTGAGTTCTTTACAAAGGAATTCGGAAGTGTTATAATTTTCGGCTCAGGCCAGTAGGTTCGCGTGTATTGGCATGGCCAAGATTTTTTTGTGGAAGGATTTGAATGGCTGTTAAGATCAGACTTTTCAGAGTTGGAAAGAGGAAGCAGGCGTATTACAGGATCGTTGCGAAGGAACAGCGCAGCCCGCGCCAAGGCAGATACTTGGAAAACTTGGGTTTTTTCAATCCCCACGTTGATCCGGAGAAAGTAACGATAAACGCGGATCGAGTTCGTCACTGGCTGGACAACGGCGCAATTCCCACCGAAACTACTGCACGGCTTATCAAAAAGTACACTGACATCGATCTGCCATCCAAGTATCTACCGAAGAAAAAGAGCAAGTCAAAGGCGGAAAACGCGAAGGAAGACTGATGTATCCTATCGTATCAGCCGCCAACGTATGCTGACAAACATGCTGTGAGGAGGACAAGCGAATGACGGATTACAAGGAACTATTAGTTGCACTTGTCACGAAGATTGTTGATCACCCGGACGAAGTAGTGGTAACCGAGGTTGAAGGCGAGCGAGCGGCTATCCTCGAACTCCGGGTACATGAATCGGATGTTGGAAAGGTGATCGGGCGCGATGGACGTATCATCAATGCCCTCCGCACTCTCGTAAAGGCTGCTGCCGGCCGCGAGAACAAGCGGATCACCATCGAGTTGCTGAGCTAATATGCTCGTGACTTTGGGCTTCGTGCGTGGTGCGCATGGAGTTCGCGGTACATTGAAGTGCGCGTATATTACGGACAGACCGGAGACGCTAAAAAGCTACACCTGGTTCCTGCTTACCGACGAGAAAACAGGGCAAGTTGTAATGGCTATATCCGAGAGTATAGTCCTGCGCGGAACGGATTTCCTTTTGAGACTCGAAGGCTTGGATAACAGAACCGATGCGGAGCGGTACAAATCGTGGATCGTCTCAGTACCGGTTTCACTTGTTCCACCCAGACCGGGGGGGGAGTATTTCCCCTGGCAGATCGAAGGGCTTTCGGTCGAGATGAAGGACGGCCGTAAGCTCGGAATCGTAAAGGAACTCGTATTTACACCGGCGAATCCTATCCTTGATGTTGAAGGAGCCGACGGCAGGTTTTACGTTGTCTTCAGTACCGAGCATGTTCTTGATGTAGATATTGAGGCTGGCCGCTTGGTCGTTGCCGATTTTGTCGGACGCGGTTGCGAGATGTAACACCTGAATAACCTGCTAGCGACAGAGCTTCTTATGGAAATTAGCATTCTGACCATCTTTCCGGCGTTTGTCGAGACCGTTTTCAAATTCGGTGTGGTCAGGCGTGCAGTGGATTCAGGAATTGTCTCCGGAAAATCTGTAGACATCCGGAGTTTTGCAGGTGATCCACACGCAAGTGTTGACGATGTACCGTTTGGTGGCGGGCCTGGAATGGTGATGATGCCCGAGCCGGTTTGGCTTGCAGCAGAAAGCCTTGCCGACGAAGAGGGGGGGAAACCATTTCTTGTGTATACCTCCCCTCATGGCAGAGAATTCACCCAGGTTACGGCAGACGAGCTTGCAGTTCTTCCCAGGCTTGCGATTCTCTGCGGTCGTTACGAGGGAGTGGACCAGAGGATAATCGACCATCTCGTAGATATGGAAGTCTCGCTCGGAGATTTCGTGATGTCAGGCGGAGAGCTTGCTGCAATGGTGATCACCGATGCGGTTGTCAGGCGAATTCCCGGTGTTCTTGGCAACGAGGACAGCCACAATAACGAAAGCTTCGTGGACGGGCTTCTCGAACATCCCCAATACACAAGACCGGAGAATTTCAAAGGCATGCGCGTGCCCGGCGTTCTCCTGAAGGGTGACCACGACGCTGTAGCCCGTCATCGCAGGATGGAAGCGATGCGGGTAACGAAGGAAAAGCGTCCTGATTTGTGGAAGCGTTTCTGTGATAGATATGGCGAACATGAGGAAAATTGAACATATGCTTGCATTTCGTGTCCAATTGCGCGACGACGGATGTCGTCTGCTGCTGGCTTATGGGCGCGAGCACAGATAGTATATTCGAATTCCGGCTGCGAGGTTGATGATGAGCAAGGAAAGAAAACAAGAGTGGTATCACAAGGTCAAGGTTTACGAGGAAACCCTTCTTAAGGATGAGGTGCCCGACGTAAAACCTGGCGACTTGGTTCGCGTCCACGTGAATATCTACGAAACGGCCCCCGGCGCCGCAGCAGGCATGAAAAAGATTCACCGAATAGCCGCCAAGGGCAAGGAACGCAAGGATGTCGTTGTAGAGCGCGTGCAGATCTTTGAAGGAACCGTAATCCGGGTTCGGGGCAAGGGGCTTTCAAAGACCTTCACAGTGCGAAAACTATCAAGTGGCATCGGCGTTGAAAAAACGTGGTTCATTCACTCGCGGAAAGTATCCAAAATTGATATCGTCCGACGCTCCAAGGTGAGACGCAGCAAGCTTTATTTCCTTCGCGACCGCGTCGGCAAGGGAACCATCCTCAAAGAGAAACGCGGTAACACAGGCAAGAAGCAAGTATGATTTTTCGAAAGCCGAACAGCGGAAAAAAGGATGACGGCACCGCACCGCGCGTGGAATTCTCTCCAAGCAGAATACTTGCAAACGGCAAGGCTCATTCCAACCTTAGAATTTCCTATCCCAAACCGCTCGAAAAGCAGAACAAGATTCGGATTTCACGCGGCAGCTTCAGAGATAACGAGGTTCTTCGGGAGGTCATACTTCCCCCTGGCCAGAAGGAGTATTCGCTAACTATTTTCAGTGCGAAAAAACCTTGTCTCTGCAGGATCGTTGGCGAGCAAGGCTTGAGAGCCGAGCTGACTTTCTACCCCAGTCACTGGCAGTCTCTAATATACGACTGGATTCCAACACTTGTGATGGCATTCGTGATTGCTTTTTTCCTTCGTACTTTTATTGTCGCAGCGTTTTATATACCGAGCCGCTCGATGGAACCGACGCTACTCGTCCACGACAGGCTCATTGCAGACAAAATTTCGTTTGTCTTGAAGGTGGGAGAAATTGAGCATGGAGATATCATTATTTTCAAGCCCCCGCCCGAAGCTGGTGAAGGACAGGAGAAAAAGGATTATATCAAGCGCGTGATCGGACTTCCCGGCGATAAGGTACTCGTCAAAAACGGAAAAGTCTGGATTAACGGCAAGCAGCTCGAAGAAGACTACATCGCAGAACCCCCAGCTTATCATTACGAGGAAGTATCCGTGCCTGAAGGCTATCTGTTTGTTCTTGGCGACAATCGAAACAACAGCAAGGACAGCCACAGTTGGGACTTTCTCCCAGTAGATAACGTAATCGGAAGGGCTCTTTTCATCTTCTGGCCACCAAACAGAATCGGGCCGCTGAATTAGGCAGCTTGAACGATTCGTTATCAAATTGCTGCTTTTTTCGAACGTTTGACCGAACAGCGTACATCTGGCATAATCGAAACGACTTATCGCGTCCGTTTGGCGCAGGTGCTGCGCTCTCGACGCAATACCGTTGATACTCTTAAAGGAGATTGTTATGGCGCTTTTGCTTTCTCGGTCTGATGTTGAATCCGTCCTCGATATGAAGGGCACTATCGAAATGCTTGAAAAGGCTTTTGCCGCGCTATCGTCCGGCGGTGCGGTTATGCCGGTAAGAACTCCAATCAAGGCTGAAGCAGAAAAAGGACTGGCACTTTTTATGCCTGCAATGATCGGTGATATCGGCGCACTGGGGGCGAAAATCGTAACGGTCTACAAGGACAACCCCACAAAGTTCGGGATACCAAACGTGCTCGGTACGATTGTTCTTCTCGATATGGCCAGCGGGGATCCAGTCTGCGTAATGGAAGGCGGATACCTTACGGCAATGCGGACGGGCGGTGCAAGCGGAGTTGCGACCAAGCATCTCGCAGGAAAAACAAGTGAAACCCACGTGCTTTTCGGCACCGGAGTCCAGGCGCGCACACAGGCCTGGGCTGTGGCGGAAGCTGCACCGTCGCTTACGGAATGCCTGGTCGTCAGCATCGACAGTCCGGAGAAAAAGCAGGCGTTCGCCGAAGATGTTGCAAAGCTTACGGGAATCACAACCAAAGTTGCGGAAGGCTCGGAAGAAGCCGTGCGCCGCGCCGATATCCTTACGCTTGCCACGAGTGCAGCCGAGCCGATTATTGATGGGCACTGGCTCAAGCCCGGTGTGCACATAAACGGCATCGGCGCGCATACACCGAATATGCGGGAGATCGATGCCGAAACGGTCGTCAGGTCGCGTGTCATCTGCGATCATATCGAATCCTGCAAAGCCGAAGCGGGCGATCTGATGATTCCCGCGAATGAAGGAAAATGGGACTTCGATAAGGTCGTCGGCGAATTGGGCGAAGTGGTGAGCGGCAAGGTTAACGGACGTGAAACCAACGACGACATCACGCTCTTTAAGAGTGTAGGACTTGCCGTGCAGGATCTGAGCACGGCAAGATTCGTTTACGAACGGGCAAAGGAACTCGGCAAAGGCACTGAATTCAGCTTCATGTAACCGCGAGCTGAAACTACGGAAATCGCCATGGCGCAAAACTGGTCATAATGTAGCTGTGCATCAACATTCGTGGAGATGAGTTATGAGAACAACAGGTTATTGCGTGCTTGCGTTTCTATTCCTGGTCCTGCTTGCGGGAGCTGGTGCGAACAACGTTTCCACCGAAGATAAACCGCTCAGAATCGCTGTTCTGCCGTTTGCCGTAAGCGGAGATTTCGACGGCGTTATTTGCGCCTCGCTCTTTGCAGCACAGCTTGCACGCTCGGAAAAAATCACAGTGCTGGAGCGCGCAAGGCTTGAAGACCTCCTTTCCGAGCAGCATCTGCAGTTGAGCGGCTTTGTTGATCCGGAAGCAGTTGTCAATGTCGGCAAAATTACTGGTGCGGCTTATCTTCTGATGGGCGAAATCGTAGAGGATTCAAACACGATAATCATATCAACGCGCCTTGTGGACTGTGAAACAGGCGAGATACTCCTGCCCGATACAGCTTCTACAGGCAGGGACGCGTACCTCCATACCATTATCAATATGGCTTGCGATTGCGTATACGCGCTGACAGGCGATGTGCCTTCGCTCGGCGGCGAGAGCCTCGTTCCTCAAGAAATGCTCGATGCGATGGGGGATTTCAAGGGCGATCCGAACGCGCTCATGAAAAACAGCGAATTCGGAGTAAAGGTCGCACTCAACGAAGAGGGCGATACTCCTGTCTATCACCTTGGCAAAAACCTGTCGATTAAGGTAACAGTCGAGCGGGATTCGTACCTTTACATCTTCAACATCAGCAAGACGGGCGGCGCGAAAGTGATTTTCCCGAATATGGGGGCGCGCGATAATTTCATACGGGCTGGGCAAAGCGTGGTATTCCCCGCTGCTGATGCAACATACGAATGGACGCTCGGCGCGCCTGCGGAAGGGCTTGAATACATAATCGCCGTGGCAACCGAAACGCCCGTCGAATTTGTCTCAGGATTCAGCGACCTGATCGCGAACAACGCTTTCCCTGAGATAGGCGGCAGCGGCAGCGAATTTCTCTCAAAGCAGATCAACGTCACTCTCAAAGAAGAAAAAGCTCATTCATTCGGATTCGGCTTCGCACGGTTCTATCTGGC
>JAGGVC010000090.1 GCA_021158185.1 bacterium | reverse complement strand
GTCAATAAACAACATCCCGTTTGTGTAGATTGCATCGATTCGCCTCCGATTTGGCTATTAAGGGATAGTTCCACTGCATCTCTCAAATCTCAAGCAGGAAGTGCTTGATTCAGGAGCGCGAGGGAATGATATCCGATTCTGGGTGGTTTGTCAAGACCAAACCCTCCACTCCTACCTCCCCATTGCTCAAATTCCTCACCCTTGCTCTTGCAGAAGCGACGAGCAAATCCAGTCGAAGGCGCGTATTTTCATGAGAAATCGGCCGGCACAATAATTTGGCCGAAAGAATGATACAGTTTTCACAAGGGGGGGGGTGCATTTTTCTGGATTACGCGTGAATCAATGACCGAGGATAACGAAAGTCGCAGTTTGGAAAAGGATTCGTTGGCGTCTCTGCCGGCATCTCAGTCGGTTAATGGAGACGCGCGTGATCTTTTTTGCGCCGATCTTCCGTCCAGGCCTGCACCGGAGCTTGGGACAATTCTCGTTACGGGCGCGACCGGTTACATCGGCGGCAGGCTTATCCGCGAGCTTCTAGCGCGGGGTTACTCCCTACGCCTGATGGTGCGCGGGGAGCCGGAAATCACCGCCGAGCTATGGCCCGAGGCCGAGGTTGTCGTTGCCGATGCGCTCGACAAGGATAGCCTGCGGGGTGCGCTCCGCGGCGTCTATGCGGCGTACTACTTGATCCACTCGCTACTTCTCGGTCCTGAGGAGTTCGAGAAGGCCGACATCCGCGCGGCTGCAAACTTCAGGGACATCGCGGAAGAAGAAGGCTTGTCGCGCATTATTTACCTGGGCGGGCTCGGCGAAACGCACATCAGCCATTCGCGCCACCTCAGGAATCGGATGGCCGTTGCAAGGGAGCTAAGGGCGGGGAATGTGCCCGTTACCGTGCTCCGTGCCGGAATAATCATCGGATCGGGCAGCGCATCCTACGAGATCATTCACAGCCTGGTGTCAACTCTTCGGGTGCTTCCTGTTCCCAGGTGGGCGAGGAATCTGTGCCAGCCGATCGGCATTCGAGACGTACTCAAGTACCTCGTGGGCGTTCTGGAGACGCCTGTTACGAAGGCGCAATCGTTCGACATCGGCGGACTGGACGTGCTTTCGTACGAGGCAATGCTCCGAAGTTTCGCCCGGGTAATCGGACGAAAAGCGGTGTTCATCCCATCCCCGATTTCAAGCATCGGGCTGAATGCATACATCGCGAGCCTGATAACACCCTTGCCCGATCAAATCATCTCCTGCCTTATGGAGGGACTACGGGACGAAGTCATCTGCGGCAACGAGGAGATAAGGAAATTCGTTCCGTTCAAGCCGCTCAGCTACAAGGAAGCGGTTGTGCGCGCGCTGACGCGTGAGCAGCAGGATCGCATCCATACGAGGTGGAGCGATGCTTATCCGCCTTCACACGAACTCGCGATGAAACTCCACGAAGTTAAGCCGAAGCCCAGGTACCTTGCATCATATGCGCTTGGCACGAACAAGGACGCATCCTCGCTTTTCGAGTCAATCTCCGCTGTTGGCGGAAAGTCCGGCTGGTTCAACAGCAACTGGCTGTGGAGGGTGCGGGGTGTGATCGACCAACTGTTCTTCGGCGTGGGAATAGCGCGCGGGCGCAGGAGCCAGTCAAGGCTGGCGGTGAACGATGTGATCGATTTCTGGCGGGTCGAGGATTTGATACCCGATACAAGACTGCTGCTGCGTGCCGAGATGAAGCTTCCTGGGAAGGCCTGGCTCGAATTCAATATAATGGAGAACGAATCCAGCGCAGATGAGGGTTCTGCCGCGGGCGGCGTTGGTTTCAGTAGTAAGAATGCCGAGCGGCGCCGAGCAGGACTCGACGGGGAACGGCTGCTAACGGTCGCGGCGTGGTTCGATACGAAAACCATCCTGGGGCATGCCTACTGGTACGCGTTCCTTCCGTTCCACAACTTCATCTTCAAAGACCTGCTCGTGCAGATAGAAAGGATGAGCTAGAGAGAATAACTAATGTCAAGTTCGACATTCAGCACGGCCTTCCGCTTCGCGCATATTTGCTTGTTATCAACAAATTACTTGCAGTGCGAGTATTTTTCTTAACCTTAAGTTTTAACTTAACATTTTCCGCACGATGGGGTATCATTCTTTGATGGCATTGGAACTTGGAAAGGGTGCAAATCTGGAAATTTGGGTATCTGGCGAGTATCGCACCATTTCCGTTCTCGGTGGTAGAAGTAAGTTGCAAAGGTGGATGGTGGGTAGAACTCGACCTAGCGCGGCGGTAATGCACGCAACTCTGAAAATGCTTGCAAGTATGGATAACAGTCAGATCAGGCATTCTGCACATATCTACAAGAAAGTAGACAGCTGCAAACCCTCGATATGGGAGATAAAGAAGGGCCAGGTGAGACTTCTTTGCTGTGAACGCGGCACCGACATCATCATTTTTCACTTGGTTGAAAAGAAGCGTGGTGAGCTAAATGCCGAAGACATTCAGAAGGCAAGGAGACTTGCCGAGGAGGTATGTAAGGATGGATAGTTCTTTCAAGCAGTACATCAAGGATTTGGAAAACACGCCGGAATTCAAGGCTGAATGGAGAGCGTTCGGGTTCATTGACGTATGTGTGGAGAGAATCGACAGCCTTGGCATTACTCATGCCGAGCTTGCGCGGAGAATGGGTGTTGAACCGCCCTACATTTCCCAGCTTCTTTCTGGTACATACAGCAATATGACACTTCTGACGCTTCAGAAGCTTGCTGATGCTCTCGAATTTGAATTTGAATTCGCATATCCCCGCATGAAAAAGGAAATAAGCTTGAGTAATTACCAAGAAATTACTGTACCTCAGTTTGCGGGCGATGATGTAGGAGGTGAAGCAATTGACTTCGAAAGCAATTGTGCAGCTTAGAAAGCTGGTAATCTGGAGATTCTCTGCGGAAATTCTTGAGATGAACAAGGCATTCAAGCCTCGCTTTCACGTTGATTATACGTTCTTAGTAAACAACGAAAACCCGCTCCTACATCAGGTTGCAATGGAAATAAAGCTCGTGCAGCAAACCACCATTGCACCGATTAAACTCGATGTAAGAGCCTCAGCCTTTTTTGAGTTTGATGAGGGGGCAACCAAAGATACGATCGACAATACCCTTCCGGGAAACTGCCTGCCTATGACTTATTCCTCACTACGCGGGATTGTTCTAAGCAATACATCTGCTATGGGTATGGAACCATTTCTTATTCCTTCAGTTAACTTTCGGGAGCTTGAGAAGAAAAAGATACGCGCGGAGAAAAGGCGCGCAAAAAAAGCTTCCTCGGAGGCAAAGAAAGGATCAGGAAAGAAGCGGAAAACGCGAAGCGCCAAGAACGTACCGCGGAAGCCAGAATCCGGCAAAAGTAAGAAACAGGCAAAGGGAAAAAGCGAAAAGTAGCTACAGCTTCGCCACCATTGCTGCGGCGCCCAGCAAATTCGCCTTGTTCAGAAGCTCGCTCCAGAGGAGAACCGATTTCCCGCGGATGCTGACGAGCGTTTCGCTTTCGAGCATGCTTCTGAGTGAAGGCTCGATGAACTTTCGCGCGCTGCTCACCCCGCCGCCGATGACGACTGCTTCGGGGTTGAGAAGGTTGGAAAGCCCTGCAAGCCCGATGCCCAGCCTGCGTCCGATCCGCCTGAAAAGCGCCTGCGCTATTTCCTCGCCTTCTTCGGCGCGCGCCGCGATATCTAGCACAGTCGTGTTTTCGTCAACGCTGCCACCCTTAACCTTGTAGGTGTGAACGATGCCTGCCGCGCCCGTACCGGCCTCAAGGCAGTACCGTCCACCGCATCCACATGGCGGTGTGTCAATCTCGTAGTTCACCTTGATGTGGCCGGGTTCGATGCTGAAACCCATTCCGCCGCGGAAAATTTTGCCATCTATGATGAACCCGCCGCCGATGCCAGTTCCGAGCGTAATGCCCAGGATATCGCGGTATTCCTTCGCAACGCCGTACTTCCACTCGCCCAGTGCAAAACAGTCGCCGTCGTTTTCGAGCGATATCGGCAGGTTATGCCCGACGTTTTTCATTGCATCCTTCACCATCACGACGAGCGGAGCATTGAACCACTTGAGGTTCGGCGCTTCGACCACTATGCCGTCCTTGCAGAGACCTGCCAGACTTATGCCAATCCCTGCCGGCTTGAAGTTGTCGATATCCTTTGCAAGCAACTCGATCGCATCGGGCAGGGCTTTAGCGAATTCGTACGCCGAAGCGGTTGCAATATCGAGATTTTCAACGTGCTTCACGAAATCGCCGGTGTCTGGACTTACCACTCCGGCTTTTACCGCACTACCGCCTACATCGAACACAAATACCGTCTCATTCAAATTCACGTCGCGCACCTCACATCAATCGCTTGATTCAGAAGCTCGGTACATTATTGCACAAGCGGGAAAGCCCGGTTCATAAACCTGTTGATCCTTGCAGCGACAAGAGAGATCAACCTTTTTTCTTTGCCCTCGTCGGCGTCGAGCCAGAACGCGCGCGAATGCCCGATCCACTTTTGCTGATATTTTTGAGGGAGAAAGAGCCTCGCATCCGGGGCGTGCGGGGCATTGTGGTGGGTTAGGAAGAGAAGGTTCATCCTGCCTCTGTCGAGTTTTCGGCATGCAACTGCATAGGGAGCGATGAGACGTCCCAGAGAATCAGAACCGCATTCATCCATCGCGCGCTCTAGGATCGAGTACCAGAATCTGCCCGCAGTTTCGGGCCGTTCATTGAATACGACCACCCGCTCCCGCATTTCCCAGTCTCCCCGCTTCTGACCGCTTCCCGCACCCGAAACGATGAGCGCGCCTTTGCTCGGAGCGTTCCATTCGTCGAAAAGCTCTGGCAGCTCGTCCATTGCTTCCACAGGAAAAGCAGCAATATCTACAAGCGTAAGTGGCCGCTTTCGAGATTCTTTGCCGAGCCTGGCGAGAAACTTCGAGTCCGAGCGGATTATCCTTTCCCTGACGTTTTCAAAGGGATCGATATCGAATTCCTTGACAGCCTTCCTTAGAATTCTTCCGGGCGGAGCAACGAGGTCGATCGACCGTTCTACACCTGCAAGAATATCGTTTAGATCCTGAAGTTTTCCCGCTTTTCGCCACTCTTCCATGGCCCAAAGGCTGTACGGATCCTTGTCACCGAGCGCGCCCATTGCGAGGATTTCTATTTCACGCGCGTCAATTTTCTCCGCAAGGTTGGTTGCGAGCACACTTGTCAGATGCAGCCTGACCATCCGGCCTGCAAGGTTCTTGGCCTCCATCAGCGTATCCCTGTGGTGGTCGATCCAGATTACCGGTTTGCTGCCCTGGTTTGCTTCGGCGGCGAATTCGCGGCACCGCTCCGGATGCCTGCTGTCAATGGAAAGATCGGTGAGGACTATCGCGGCAGTTGCGGGATCATCGTAGTACCTTCGCACGACTCTTCTCCAGAGCCTGGCGTAATCGCCTGTTGTTTCGTAGCTCGAGACTGCTTCTACCGGGAAACCCGCTTTACGCAGAGTTCGAACGGTCGGGGCAAGTCCGCTTAACCCATGCGGATCGAAGTGCGAAAGGACCACGATTTTTCCGCCGACACCGATTTCATCGAGCGGAGCAAGCACGCTCGGCGCGAGTTTTATGTCGATATCCGTAGTTTCAAGCAACGCCGCAAGCTCGCCCGCGATGTGATCCTCGTCTGGCGCTGCCACTGGAGACAGTGCAATTTCTTCGCCTAGGGAAAGAATGATGCGCGGCCAGAGCGGCGGCAGTCCGGAATCCGACAGCGCGGTTTCAATTCCCGCGAGTGCTCTGGCGAATCGTATGAGCGATGGCACGCGCTCTTCCCAACGTGAACCCTTGGCAAGGGCCGCCGCGAGTGCTTCCGGCGTTTTCGCGTCATCTGAGCGAATCGTGAGGAGGGGATGTTGATGCGAGAGCGCGCCCAGATCGATATCGGCGAACGAGAGCCTGGCGAAATCGATTGCAGGCAGACGGATTGTAGACGGAACGTCGTTGAGTACGAGCAGTTTCTCGCACCAGTCACCGAAAATGGACGCGCGGATGTAATCGCGCATCCCGCGCCGCAACTGGAATCTCGACCAGTCCGTCGCCGCCCAAAGCTCAAGGAGCATTGCCGGCCAGTTTTCCTCGGTTATTCGACCTGCCACATAACAATTATACAGGCATTGAAGCCGCGCGCATTAACGCTCGGACGATATCCCTTGTCTTTCGCGGGAATGCCGAGTGAGAATGCCCTCGGAAGGTGATCCTACCTTTTCCTTTTCGGCCTCAAGTTTGGCATGCCCTTGAAGTTCGCGTCCACAGCGCTTCTCCTTCCAGTGGACTTCCGCCAGTCGTCAAACTGCTGAGATTCGCGATTATTACCTTCTGCGGGATTTTCAGCGGGAGGTCGTTTGCTCGGCTCGTTTCCAGAGCGATGCTTGTCAACGGGCTGCCTTTGGTGCTTGGTGCTTGTGCCGGGAGATGTGCGGGTCCTTGCAGGCTTGCGCCTTGTAGTTCTCCGTGGTTCCGGCGGGCGCTCACGATTCGGCTCTGATAAATCCGCGGCCTCTTCGTCGCGCACGCCTGCAACCGGTCGTTTGGCATCTTCGCGCTTGGGTAATGACCGGTCGACGGGTTTGTAAGGTACTATCTCCTTGCGTCGGGCTGCTGCGGGTGCAGGTCGGGGCGCAGAAGGCTTGGCTTCCTGCTTCGACCTGCGGGACTCGCCGTGCGGGGTGAGCTTTCCATCCTTGAATCCTTCGATGATCCCCACCCGTGCGAGTATGTAATCGGCGTATCTTGTGAAATGTCTGTTGCTGAAGCATTCTGCAAGCTCGTTCCGATCAAGCACGCCGATGAGATCGCTATCCTTGAGGAGGTTGTCGTAAAACGGTGAGTCGTCTGTATGGGTTTTCATAGCGTTTCTCTGGATGATTTCGTAAGCCTTCTCACGCATTAGCCCTTTCTCGATTAGTTTCAAAAGCACGGTCTGGCTGAAGTGAAGCCCTTTCGTAGCGCGGATGTTCTCTTCCATCCTTCGCGTATTCACGTCAAGGTTTCTGAGTATGAATATCATCTTGTCGAGTATGTAGTCTGCCGTAGTAAGACTGTCCGCAAGAATCACGCGCTCGACCGAACTGTGACTGATGTCGCGCTCGTCCCACAGCGCTTGGTTTTCACACGCCGCGAGTGCGTTTCCTCGGAGGAGCCTTGAGAGCCCCGTAATTCTTTCGAGAGTGATCGGGTTCCGCTTGTGAGGCATTGCGCTCGATCCCTTCTGGCCCCTTGCGAACGGTTCGAGTATCTCTGCGATCTCCGAGCGTTGAAGCCCGCGCAGCGTGACGGCGATCTTTTCGAGCGTTCCACCGAGCACTGCGAGCGAGAACATAAGCGTCGCATGCCTGTCTCGTTGAACAACTTGGCTCGATGCTGGTGCGGGCTTGATGCCGAGATCCCTCATCACCGTTTCTTCGAGGGCGGGTGGGCAGTGTGCGAAATTGCCGACGGCGCCGCTCATCTTGCCCACCGCAACACCATCGCGTGCATCTTTAAGGCGCGCGAGATTCCTCTGCATTTCGTCGTACCAGACGGCGATCTTGATGCCGAATGTGGTCGGCTCGGCATGAACCCCGTGCGTTCTGCCCATCATTATCGTGTCCTTGTGCTTGAGGGCGAGATCCTTCAAAACCTTGATCAGCGATTCGACTTCGCCGATTACCGCGTCCGATGCTTCTTTGAGGATAAGAGCCTGCGCGGTATCCACAATGTCGTTCGATGTAAGTCCGAGGTGAATCCACTTCGAATCTTCGCCAACATGCTTTGCAACCTCGGTTGTGAATGCAACGACATCGTGATTGGTCACCTTTTCAACTTCCTGGATGCCGCGCAGTGTAAACTTGGCCTTTTTCTTGATGCGGCTGTAGGTTCCCTTTGGGATGCGCCCCAAGGACTCCCATCCATTGATTGCCGCGAGCTCTACATCCAGCCAGCACTTGAACTTGTTCTGTTCGCTGAAGATACGCTTCATATTCGTGCGTGTGTATCTTTCGATCATTCAAATCACTCCGAAAAATTAGATTGATGGAGACTTAAATCACATTTGGCGACGGGATCTTATTGGGGTGATTCTTAAGATCCGCCTTGCGCCTGATTGTCCGCGCGCGCGGAATCGCGCGCCTTCTCGCGGAAAAGGGAGAGCTTTTCCGCGACATTCCCGTCGCTCGTTGCAATAATTTCAGCTGCAAGAAGCGCGGCGTTACGTGAATTGTCAACTCCCACTGCTGCGACCGGTACACCCGGCGGCATCTGAACGATGGAAAGCAGCGAATCGAGTCCGCCCAGAGCCGCGTCGATCGGAACCCCGATAACCGGCTTGATCGTCATCGAGGCTATCACGCCCGGCAGGTGAGCGGCGAGACCTGCGACGGCTATGTAGACGACAGCGCCTTCCTTTTCGCAAACCTTCACGGATTCCCTGAGCCGTTCAGGATCGCGGTGCGCGCTGCATATCGTAAGTCTGTACGATATGCCTAGTTCATCGAGAATGCCAAGTCCTTTTTCAAGTCTTGGAATATCGCTTTTTGAACCGGCGAAGACGCCGACGATGCGGTCCACTTGAATAACCCTTCGATTTGAACTCAACCCCGGCGGGGAGTTCAGTAATGGGAATAATCAACTTTATTCTACACTCGCCGAGGCTAATTAGTCAAATTCTTTTGGCTCATTTCCATTATGCACGATCTGCCGGGCATTTGGCATTTCTGCATTTTTCTAAATGAGCGAGCAATTACTACCCAGATCAATCTCATACTGTATCGTGATCCTTCCGCAGTTTTGGGCAGGCAGTCCGAAAGCTGGTAGAATTATCCTGTGATGATTCCGACAAGAATGGTTGATTGCGGATGACGATTCTCTATCCAAACGCGCTTTGGCTGCTTCTTCTCGCAGTACCGATATATCTCTGGGCGAAGCACTCCTTTTCACACCTTTCAGGTTTTCAGCGTGTTCTGTCGCTTGCAATACGCCTGATCATCCTTGTTCTTCTCGTTTTGGCACTCGCGGGCGCGCGGTGGAGCCGTCCTGTAGATCGCATGGGCGTGATGTTCGTTATGGATGTTTCCGACAGCATCCCCGCTGATCTGCGAGATGATGCCCTTGCGCGCATCGCGGAAACGATCAAGGACAAGCCGAAGGACGATCTCGTCGGGCTGGTCGCGGTGGGCAAGGAGGGTGCCATCGAGCTTTTTCCTGCAAGCGCGATTTCACCGGCGATGGTGCTCACGCGCGAGAGTGAAATCGCGGGCAATTATACGAACCTTGCGGACGGTTTGAGGCTTGCCGCAACGAGCCTTCCGCCCGGCATCATGAAGCGCGTCGTTCTGATAACCGACGGGGCGGAGAATCTTGGCGACGTTGTGGGAGAGGCGATGAATGCCGTTCAGGAAGGCGTGGACCTCGTTACCGTTCAGCTTTCACCCGAGTACGACGACGAGGCCGAGATAGATATGCTTTATGCGCCGTCCGGCGTTGGTGAGGGAGAGACCGTGGGCCTCCGAATGGTGTTTGCGAGCACGGTTGATCAGAATGCGAGGGTGATTCTTCTTGTTGATGGCGAGTATTTCGGCGAATCTCAGATCGCGCTCGACAGCGGCAAGAACTCCTTCAGCTTTCCGGTAAGCGGGCTTGAGCCGGGTTTCCACAGCTTTGCAGTCGCAATTGAAGCGGAATCCGACACGACGCTTGAAAATAACCGCGCTTTTGCCTTCACGCGCGTCGCGGGGCGCGCGGGCGTCCTGATCGCTAGCGATGATCCTTCCGATACGGGCGTTCTCGACAATACTCTCAATGCACACGAGATCGACACGGTAAGGCTCAACGCGCAGTCGCTGCCGACGAGCCTTCCCGAATGGCTTTCCTACGATACCGTTGTCCTTTCTTCTATCCCCGCGCATCATCTCGGCGAAATGCAGATGGATCAGATTGCAGCCGCGGTGCGCGATTTCGGGCACGGACTGATCATGATCGGAGGCGAGGACAGTTTCGGCCCGGGCGGCTACTACAAGACGAAAATCGAAGAGGCGCTGCCGGTAACGATGGACTTCAGGAGGCACGCTCTCTCGCCGAATATGGCGATTATACTTCTCGTGGACAGCAGCGGCTCGATGTCCGTTTCCTACGGTGGCTACGAGAAGATCGCGCTCGCGCGCGAGGCGTGCATCGCCGTCGTCGAGATTTCCGAGAAGAGCGACTACGTGGGAGTGCTCACGTTCGACAGCCTGCCCAAATGGGTGATACAGCCTGAGCGCGACCTGGACAGGGAAGCTGCTATTTCAAAGATCCGCCGGATCGTCGCGGGCGGCGGAACCGAGATTTACCCCGCGCTCACAGCCGCAGAGAAGGCCCTGAGGGAAATAGATGCAAAGTCGAAGCATGTGATTCTTCTCTCGGATGGGATGTCCGCTCCCGGCGATTTCAGTGGAATTGTAGATAAGCTTGTGGACGGCGGCGTGACGGTGACCACGGTCGGGATCGGCGGCGATGCGGATCTCTCTTTTATGCAATTTATCGCAGAAAGAGGCGGCGGCAACAGCTATTTCACCGACGATCCTTACGATCTGCCGCGCATCTTCACGCGCGAAACGTTTATGGCGAACAAGGGCACGATTATCGAGACGGAATTCGCAGCGATTCCGTCAAGCCCGAACGCGCTGATTGAAGGGATAGAATGGGGCAATGCTCCGTCTCTCCTTGGATATGTGGCTGCGAGCGAAAAACCCACAGCGGAAACGCCGCTTCGTACGCCGATGGCCGATCCGCTCTTTTCGATATGGCGCTACGGACTTGGAAAGAGCGCGGCTTTTACGAGCGATGCGAAGAACAGGTGGGCGGCGCACTGGCTCTCCTGGGATGGCTACGAGAAATTCTGGACGTCGCTTTTAAGGACTGCGAGTGCGGCCGCGCAGGCGCCGGGATACCGCGCGCGCGTCGATCTCGACGGCGATCGCGGGGTAATCGCGATGGAAGTGCTCGAGGAGATGGGCGGCAGTACGAACCTATCTGGTGTCGATGCGCACATCGTCGGCCCGGATATGGAGGAATCGACCGTTCCCTTAAGGCAAGTCGGCGTGGGCAAATATACGGGAGAGTTCCCCATAGACGAAAACGGCACTTACCTGGTCAACGTGATCGCGACATCCGAGGACGGGACGGCGTCCGCTACGGCGGGGCTGGCCGTGAGCTATTCGCCGGAGTACAAAAAGCTCGGCGCAGATACGTTTATCTTAAGCAAGCTTGCGGCGATTGGCAGCAACCTGAATCTGACGGGTGAGGATATATTCGGCAAGGGGCGCGTTCCCCAGGTTCAGCATTATCCCGCGTGGGAACTGCTGGTGCTGATCGCGATGTACCTCTGGCTTCTCGACATCGCAGTTCGAAGAATGATGTGGAGCAGAGAGTATCTCGGAATGGCAGCTGATTCCTGGGGTGAATACAGCGCAAGGCTTAGGCAGGCGCGCATAAGGCGCGGGTTGATCCGCGAGAATCTGTCCATCAGGCGTCTTGCCGAAAGAAGCAGGATCGTCCGTGAACGGCTGGGGATTCCAAGCGCAGGCGAGCGTGAGACCGAGGCCGCGCCGGAAGATCGGACAGCGCACGTTGACGAGATGTCGCGCGCGCGTACGCGCGAACCTGCGAAAAAGCGCGCACCCGCGGATGAGGGAGAAGTCAAGTGGAGCCGTGATCGCGCCGATGATATAGACGCGCGCGCGTCCGGCAGCTATCACGTGCGCGCCAAGGAGCGCCTGTCGAAACTCCGACGGATGAAACGGGACGATGAGCCGGACGAGTGAATTAGTATGCGCCGCAGCACCTGCCAGGGCGAGCGGCATTTGTGTAAACAGGAGTGATTGTCGTGGAGATTGATTACAGAACCAAACTTGCGTGGGCGCTTGCAGGATACCTTCAGTCGATCAAGTACGAGATAACACATCTCCTGCGTCCGAATCCGGTCAGGCTTGCTGCTCCTCCGCCGTGCGACGGCTACCCGCCCGATCTGATAGCGGTCAGCCCCGATGATGAAAGGTCTCTGGGGCTCGCAATAACGCCTGAAGATATGGATGATCGCGGAATTCGAACGGTGCTCGTAAGCTTTGCTTCGCGCTACGATACGAAAACCAAGAAACCCGTCGAGTTTTTCATCGGCATACCTAACGACGATGCGCTTGCACAAAGGATCAAGAACCACTTCAAGATGCAAGGCGTAGGCAAGCAGATTTCGAACGTCAAGATCGTCAGGCTCGAACTGGGAACGAAAGAAGAATTCCGGATCAAATCCGAATCGGAAACCGAAATCCCCGAATAGAGCGGCGGAGGGATGTTTGGCGTGAATGGGGCGATGGAGCGGACGGCGTATTGTTGCAGACACAGTGGAGCCGAGGATTTAAGCCTCGGAATGTTTTCGCATGTAGCACAGGCTTCCAGCAAGGAGCACGAGCGTCTCGCTTGTGAACATTCAACGACACAGACGGGACGTCTGTGCTACTGGAGTCCGGCGCTACACAATTGGCTTCGGAACTTACGGACCCCAGTACGCATACTTGAGAGCATTGTTTGTTTCGTCCCAGTAGCTAATGTGCGGGTATCCTCCCGAATCAAGCGCAATCGATGTATACTTGCCCACATTGCCATCGCTGTCGACGGTTTCGATGTGCCACGTAGGCTTGTGAGTGAAAGCTTTGCCCGAGTGCTTCGCACTCCCCCTGTCACACGAGATGATCAGTGCCGCAAGAACAATTACAAATGCTACAGCAACGACGATTCCTGCAGGATGCAACGTTTTCATATGCTCCTCCAATTCGAATGCCGCCGGTGGTGCCTGAACTGTTAAGGAAATGATACCCGCTGTAGGCTCATTTGTCAATGACGCTGGAAAACGCGTATTTCAGGCGATCATGAAAAGGGCTGCGGATCATTTGAAGGCCTTTCGGCGATTGAGCAAGTTGGACGATCCAGACGTGCGGGAAATGGCGCACACTTACATCGCATAGATCGGGTTTCAATCCTCATCCGCCATCGCGCGCGGATGCAACGTCCAGGAGGCGGTTACGGTTCAAGCGCGTTGGCCGCGGTTTGAAGAACCCAGTCCGCCGTGGCTGGGTAGTCCACCAAGCTTTTGGTCGAGCACACGATTTCCGCTTCCTCAAGCGGATTTTCGAATTGCATTCCCATGTGACGCGAAGCGCCTTTCATGGCGTACTCGTGAATCAACTCCGCCGAGCTGGAAACATAAAGTCCGATAATTAGGACGCGTCGCTTGCATTTGCTTGCCCGGAGCAGGGCCAAAACAGCCTCTTCCGGGTAGGGCTGGCCGAAGCCGCAATAGACCCAGTCCGCATAGTCGATCCCGCTCTTGCCGCAGCAATACGTGGCCACGCGACGAGTCATCCTGTCCACGAGTCGGTGGTGATCAGGGCATCCGTGAGCCAGAAGGACGACGGCTTCGTTGGCAGGGTCCTTCGACAGAACGCGAACTTCGTCTCGCGCAAAACGGTCCAGAATGTCTCCTTCGCTCAGGGTTTGGGTGATGGTAACGGGCACCTTGGGATGAGCCACGCGAGCGCCTTCTTCCTCAAGCACCTGCAGGATTTCCGGCGATGTATAAAGCCCGAGCACTGCGGGCACATCAAAGTGGCTATGTGACGAGGCGGCGATGAAGAGAGGAACCACGATAATGCGGTCGCATCCTGCGGCTTCCAATTTTTCGATTCCCGACGCGGCATCGGGCTGGGCAAATTCCAGGAAAGCGCCTTCAATGCTGTGGAACGCCTTCTCTTTTTCGTTTAGCTCTCTCACCCTATCGACGAATGCATGGACCGGACCGTTCCACAGAGGCATGGGAGCGCCGTGGGACAGGATTAGTAGTCCGGGATGTTCGCTTTTACCAGAGCTAGCATCTTCTGGGGGGTTCTGTCCATTCAAGTCCTGAGACTGGCCACGGCCTGTATTCACCACGAGGAGCAGAGCGATGATCAGAATGAAATGCACCAAGCCAGTTTGGAGAATTTTTTTCAGCATGATTCCTTCCTTATGTAACCGTTTCCTGTTAAATGCCATCGCAAATAACATAACGTATGATATGTGATGGTGCCGCGACTGTCAAGCGCGTTTTACCGTTTCTTCCAACCCCGGCCGTCAACGCGGTGCTCGGTTGTATGTGGCGTAGGACTATGTGCGATGCGGGCATTGAAGCTGCAGACCCAGGAATATGGCAACCAGGATAGGTGAATCAGAAAAGTCGTTCTATCCGTCGGATTCCAAATAATCGCCGCTCGTTTCGTCGCTATCGGGATAATCCGCGCCAGTTTCGCCATATCCTGGATAATCGCCGTAGCCGCCCGTGCCGCCTTCCAACTTTGGAGCGGTGCGGAATATGCGGATCGCCGCTTCACCTTCGAGCGGGCAGACGAATTCGCAGATTCCGCAGCCCGTGCACCGCTCCTGAATGACTTTCGGCCTGCTGATGATGTAGCGTGTGCCGTCTTCCCTGACCGCTTCGACATCGTAAAGCTTGATCGCCTTGTCCTCGATCGGGCAGTGCTCCTCGCACACGATGCACGGCTTGTCGGTGACGAACGGGATGCAGCGGTCGGTGTTGAGATAAGCCGTCCCTATCACGGCTTCCTTTTTATCCTCGAGCGGAAGCGACTGGATGGCGCCCGTCGGGCAGACTTTTCCGCACAGGTTGCACTCGTATTCGCAGTAGCCCATGCGTGATATGAGGCGCGGCGTCCATAGTCCGTCGAGACCGGCTTCGAACAGCGCGGGCTGGAGGCCGTTCGTAAGGCATACTTTCAGGCACTGTCCGCACTTGATGCAGCGCTCCAGGAACTCCTGCTCGCCGAGTGCGCCGGGCGGCCTGATAAAATCGATGGGCAGTCTGATCTTCTGGTTGAATACTTCAAGGAAAGGATAGACCACGACGCCCGCGGCGATGCTTCCGAGAAACGCGCGCCTGTTGATTTTCAGCTTTGAAGCGTTGATTCCCTGTATCTTCTCGCGCATCCCGTTGCGGGTTGTGTCTTCTTTCTTGCTTTCGCTCAGTTCGCCGGTTTCACTTTGATCGAATCGCGCCAGCTTTCCGCCGGGCAGGAATGTAAGCTTGCCTGTCGGGCATCGCTCGATACATTCCATGCAGTAGAAGCAGTCGTGTATATCGTCGCCGGAGAAGTGGCATTCGGCCTCGCACAGCGTACAGGCGCTGCATCCATCGAGAATCCGGCGTTTGATCGGGCTTACGAAGTAGCTTATCCTGAGCATCGCGCCGAGAGGGCAGATGTACTTGCACCACCACCTGCGATGATGATTTTCGAGGATGAAGAGCGTTAGAACGAACAGAACGATGAGGAGCGCATCCACGTAGGTCGGCTCGCGGTAGGGCAGGATGAATCGGTTGAAGAACCGGCTGACGCCGTACCAGAAATCCTCGGCGTAGAACCTGCCGTCGAGGGCGGTATATGCCGCGCGAACCGGGCGGTCGACCGCGGGCCAGAGTGCGACCGTTATGAATTTGAACGAGAGTACGATCGGATCGAACACCCAGATAAGGGGCATCTTGAACGCCGCAAGCGTGAGCATTACGCCGAGAAGCCAGAGATTAAGGCTGCCGGGGAGTTTGAGTGCGGATGAATCCATCCTTCCGGAGTGCGTTCCCGTCATGCCATTACGCTTTCCTCTCACTGATGATCCGCTCGATTGCAGAGCCTTTGGATATAGGCGGAATATTCGCTGAAACCATTTGGTGAACCACCTTGAAAAATCGAGCATCGTGCCGAGCGGACAAACCCATCCGCAGAAGATACGCCCGAATACCGCCCAGAAAACGAGGGCCGCGACCGCCCAGCCGACCGATTGGAGCGGCTGCCGTGTGATGATGAGCCAGAGATGGGTGAGCGGGTCAAGCTGGAAAATTATGCGCGGATCGAAGGGCAACGCGAGGGGCCAGGTCAGAAGGAGCAGAATCGCAAAAAAAACGGTGAAGGCCAAAGTCTGCGAGATTCGCCTGAGAAGCACCCATGGCACACGTCGTGGCCTCGCCGCACCTTTTGCATGCGTCCTTGAAAGAATGGTCTTGCTTTCAGGTGTGTCTCCTGAGTCACCTTCTGTGCCTGAGCTCGCGCTGCAAATGACGTCCTGCATCAGACTGAAATCATAGCGCAGAATAGGATGAATGCGCCATCCGGTTGCGGTCAGCGGGAAATCGGACTGGCATTGTTCAATGCGGATAATGTGCCGTGATATAATGCGCACGCGTATGGGGTATTGGAAAGCAGTGTTTACTGCATCGTTTCCAGCAAGTCCGGTTCGCCGCGGATCGAGGCTTCTTTCTTCGTGCGGACACTCACGATGCAGAACTTGTGAAAGTGTTGCCGACATTTCAAGGCTGAATCGCCTTCCAGCGGGATTCACCGCAGTCTTGTTGGTTGTTTTTGCCATTCTCTTTTCCTCATCGGCAGCATTCGCAAATATGCTCGCTGAGATCATCGAGCCGGAAGATCCATATTACGAAACTGTCCGCGCCTGCCACGAGTTGGGCATCATCAGACCTGTCGCAAACGGCGATTTCAGGCTGGATCAGGCGCTCAACCGCTACGAGGTTGCCCACCTGACAATCGAAACGCTGAAGGCGCTCGGCATTGAAGTTCCGACCGATGACAAGCAAGTGCGCTACCACGATATTCCAGGCGGGCACTGGGCGTATGATGATGTCGCAGGATGCGTTAATCTTGGACTGATGGGCGGTTTCGAAGATCTGTCGTTTTATGGAAGGAGAAACATGCTCAAGGAGCACTGGCTCGCGATGGCGTCCGCGCTTGCGGTCAAGTTCGCTCCGTTGCCCGATCCAGAAGACGCCCAGCAGGTCCCCGCTTATAGCGACCTGCCTGAATTGAACTGGCTATGGAATCCCATCAATACTCTGGCGAGTTACGGGTGGCTCGATCCGGATACGATGGAGGACGATTTTCTCAACAGGAATGACGCCGTGACCCGCAGACTGCTCTACTGGTATCTGGGAAGGCTTATAATCGCGCGGATGGGAGAATCGGATTTGCGGGATGAGGGAGCGGCTGGTGAGTCGTATTCTGAATCCGACGCTCAAGGGGAGAAGCAGGGCGAATCGTCATCGCATCCGGATATGGACTTGGAGGGGTGAAATGAGCATGCCGCTATATATTCCTGTGTGCATAGGTCTTGCTACTTTCTTGATTGCGATAGCGTTATGGGAGTACCTTTCGATACGAAGATTACTCGATACCGTTGAACATGATAGACTAAAGGATATCCGTACCGGGTGGCGACTGCTGGGAATTATTCTTGCATTCATGTTGCTTTCCAATCTGCTCCTCCTCTACAACGCCGTTAAGCAGGTTATAGATATTCCCATATGGTTTCATTCTATTCTGTTGCTGGTCGGCGGTCTATTCGTCGCAATAGTGATGGTGCTTTTCAGAGCCACTTTGGCAAACGCAATACGCAGTCTATCACCAGGGCTTAACGTCGAGGAGCTTGGCGACGCAGTATGGCGGGATCCGTTGACCGGTCTTCCCAACCGCCGCGCACTCGCCCATGCATTGAAACAGGAATGGCACCGCTCGGAACGGCACAAGCGCCCTCTCGCAGTTTTGATGCTCGATCTGGACAACTTCGGCAGGCTGGTGGATGAGAACGGGAACGAGGGTGGGGATGTGTACTTGTGTGCATTTGCGACTTTCATTGCCGGGCAGATCCGTGTCGTGGATACGGTAGCGCGGTACGACAGCGATATTTTCGTAATCATTCTGCCGGAGGAAGGTCCTTCCACTGCGCGCAGCGTCGCTGAGAGAATCAGAAAAAATGTGGCGGATTTCAAAACAGAGATAAAAGGCAGAAAAACCGGTGTAACTGCGAGTATAGGTGTTACGAACAACACGATTGGCGAGCTTGAATCGTACGAAGAACTCTTGAGGCGCGCCGAGCATGCCTGCACCGCTGCAAAGAACGGCGGGCACAACCGGGTTGTCAGCTTCACTTCGAGCGGGAAGATGGGATCGTAAAGCCTTCGCTGAATCCCGCATCCAGTGCAGGTTTGCTTATAGAGTCAAGGAATAGAAAAGCCGCACATTCAGCCGTTCTGCGGGAAATGACTCTTCATCCGCCTGGTGATTTCATCCGGCGCAAGCTGAAACATACCGATTGCGGCGAAACCCGATGCTCCCTTTTCGAGTACTTGCCCGTAGTTTTCCCAGGTGATTCCGCCTATTCCAACGACAGGAATACTCACAGATTCAGCAACCGCGCTGAGCGCGTCAAGCCCGATATACACCGTGTCTTCCTTCGTAATTGTTTCGAAGCACGCCCCGCATCCGATGTAGCTTGCGCCTGCATTTTCGAGAGTGCCTGCGCGTTCTGGTAGGCGAGCGCTGCCGCCTATAATGAACCAACGATCGCCCTCAGGATGCGACATTATGACAGTCCGTGCATGAGTTATCATTTCGTCCTTGATTCCGAGGTGAACGCCGTCGGCTCCGAGGTCGAGCGCTATCTCAAGCCGGTCGTTGATGATTGAAACCGCTCCAAATTCTCTGCAAAGCGCGATGAATTGCTTTGCAACGCTGCGGAAATACGCGTCTGTCGCTGTCTTCAAGCGAAGCTGCACGATCCGCGTACCGCATTCAAGTATAGCCTTGAGCCAAGCTGTGGGATCGTACCGCTCGATTGTTGTTTCGTCGAGAATCGGATAGGCGGGACAGGATTCCAGCGCCGCCGCTACTTTTCTTGTAGGCTTCTCCATAATGATGCGGCAGAGCCGAGACCTCGGAGCATTCGTTCGACGCCCGCATAAAGCTCGGTCGTTTCGATTTTTACACCGTCGTCGAACTGCGTGCTGTTGTCAAGGATATAGTCGGCGAGTTCCAGGCAGCGTTCCACGTGCCAGTAATGCCCGCTTTCTTCATCAGCCAGCTCCTGGTCCATCTTCTCCTTGATCTTATCCAGTTTCAGGGCATCGCGCCTTCTGCGCATGTTTTGCATCCTCAGCTGTATTACGGCAAGCGGGGCATTGATGCCTACGAGTGTGAACTTCGGGAGCTTCCTGAACTCTGCAACCTGCTGAGGGTTGATTATTCCCTCCACGATCCAGCTGGAGCCACCCTCGTTGATGATATGGGTGCGGGTGTTGATCGCGAGTATGCTCTTGCCCCGCCTTTCAATGAGCTTCTCTTCATAATAGCGAAGGTTCTCCCTCGTTATGGGCATATTCTTTCCGGTAAGGTCACGCATCAGAGCGTCGCGCATCGTGATGTACTGAAAGCCGAAGCCCTGGAGTATTTTTGCAACCGTGGTTTTCCCGCTTGCAGTAACGCCCGTCAGCCCGATAACCTCCTTGGGAGGCCTTTTTCGTTCAGATTTAGCAGAATTTACCATAACAACCCGGTGGAATGCCGACAGCGCGGCATCCTGCGAACACAGCGCATTATACTATGCCCTGCAATCAACCGTCACAATCTCAAGCCTGCCTCTGCATCGAATTCGATGGCGCTCTTGGTGAATCCACGGGAACTCGTGCGGTAAAGCCAGGCAAGATAGGCCATCATTTCAGCATTATCGACCGCTAGAGTTGTTGACGGCGAATAAACACTTATGCCTTCCAAACCCAGACGTTCTTTGAGGTTTGCAACGAGTGTGCGGTTTGCAGCAACACCGCCGCTTACCGTGAAGGCCTTTGCATCGGGATTCTCTCGAACAAAGTCTTGAACCTTGATGAAGAGTGATTCGACGAGAGCTCGCAGTAGTTCGTGGCAGAAGAGCGGCTCAAGGCTGTGACCCGCGGTGATTCCGTTCCGCTCGATTACTTTTAGCGCGGCAGTTTTGAGCCCGCTGTAGCTGAAATTCAGATCGCCGGATTCACGCATCGGTACCGGCAGTTTGTTCTCCTTCAGCCAGCCCGCAGTTTCGCTTTCGCCGGGATCGACAGTTGCCGCAAGCTTCTCGATTGCCGCACCGCCCGGGTATCCTCGACCGAGGGCGACCGCGATCTTGTCGAGGAGTTCGCCGCCCGCGTCATCGAGAGTTTCTCCGCAAACCTCGTATTGCCCTAGTCCGTCAACACGTACGAGCAGCGTATTTCCCCCGCTTACAACAAGTGCGAGGTGGGGAAACGGGATTTCATCCAGCGAATATCCGGCCCGCAAACAGGAATCGTGCGCATTCTGAGGAGTGGAAGCAGGGAATGATTTGGGAGGTATTGCACGTTCACTCTCAAGATTGTGCGCATCATCGCGCGCTGAATTGCGCCCGTTTTCACGCACAGAATCGCCGCCCTCGGTATCCGAGCCTTCCGATGAATTATCCGCCTTATTTCCATTTGTCTTGAGCTGTTCGGTAACGAGAAACGGGCTTACGAGATGGCCTTCGAGGTGGTTTAATCCTACACATGGCACGTCGAGCGCAAGTGCAACGCCGCGTGCGAAATTCACGCCGATCAGTAGGCTGCCGATGAGCCCGGGTCCCTTCGTAACAGCAACAAGACCGATATCCTCGATTCTGATACGCTTTTTCAGCTCGCTGAACAGCTCAGGCAGGTCGGAAAGGTGAGTTCGCGCAGCAAGCTCGGGAACCACGCCGCCCCACTCGCGGTGAAGCTCAACCTGGCCTGCGACAAGACCTGCAATGATGCGGCCCGAGCCGTCGATTGCCGCAACCGCAGCATCGTCGAAGCTCGTTTCGATTGCAATTATGATGTTGCCCTTCATTCGACGAAGTGTCCTTGGATCGTCTGCTAAAGCTTAATCCTGTTTTCGAGAGCTTTTTCAATCGTATCGCTGTCAGCGTAGTCGATCAGACCGCCCGTGGGAAGCCCGCGCGCAAGCCTTGTCACGCCGATCCCGTATGAACGGAGTTCATCCGCGATGTAGTTTGCAGTGACATCGCCCTCCGCGGACGGATTCGTCGCGATTATCACTTCAACAACCGAATCGTCCTTTACGCGCTTTATCAGATCAGGAATGCGAATGTCGTCCGGGGTTACGCCTTCGAGCGGTGAAAGCACGCCGCCCAGCACGTGGTAAGTTCCATCGAAGACTCCGCTTCTTTCAATCGCCACCGCGTCGAGCGGCCCTTCCACAACGCATATCCGGGTCTTGTCGCGGGAAGGATCGGTGTACATGGGGCATTGTTCGCCCTTTCTCGTCAGTGTGCCGCACACGGGGCAAAACCCGACTTCCTCGACAGCCGCTGAAAGTGCATCCGATAGTGCGGATGAAACGCCAACGCCGTCCGTGATAAGCCAGAGCGCGATACGCTCGGCCCCCCGCGGGCCTACTCCGGGGAGCTTCTTCAGTTCGTGCACAAGCCTTTTTAGAGCATCGGGAAGCATAAGCCGATCCTTATTCGAGCATGTCCTTGATCGACGAAACATCTATTCCGCCAATCTCCAAGCCTTCTGAAAGCTCGGACATCTTCGAATCGCTTGCTACCGAAGCTTGCTTCAAGGCATCGGATAGCGCCGCATAAACTAGATCTTCGAGAAGCTCGATTTTGTCCTTGTCCACAGCATCGGGATCGATCTTGACGAGTCTTACTTCGCGGTTGCCCGACAGAGATATCTGAACCGCGCCGCCTCCAGCGGTTCCCGTAACCGTGATCTGAGAAAGTTCTTCCTCAAACATTTTCTTCTTGCTCTCCATTTCACCGAGTACACGCTGCGCCTGAGCCATAAGGCTCTGAATATCCATCATCTGTTCTTCCTCGAAAAAGTGTTTTGACGGCGACAATCTTGAGCACGTTAAAACCGTACAATCCACAGGCAGGCCGTGAAGCCGCCCCTCCAGCGAAAAAATAATAGCCGGAAATACCGCCGTCCATCCTTTACAATACCAAATCGCGGGCAATGTTGCATGCTTTCCGAAGGTTCAGCTTGTCTATTCCCTGCAGGCAGAGTTATCTCTCAAATTCTGTATCGATGCCAACTGGTCAAAGATGAATGAGTCAGTATCTATGCTGAAGCGGGAATTCTAGTATCTGCCAATAAAAAGTATATAATCTAGCCTGTTTAGGGAGGACGACCTTGATTGAATCACGGCGCAGATGTTCCTGCCGGATTATCTGGGCGAACTACAGCATCATCATCGGGCTTTTGGCCGTTTGCCTGGTCGCGTGCGGAGCGAGCGGAAAGACCGACCCGTGGCAGAACTATGTGGATAAGGAACTGGCAAGGCTTGAAGAGCTTGGTGAGCCTGAGAGTTTCTATGCGGTCTACGAGGGGAATTTCGGGGGCGCCGACCTGAGAATGGCGACATGGCTTGCGGGTGATGAGCTTTTTCGAATCGACTCGGACATGGGAATTATCTCTATCTCGATGGGATACGACGGAAAGAATGCATGGATTCAGATGAAGGGTGCGCCGCCGAGGGAGCTTTCGAGCGCTGAAGAGGATGAGCTCTTCTCAGGTATGTATTTCGATTCGACCGAGTATCTTACAGATGAGGATTTGAACGTTGAAGTTCTGGGCAGGGAAAACTGGGATGGGGTTAGAGTATGGGAAGTCGCTCTGACTTCACCGCAGGGATACAAGCGTGACTTGTTCATTCGCGATGGCGACTGGGAGCTGGCAGGATACCGCTCTTACGGAACGAGTACGATGCTTCTGAAGATCAAGGATATAGAGATGCATGGTGCGATATCCGTACCGAAACATCTCACCATGCAGCTGTCCGATCTTGAAATCGTCATCGAGTTCACGCTCGTCGAGGCCGAGGTTGACTGTGAAGTCGATCCGTCCATCTTCCTTCCTCCGCGAGGAAAGCTCTCTCCGCTCATCCTTTCAGAAGGTGAAACCGGTGCCGTAATCGATATGCAGGTTGATGCTTCAAGGATGATTCTCGTACCCGGCAGCGCTGGTTCGTTGGAAGGGTTGTTCCTGCTCGATACCGGCGCATCATCCAGCATTCTCGACGAAACTGTGGCGGCATCCCTGAATCTGACCGAGAACAGCGGTTTTGCCGCAGTAGGTGTGGGCGGGGCAGCGGGAGCGCGCATCGTTCGCACGAGCGATGCTGTCTCCATCGGTGAAGGCGGGCTTGTTACTTTACCTTCCGAGGTGAGCTATATTGCGATGGATCTTGGTCCGATTATGAAGGGTCTCGGAACGGAACTTCTTGGGATAATCGGGCAGGATTTGATGGCGCGTGCAACCGTCGAAATCGATCTTCAAACCGCCAGGCTCGTAATTACTCCATACTCTGAGGGAGAGCTCGAAGGAAGCGGCGAAAATCCCCTCGCTGCTCTGCTTGGAATGGAATCGGGGAAGGATAGCCTTGAGCCGAACGAGTATGAGATTGATCGGATAGCCGAGTTGATTACGGTAGAGGGCTCATTTGCAAACGGCGAGGAGACGAGGTTTATCGTCGATACAGGATTCGGTGGCGAGATCGGAATTCTGTCGTCCGCCGTGGAAAGACTGGGGCTGAAGACAGCATCTGCGGGCGGCGGTGAAGTCGTAAGCGGCGTAGGCGGCGTTTCGCGGATCAAGGCGCGAGTGGAAAAACTCAAGGTGAGCGTTCTTGGCCGGGATGCTGAATTCGAGAATGTTCCTGTGATCTCCGGGCCGATCGCGAGTATGGTGGGCGGAGGAGCGGACGGTCTTGTGGGCATTAGGTTCTTTGAAGGAATGCGAGTGGAATTCGATTACTTGGAAGGGATAGTCAGAGTGTTATCTGATGATTCTTGACAGGAGGCGATTGGTTGTTTTAGCCGACTGAAAGGCGTCCATCCGTACCGATTTCGGTCAGTTTAGCTATCGGATTGGATCGAGGGATGTGCACCGGGTGGCGATTATCGGAGAAATATTACGATGGTCAGGCAACATTTGATCAGAAGGCTTGCGATGATAGGGATCATCATCCTTCTCGTTGTGATTCCTGCAGGAACGATGGTCTTCCTTACCTACAGAAGCCTGGAGGAAATTAAGTTCAGGGAAGACATCTACTATGAGAGAATCGGCTACGATATCGCGAAACGAATTATCGACTCGCTCGAATTGCCGCTATTCGCTCCCGGTGCTTCCGTATTGGACGAATCGCTGAATGGCGCAAGCCTCGGCGATGAGGAAGAGATTATCAATATCCTCGCCAAGCTTGAACGAAGCGATAATTTTTCGAGCTCGTTTGTGTGGTATCCGGGTCCGGGATTCGAAGGCGAAGCGAGAAAGCTCTACTACAACACCGATGTTGCAGCCCGCACTGCTTCCACCGAAGAGCTTAAGGCAATTAAGGAGCTTGCAGACAGGATATTCGAAGAGAGCGCGACGTTCGACGAACTGCCGAGAGGATTCTACCCGCGAACGTACGGCGCGGCGACAGTCGCCATTTCCAGGGTAGGCATTAAGGGCCAAAGATACCTGATGACTCTCGTGATTGACGGGAAGAACAACGTTCTTGGGTTCCTTGCCTTTCGAATCAACCTGAAGGAGTATCAAAAGCAAGCCAGGATGCTGTATAGCGAGCAGGAATTCCTCAGTGCGAGCGGGAAATATCACACTGAGGCAGGATCTGTCCTGGGCGTCGAGATATTCTTCAATCTCGAACCCTTCAACGACTCGGCGCTCGAGGCCACGAGGAACATCGACGGTGAACGCTACTACGTTTTTCGTTCACAGCCGAGCGATTCGCTCTTCTGGGGAGTTCGCGCGTTCATCGCGGATCCGGAAGGCTCGCGCATCAACCGCAAAGTTGTCAATTCGATGTTCGCAATGCTCGGTGGAATGCTGGCGCTCATACTGCTCGGCATCCTGCTTCTTTATCATTTCGTTACAAAACAGGTTCAACTTGCCAGGCTCAAGAGCAACTTCGTGTCGAACGTGAGCCACGAGCTCAAGACCCCGCTTTCGCTTATCCGCCTGTTCGCCGAAACACTACAGCTTGATCGTGCAAAATCGGAGCACGAAAAGCAGCGCTTCTATAAGATAATCAACAACGAGAGCCAGCGTCTGGCGCATCTGATTGAGAATATACTCGACTTCAGCCGAATCGAGGAAGGCGAGAAGAAGTACGAGTTCGCATCGTTCTCGCTCAAAGAGCTGCTTTCTCAGACACTCGACGCATACAAATACCAGCTCGAATCGGCAGGATTCGAATTGACTGTAGTGATGGACGATGATCTTCCGCCTGCATTCGTGGACAGGGACAGCTTTCGTCAGGCCGTTCTCAATCTCATCGACAATGCTGTGAAATACAGTCTGTTTGAAAAAAGGATCAAGATCACTCTCGGCAGGCAGGGCAGCTTCATTAGGTTGGAAATCGAGGATGCAGGAATCGGTATCTCGAAGGACGATCTGCCGCACGTGTTCGATATGTTCTTCAGGGTGAGCCGTGCAGATGTATACGAAGTCAAGGGCAGCGGACTTGGACTTTCCGTTGTAAAGCATATAATTGACGCTCATCGGGGTAAAATCGAAGTGTGGAGTGAACCGGGAAAGGGTAGCAGATTCAGCTTGCTGTTTCCAGTTGCTGTGAATGAGCGGGTGGAAGGCCGAACTGAAGCCGATTGAAAAACGGTGTTTGATTTTTTAGGAGCGGGCTTATGACGAAGATTCTTGTTATTGAAGACGAGCCGGACATGAGATACGGTCTTGAGCATAACCTTCGATTCGAGGGTTATGATGTCTACCTGGCTGAAGACGGTGCGCAGGGGCTTGAAGTTGCGCGTAAGGTGTCCCCAGACCTTATTCTGCTGGATATAATGCTGCCGGGGATGAGTGGGATGGAAGTGCTTGAACGCCTGCGTAAATCAAAGAGTGGCGTACCCATAATTCTCGTAACCGCGAAGAGCCAGGAGATGGACAAGATAATCGGGCTCGAAACCGGTGCGGACGATTATGTTACCAAGCCATTCAGCGTAAAGGAGCTTCTCGCCCGCATATCCGCGGTTCTGCGGAGGTTCTCGGTTGAGGACGATATCGGCGTATACGAGTTTGGGGACATCAAGCTCGATTTCACGAACCTGGAGGCGAAAAAGGGGGGTAAGCCGATCGAACTGACGCATCGTGAGTTCGAAATGATGAAGCTCTTTATCAAGACCAAGGGAGAGATCATAAGCCGCAACGTTCTTCTAGACAAGGTTTGGGGATACGACGGTGACGTGCAGCCGACAACGCGCACGGTGGATACGCACATTGCCAAGCTCCGCAAGAAAATCGAGGATTCAACCGAAAACCCGCGCTGGATAATCACCGCTCATCGCGTCGGTTACAGATTTATGGGATAAGGTGCGGCGAACTGTCGGTCGAAAGCTGATCTGCTCTGTGACTTCCGCTAAATCCCTACCCTTAGCTTACATCGAAGCTGCTCACCAAGCCCATCCACGTGACCTTGCGGACTATGAAGCCCGTTTTCTTGGTCATGTAGAGGTTCTTATTGCTGTCGACAGCAAGATCGAACCACGCGGAGTCGAACGACGCTTCGAAACCCGTTCCGTCCTTATCCGTCGCATCATATCCCGTTCCACCCATACCGATCTCTTTGTTCTTGGGCGAACCGGCAAGTGTGTAGACATAGTACATTCCTTCATCGCTGTTCCACGTGATCTGGCGGATGCATCCATTGCCTTGATCAATAACGAATATGTTCCCGTCGTTATCCACGACGATGCCCGTGAGCCAGTATGAAAAGAGCGCGTTATGAGCAGGACCGTCCCTGAAGCCCGATCGGCTCTGTCCGTCGCTGCCTATCGCACCCGCGATCGTGGTTACTTCACCGTTCTCATACATCCTCACTATGCCGTTCGAACCCTCGGAAATATAGATTTCGCCGCGGGGCCCTGCTGCGAGCTGCGAAGGATTGAAAAGGCGGGCAGAATTCCCCGGCCCGTCAGCAAGTCCCTTGGATTCCTCCACGATTCGCGCACCTTCTCCCGCACCTTCGAATATTGGATCAATACCAACAACGCGCTGGACGTCACCATTCACTGAAACTTTGATGAGCCATCCGTTGCCAGAATCACCGACGTAAATATTACCTTCCCTGTCGATGCAAAGACCCGAGAACACGATATTTCTCCTTGCGGAGATATTGTCGGTTATCCTCTCGTCGTTCTGGTCGCAGACGACTTCGTAATCTCCGCCCGGACTTACGCGCAGCACCTTGGCAAGATCACTTGTGTTCCGGGCAATGCCGTACATCGCTCCATCAGGACCGATGCGCAAAAGCTCGATATTTTCGACCTCTCCGATATTCTCGGCGGTTCCTTGCGCAAACTCCATTATCCAGCAGTTCACCGTATCCCGGCATAAGAAGTAAGGCGTGTCATTCGGTCCCACGGCAACAGAGCACGAGCCGTCGAACCTCGGCATCTCCTGAGCATACGGAGCAACAGAAGCTGAATAGAACACGCATATAAGCGCAACAACAAAAAGAAGTAGTAATCTAGGCATATCGATACCCTCACAAAAAATCCATTTACCCCGAAAACATTTTACCAGATGAACTGCCTCTTTAGTTCCGACGGATGATTTTGGCAGCTGTTCATTGTGTACTGAGCATCTTCACCACAGCGACGCGCCAGGTAAACCAAATGCAGAATGTGTTGTTTTTATTTGGTGAGCTTGTAATGCATTGCGGTATGGTATTCTCATAAGCGGAAATCGTGGGCAGAGGGGCGGATTTCGCTTCCCATTCCCTTTGTTCCACAGGTGGTTTTTTGGTTAAACGTATTATCCGTGATGAGGCGATTAAGGAGGTTCCAAATGAGAGGTTTACCAGCGGTTCTTGTATCTGTGATAGCTGCGCTTTTTGTAGGCGCATACTTTCTGTATGCCGAGGCTGCTGAAGGCGATACATCGCTGACTGTTTACAACGAGAATTTTGCACTGGTGCGGGATGTTCGATCGGTTGCGCTCGATGATGGTGAAAACCAAATTACCGTAACCGAAGTTGCCGCGCAGCTCGACCCGACGAGCGTACATTTCAAGGCGCTGAACGGACCGCCCACGTACCTGCTTGAGCAGAATTTCGACTACGATCTGCTTTCGAGCGAAAAGCTACTTTCGAAGTACATCGGCAAGAAGATCACGCTCGTCGATGAAGAGACCGGTGCGAGAAGCCGGGTGAAGCTTCTGTCCACTGCGGGCGGGATGATCGTCGAGAAGGACGGGGCGGTGCTCGTCAATCCGTCGGGGCGCATCGAGCTTACAGGGGGAACAGGCGAGCTGCTTCTCGAACCCACGCTCAACTGGGAGGTCATCTGCAAGGGCGGCGGAAGGATCGAGTACGAACTGTCCTACATGACGAACGGGATAGGCTGGAACTGCGATTACGTTTTCCTGCTTGCGGATGACGAAAAGACCAGCGACATGGAAGGCTGGGTGACGATCGACAACAACAGCGGTGCGACTTACCGCGATGCCAAGCTTCAGCTCATCGCAGGCGATGTACGCCGCGTTCATGATCGTGCTCCTTCGAAATATGCGATGCCAGAAGCCGAAATGACTGGTGCAATGGCGGACGGTTATGCGTTCGAAGAAGAATCGTTCTTCGAATATCATCTCTATACGCTTCCGAGGCCGACCACGATCAGGATGAACCAGACCAAGCAGATCAGCCTGATTAACGCAGGAAACATCCCCACGCGCAAGGTGTACGTCTATCCGGGCGGCGACAAGGTGAACGTCAAGGTGGAGTTCGACAACGAGAAGAAGAACAACCTCGGCATCGCACTGCCCAAGGGCAAGATCCGCGTGTTCAAGCGCGATTCGGCGCACGTCCCGCAGTTCATCGGCGAGGACTGGATCGACCATACGCCGCGCAAGGAGACGATCAGGCTCTACATCGGCGACGCATTCGACATCGTTGGCGAGAAAACGCGGATGGACTACAAGGACGTAGGCCAGGGATACCGGGAAACCTGGAAGGTGACGCTCAAGAACCGCAAGGAGAAGGAAGACATCGAGGTAATCGTCCCGCATACGATCTGGGGCGATTGGAAGATGCTCGAATCGAACTTCGACTGGGAAAAGAAGGATGCGAACACCGCGGAATTCAAGGTTCCCGTAAAGGCCGACAGCGAAGTCGAACTCAACTTCGTGTTCGAAGTAACCTGGAAGTAAAGGGCGGATTGCGCTCGACGTGATTTGCAGTGGCAGCCTGCCGCGATTACAGGCTCGACGCACAGGCCGTAAATAATGCTGTGGACATTCGGCATTTCGCCCTGTATACTGGCATTTTCTAGCTGGGGAGGAGTGCTATGTACTGTCCAAACTGTGGAACTCGAAACGAGGACTATGCTAACGTCTGCGTCCGTTGCGGCCATAAGCTCATCAAGCCGGAAGGCGAGCCTGTACCTCCACCCGCCGGTGAAAAACCAATCGAGAGCGAACCTGCACAGCGACCTGAATATGAGCCGGATGCCCAGCCGACGCGCGATGTAGCTCCGCCTCCCGCCCGCGCGCAGGAACAGCCTCCGTATCAAGCACCTCCCCAATATCAAGCTCCGCCGCCTTTCCAGGATCCGCGCTACCAATACGGCGCGCCTTCGAATATCCCCAACTACCTCGTCCAGTCGATCCTCGTGACGATTTTCTGCTGCCTGATCGGAGGGATTATCGCAATTATCTACTCGGCGCAGGTGAACACCAAGATCGCGCAGGGCGATTACGAAGGTGCGCAATCATCTGCGCGTACGGCGCTTACGTTCTGCTGGATATCGTTTGGATTAGGGCTGTTTGGAAACGTGGCGTATTTCGTTCTAATGATAATCGGCATCATGGCCGAAGGCGGCATCTAGCGAAACCTGTATGTCAGAATCATCCGACACAAAGCCTGGAGCCGTCGAGGTAACGAATACGCAGCCGGATGGCGGTCGGCTAATGAAATTCCCCCGGCCGGTGTACAAAAAAGCCGTCGTTGCTCTGGCGTGGTTCGCAGTATTTGCTGTCGGGATCACCTTGCACTTTGTCGATCCCGTTTCGTTTCAGTTCTCGCCGAAATGTTTTTTTCACTCGCTTACGGGCTATTACTGCCCCGGATGCGGAACCGCGCGCGCGCTTTTCAGCCTCGTGCACGGTGATATCGCGGGCGCGATCGGTTATAATGTGCTCGCTGTTTTCTCACTCCCGTTTCTTCTCTATGCGCTTGTTGCCGAGACACTGCGCGTGTTTTTACGTGTGAAGATAAAAACCGTCTTCATCCCTGCCGTGTGGCTGTGGATTCTGTTTATCGCAATCGTCGCATTCTGGATTCTGAGAAACCTGCCCGCGTGGCCGTTCAGCCTGCTTGCGCCGTAATGCTTCATGTGGAATGCAAAACCGTGTGATGACGGGGATAAACCTTACTTACTTACTGATTATGTAACGTTTGCCGACGGGAGGCATCTCCGGGTTGACCTCGTAATATGCCGCGATCAGCTCACCTACGAACTGTGAGCTACCTTCAACGACCCTGATGTTGTCGAGTACGCCGAAGCTCGCGCCACCGTTTGCCAGGAACTTGGTGACCGCGATCGAATAAACCTTATCGGCCTGAAGCGCCGTATTGCCCACGAACGCGCCGACTACCTTGTTCTTGCGCTTGCTCGGATCGATGTGCACCGTCATTCCGCTTACCTGGAGGAAGCCGTTGTTCTTGCGCGGGTAGAACTTGACGGCGTTGTTCATAATCACCGCAAGCTCCCTTCCGGTGAGCATTATTGTCACGACTTCGACCTCCGCGATATCGAGGCGCGTCTCATGCTCGCTGACGACTTCCTTTTTTGCGAGCGTGGACAGTGTGCCCGCGTCGATCATCGCAACATCGCATTTGTAAAATGCGCGCATCGAGTCCGTGACGTAGCTCCCCCAAGCAGTCTCCCCGACGGTCGGATCAAGGTTGTCCTCTGCGAGGGCTGCGTTCAAAGGCAGAATGAAGGCGAGGGAAACCGCCGCAAACACAGAAACCAAAATTACGCGACAAGCCATAGCTTTCTCCCCTGCACGTTCCTCGTGATCATTATACCCATTTCCGCACCACAAGGCAAAGACGTGAAACAAGATGTCCGGGTTCAGCTACCTGCATCTGGAAGCTTATGGACTAGTATGCCCTATTGCGCGAGCATCTTCTCTGCATAATCGAGATTCTTCTCGTTGTCAATGTCGTATGCGAGTGCAGGATCGCATCCGACCACCGCATGCACGATAGTATCGGAAATGAGTCCGACACGATCCTCGATGTCGTGAATACTCAGCCTGCCGAATATATACTTCAGGATAACGCCGGGTCCGAGCATCCCTGCGAGTTTAGCCGGATTTTTCCTTGCATTGTGCGCGTCTTGAAAGAGTATAAGGTTCTTCCTGAGCACATCTTCCTTCAAAAACGCGATACTGCCGAGCGTGAAAAACCCCTCCACGAGTCTGTTGAACCTGTTGGGCGCGCCTGGGAAACGCGCATTGAATGCTTCCCTTGTCACGACCGGCATGGCTAATCCGGCATCGTCCGGGATCTTCTCAAGGAAATCCGACAGGGCATCCGCGGTAATGAATGGAAGATCGGGCGAAACTATCAGGAGGTCTCCCGTGCCGTAATGATCGAGCTCGGATGCTCCGATTCCGATATTGTCAAGCACCGTAGCGCCATCGCCTGCAAAGTGGATCGGAAACGGCGGATCGCACGCGTCGATAACCCGTCTGACCTCGCGCCCTACCGCACGCGGGCCTACGGCGACAGCTGCGGCAATACCTGCCGAGAATTCTTTGCTGATGCTTTCTGCAAGTCCGGTGCAGGCTTCGATTGCCGAGTGAAGAAGCGATCGGCCTTCGATTTCGATGAGAACCTTTGCGTCCTCAGGTGAGCGTCCCTCAAGGCTCTTTGTGAGCTTTCCGCCGCAGGTGAAGATGACCCTCAGATTGGAAGTAGTCATAGCCTCGACCATTTTACCTCAGAATTGGGTAAGTTGCATAATTCAACCTTTGGAGAACTGCCAGCCGCCGAAAAATCGCTTCGGATCGAGCGCTACGGCCACAAACCCGATCTATCCGGGCATCATACAAGTGCCGCATCCGAGTCGTAAAGCAGTGTTTCCCAAAGGCACTCTTGCCAAATCCGCCTTCACGTAGTATTCTCTTATCAGTACTGCCTCGTCATTTGACATTGTGGAGGTCGTTTGGATGGCGGAAGTAAGGAAATTCGGAGAGATAGCGATTGCGGAAGGATTCTGCACGGAAGAGCAGGTGCAGATTGCGCTGGATCTGATTAATGAAAATAAGATAGATATTCGCATCGGGGCACTGCTAGAATTAGGCTATCTTACTGAAGATCAGGTCAAGCGGATACTCGAAATTCAGGAAGAAGAGAGAAAGCAGATCGAAGAAGAATAAACCGCGCGGCAATTCTTCCAGGAAGATCTTCAGAGTTTTAGAGATATGCATGATGGCATGTTAATGAGGTTCGGCTTGTGCGTGATGGCCGAGTTATGTCATTTCGGAAGCAGACAGGATATCGCGCAGCCATTTCGTCCATTCATCGAGACCTTCACTCGTTTTAAGCGATAATCTGAATACGGGGGCATCGGGATTCAGAAGCTGGAGTTTTGCCGCGACATCATCGATGTCGAAATCAACATACGGCAGAAGGTCTGTCTTCGTAATCAGGTTGGCGTTTGAAAACCTGAACATCTTCGGATACTTCTCTACCTTGTCCATGCCCTCCGGCGTGGAAACGATAATGATGCGGTAGTCTTCTCCAAGATCGAAGCTTCCGGGGCACACGAGGTTGCCGACGTTTTCGATGAACAAGCCGTCGAGCGCAGTCAGATCGAATTCGATAAGCGATTCCTTGATCATGTGCGCCGTAAGGTGACAGCTTCCCTCTGTATTGAGCTGGACGACGGGGACGTCTAGGGCGTCGATTCGTTCGCCGTCCATTGCGGTGAACAGGTCGCCCACAATCGCCCCAAACCGGAATTCATCCTTCATAGCGGCGAACGTCGCTTCAAGGAGGCTCGTCTTGCCACTCCCCGGGCTGCTCATCAGATTAAAACAGGCAATCCTGTAGTCGCTGGTAATTTCTCTGATCTCGGTTGCAACGAGGTCGTT
>JAGGVC010000039.1 GCA_021158185.1 bacterium | reverse complement strand
GCAACACGGACTGGAACACGAACGCGTTCATCGGAGGCGTGCTCGTCGGTATCGACAGCACCCCGCCGGTTCAGATAAACGACATCAGCGATGATTACGGCATTACGTATCCTGATATTGACAAGGAAACGAGCCAGACCTTCTACTGGGAGTTTACCGGCGGTGTCGGCGGATACGAAATCTGGTTCGACCGTGATAACGATACGCCTTCGGATCCCGAGCTAACGTTCGTTCCCGAAGTGCAGGCGACTACTGCGAACACGGAGCAGAACGACGGCGACGTTGCGACTCCGAACTGGGTTGCGTACGACGGAACCTGGACGGAAGGTAAGGACTACCGTACAACTGTAGACTTCCCGAACGTCATAGACTGGGCAGTTCCGGTTGGTCGTGTCGAGGATCTCGGCGGCGGCCCGATCCAGTACGGATACGTAGCATTCCCAGGATTCGAAGTGCTGGCTACTTCAATTATTGAAGAGACTTGCACGGGTTATACGAACTGGAGCGATGCTGCGAGCGGCCCGAACGCGTGGGTGAGAGGCCAGACATCCTCCAACTCCACAAGATGGTACGTCGGCAGTCAGCTTACGGGCGGCTATAATGTGGGCCAGGTCGGGGCTTGGACAGGTCCGATGTTCCACTGCAACTACGGCACTGACGGCAGCAACGGCAGCTCGAAGTATAACTGGCCTGGAAGCCAGTACTGGATCCTCAGATCCAAGCAGGTTGAGATGCCGGCAGGATCTTCCCACTTCTACTACCGTGTACGCTGCGAGGGTAACGACTACCGCTACTACGATTACTACTGCAATTTCCGTGGCGGTTGGACTACATCGAGCAGCACGACATCCACAAGCCTTAACCAGTACGTCTATGCCGGAAGCGGCTCCGGTGGATGGAGCTACAGGAGCGACGCAAGTCCGTTTGGACCGGCAAATGTTTGGTATCAGACGAGCTTGATGCATGGCTCTTTCAGTACAGGCAGCCCAACGAACTGCTACGTTAAGTTCTGGTTCAAGGGCAGCTCCTGGAACTGGAACGGCACAGGTGCGCGTGGTGCGCATCTCGACGCCATCATCTGGGTTCCCCTCACGTCGGATCTGCCTGCGGGCTGGTAAGCTGTAACGTAAGTGTTTAGAGATTGATCGACTTAAGCGATTGCCCCCGGGGCTTTGATGTCCCGGGGGCTTTTTAATTTTCACCGGGTATAATCTCAACCGAGCTTTGTTAAGGAGTCAGTGATTCAATGCGTGGCGAATCTTCTGTTCTTGCAGTAATTGTATTTTTCGTGCTTTTCTTAAGCGCGTGTGTAGTTCATCCTGACAGCGCCGATGATGAATCCGCCAAGAATCAAGGAAGTCTCCTTGCAGATGTAAGCGATACATACGGCATGAGTAACGACCAGTCTTCGGATGATGCGGGCGCTTCGAGGTTTGGTGACACCCCGATTAACCAGGAAGAAGTGTCGGAAACAGTTCTGCCGGGGGAAGTCGGACCGAAGATAAGTAAAGAAGATATCGAGAGGATAGACCTGATTCCGCTTGAGGATATCCTGGGTTATTCAGAGGAAGAAGCGAAGGAAGTGCTCGATAAACAGGGCATCGAAATCGGAGCAAGGGAGTTAATCGACGCCTGTCTGTTTGGATCAAGAAAGTTATCGCTGCTACTTCTCACATCCGGCGTCGATCCGAATGAGAAGACTGAATACGGAGGTTATCCGATTTCTGCGGCTTTCTTGGGTGGCAATGTTGAAATAATCTCGGATCTCATTGAGCGCGGCGTTGATCTCAACGTTACGCAAGGAGATTATGGTTCGCCGTGTATTCACCTCGCCGCACAGAGCGGGAACACGAAGGCTGTGGATCTGATACTCGACTACGGGGCAGTGATTGATGACAGGGACGTGCTGGATCAAACCACGCTGATGAAGATATGCGAGATGGGCATGGGTGATATGGCCGAGTACCTTGTTTCACTAGGAGCAAACGTAAATGCAAAGGATGAACTTGGCCTTACTCCATTGCACTGGGCTGTGCGAAGCGGTTTGCTTCCGATAGTGAAGATGCTTGTCGAGCACGGAGCCGACATCAACGCAAAGGACGATGCGGTCGGTATGTCGTCGGTTTTTTCTGCGGCGATGACGGGGCACGTAGATGTGTTCAAGTATCTGCTTGACGCGGGGGCGGAGCTTCAGGAGGAAACAAATAACCACATCAATATCATTCATGCGGCATCTCTTGCACAGTCGCGGGAGATTGTGCAGATACTTCTTGACCGCGGATCCGATATAAATGTGGTATGTCCCGAAAACGGCGGAACGCCGATTCTTGCAGCGCTCGACCGACTGGAAGTTGATCCTGAGTTTATTCGATTTCTCATTCAGCTTGGCGCGGATGTAAATGTGTTTGACATTAACGGTGCAAGCCCGTTAACGATGGCAGCGGTCGGTGGCCACGTCGAGGTGTTTCACGATCTGATCAACGCAGGCGCTGACTGCAAGGCAGTTAATCAGATGGGTGTACCCGCGCTGCACATAGTGATAATGAATGATAATGCCGAGATGGTGCAGACGATGGTTGATCTCGGAGTGGATTTATACGCCAAGGATAATGAAGGCAAGACCGCACTTGATAGATCCATCGAGTATTCGTGCGATATTTCGGAGAGTGTGTTGCGAGAGGCCATGGGGCTTCCGCCGCGCGTCGAGGAAGTCGGCTCGGAAAATGCTCCCGATGCGCAGGCTAACGAGGGATAAGTTGAGACTTGCCAGCGCGTTTCCCGTGGATCATTTTCCAAGTGAGGAGCGGCGCTTTTCTTCATCCGCGCGGTAAATGAGTGCGAGGATTTCCGCGATCGCGGCGAAGAGCGAGAACGGAATTTCGTTTTCCACTTCGACGGCGGAAAGAAGGCGCACAAGCTCGGCATCCTCGTGAACGGGTATGTTATGCTCGCGGGCGATTTCCTTCAGCCTTTCGGCTTTGAATCCTCTGCCTTTCGCGACGACGCGCGGCGCGCTGTCGCCCTCGACCGGCTTGTAGCGGAGCGCTACCGCAAGTGAATCGAATATCCGTTTTCTTTCCGATTTATCCATCATCAAGCCATCGGGACGATTACGCATTCATCGAAGCACAACGGGCGTGCCGGGAAGTCTGTCGATCTCGACCTTCACGTTCGCAACGCTTGCTACACTCGAAACAGCATATGCAAAATCGGATTCCTCCGCGAGCCTGCTCAGTATTTCAAGTGTATCCTCATCGCGCGCGCGAATTTCAACCTCAAGCGATGTGCGGTGTTTCCTGAGCGTGGTTTCGATGCGCCCGAGCCGCTCGGTTTCGAGAGACATGAAAAGGGTCACTTCATCCTCGTAATCCTCCGTTGGCTCCCGATATGTTTCGAGGTACAGGCTCGTCACCTCACCGCCGATTTCGATTGGAAGCTCGATAAGGAATTCGGGCGAGGGTAGCGCGTTGAGTATGTTCACAGCCTCGATCTGCGCGCGGATAGCGGCCATCAGATCATTCTCGGTATGGGTTGATTCGCTGGACGGCGAAGCTTCAGCCTCGCGGAATTCGCCTGCCATTTCATCGAACACAACAGCCGCGCAGCCTACAGCGGATCGACCGTCCTTCTCGTCGGCTTCGGCAGCATCCGCGATCGCCGATTCCGCAGGCGTGTACAGGAATTCCGCAACGGCCTTCAGATCATCGGGCGCGGAGCCTTTTGCAGTAAGGATAAGTGCACTGAGAAGCTCGCGCACCGCGCGTTTACCGCGCCTTCCCTGTAATTTCCGCAGACGGTCGAGCATCTGCCCGAGAACGGCGTCGCCCGCAAGGTACGATGACAGGGCGGCGAGTATGGAAGCATCGGGCGATATGCCTGACTGCGAAAGCTGCGCGTAAAGCATCGCGAGAATCGGCAGGCGCCCAGGGCCGTCTGCGCGCAACTGCGAAAAAAGCCCCATCGTGCGCGCAGTCACCGGTATTTCAGCCTGGGCGAGGAGCGCTGCGATTTCCTTGGCAGCCGCAGTGACGGGCAGGCCGAGCCTCGTAAGGAGGGTTTCGATGTCGGCTGGAATCCTGAGAATGCCCGCTGCTTCGCCCGCGCCGCCCATAACACGAAAAACAAAAAGGTCGGGCCGGGTCTCGGCTAGAAGCAGCGTGAGCGGCTGGCCTGTTCTGAGATTGAGAACAGTGTTTGCCAGAAGCGTACGATTGCCGATGAGGATTTCGACCTGTTCGCCGCGTGTTCCCGTAACGATGGCCTGATACTGCCCGCCGAGCCTCAGGCCGAGCTGTTCGACGCCGGATATCCGTCCGACCTGCGCGCCGGCCTGCGATGAAATCGAACCCATTTCCACAATCGGATTTTACCATGTGCGAAATCAGTGGCGCGAGGAAGGATTTGAATAGGGCTACAATTGGGGTGCATTTTTAATTGGAATTAGAATGATATCGCTTTGCAAATTACGGCTATAAGAAGATGCGATTAGCAAGGGTAAACAAGGATGAAGCGGGAAATGCCGGTGCTTCATAACGTACATTGCGACAATTGAAAGCTCCGATGGACGCATGGCGGGCATTATGACAAATCTCCAGAACCGGATGAATTAACTTGATTTTATCCGCATAATATGTATAATTAACGCCCGGATATTCTATCCGGTTTGGGGTGGTTTTTGTGGAGGATAGCGGGCCTTCTTGGGGTTCAACGCGGGGCACGCCTGAAGATGAAGACAGCGCGCGCGCGCGCGATAAATCGCGTGACAACATCGACGACGAACAAGGCGATACGCGCGCGGGCGCGCGCGGGAATCAGTCGGGATTTCACGAGAACGACGATATTCCAGATGCCAACGGTGTCGATGATGACGCGGACGCGGGCGACGAATCGTCCGACGATAAAGAGCGTCCGGGGATAAAGCCTGCGGGCGCGGACGAGCGGATTCTCAAGGCGCTCAAGGATTCAAAGGCGGCGGGGAGGGACGAGATCGAGACGTTTCTGGACTGCCCGCCATGCCCGTTCAGGCGCACGAGCTTCGGGAGCACGCACTGCGCTATCTCGACCGATCCGTACGTCAACGAGGTCGATCCTCTCACCTGTTTCAACTGCGACGTGCCCAAAATCATCAGCGTGCCTAGATGCCGGTTCCTGACGGTCGGCACTGGGATCAGGAGCTACCGCGGCGAAGGCAGGCTCGTCGTGCAGATGGCGTGCAAGGAACTCAACATTCGGCTCTACAACCTCGACACCTGCGCTCGCTGCCCGCTTATGAGCGAAACCGAGAGCCTCGCCGCCGAGATGATCTCCGAGAGGGCGCGCGCCGACGTGAGCCTGCCTGTGAACGAGGAGCTTATCGAGCACATCGCTGCCGACATCAAGCTCGACCTGCTGCGGCGCGAGGCGCGCTCGATAGACGAGTTCAAGCCGAGCCAATTCCTGCGGTGCTGGCGGTTCGAGGAAGGCTACTGCCGCAAGTTCCCCGAATACACGCGCGGCAAGGTGACGTGCGTCCTTCCCGCGAGCGACCGCAACAACGAGCTTTACGACAAAGCGATCCTGCCCGCGCTCAAGGAGCTGAATCTCGTCGCGTACAGGTTCAAGTATCCGCTCTCGGAGGTCGATTTCCTGTGTCAGATCTGCGAGAACCAGCAGGAGAGCGATTTCGTCATCTACAACCTCGAAGAATGGTCGAGCGCGTCGCTGATGCTCATCGGGATGGCGTACGGGCTGGGCAAGCTGCCGGTGCTGCTTCTGCGTAAGGGCTTCCCGAAGCCGCCGCTGCTCGAAACGCTCGAACACAACGTGCTCGAATACCAGAGCTTCAGCCATCTGTTCTTCAGGCTCAAGGCGTTCTTCGCACCGCACACGCACGGCCTTGCCGATGAGCACGCGGGCGGCGAGGATGGTGATGACGAGTGACGGGCACTGGGTTTAATCGGGGCAAGGCGGGTGATGCGCTGTGAGAGGCACGCTGCATCTGCCGTCGGTTATAAAGCTCACCTGCGAGTCCTGCGGCGAAGTATTCCGCACGTCGCTTCGGTCGCTCGACGGGAGGCTCGCGGTGATCTGCCCGTTCTGCACGTCGAAGGTGGTGATATACGACTCGGTCACGCCCGAAGTGCGGAGAATGCTCTACCGCGCGGCGCGCGAAAAGCTCGAAGAAACGATCATGTCGGGGCTGGATTTCAGGTGGGGACATTCAGGTGATTGATATTTGTGCACATGCAATGTGTATTTGTGCGAGGGGTAAGAGATGGAAGTAAAGCGGTGTTTGATTTCGGTTTATCACAAGCGGAGTATGCTCGGGTTTGCCAAGAGCCTTGCGGAGCTCGGCGTCGAGATCGTGGCGAGCGGCGGAACGGGCAAGGTGCTGCGTGAGAAAGGGATTCCGTTCGTCAGCGTGGAGAGCATTACAGGGTTTCCGCACCTTCTCGGCGGGCGCGTGAAAACGCTCCATCCGGCGGTGCATGCGGCGATTCTGGCTCGGCGCGACAACCCGAAGGATATGTCGGAGCTTGAGGCGCACGGAATAAAGCCTATCGATATGGTGATCTGCACGCTCTATCCGTTCGAGCGCAAGGTCAAGAGGGCGGATATGCCGATCGGCGAGGCCGCGGAGTGGATAGACGTAGGCGGGCCGACGATGATCCGTGCGGCGGCGAAGAACCTCGAAAGCGTGGCGGTCGTGGTCGATCCGCGGGATTATCCGAGGGTGCTCGATCATATAAAGTCGAACGGCGGCTCGCTGACCGAGGAGATGCGGGTGATACTGGCGCAGAAGGCGTTTTCGCTCACGTGCGCGCTCGATGCGAGGATACAGCACTACCTGTTCGGGAAGCTGCCGCGCCAGCGACAGTTCGCTCGAAACCGCTTCATCGTGCTGGAGCGCAAGGAGCAGCTTCGATACGGCGAGAATCCGCACCAGGAGGCGGCGCGCTACGAAGATATGCTGGAGATGCCGGTGGAATTCACGCTGCATCAGGGCAAGGAGCTTTCGTTCAACAACATCAGAGATGCGGCATCGGCGTTCAGGATCGCGAGCTTCCCGTACGAAGGGAAGAAGGTGGCCTGCGTGATCAAGCACCAGACGCCGTGCGGAATCGCGTGGGGCGATGACGGCGCGCAAACCTGTATCCGCGCGCGCGAGGCGGATGCGCGCAGCGCGTTCGGGGGGATTGTGGGCATGAATTTCATCGTGGACGACGAGGTGGCGCTCGAACTGATCAACACGTTCCTCGAAGTCGTGCTTGCGCCGGAGTATACGCCCGAGGCACTTCGCATTCTTGCAAAGAAGCCGAACATGCGCGTTCTGGAAGTTGACAGGGGCGCGTTTCCCGACAGGCCTGGTCGCGGCAGACCGAGAATTCTGCCGGATATGCGGACGCTGCTGTACGAAACCGAGTTCGGCTATCTCGTGCAGGAGAACGACAGAAACGTCGCGCAGCATGGCGACTTAAAGGTCGTTTCGGGCGAAGGAGTGCCCGAAGAGTTTCGAGATGACATCGATTTCGGGCTGAAGATTATTCGGTTTCTGAAAAGCAATACCGTTCTTCTCGTTAAGGACGGCGTGATGATTTCGTTCGGAGCGGGACAGACGGATCGGGTCGGCGCGGTGGCCCAGTGCCTCGACAAGGCTGGAGACAACGCCAGGGATGCGGTTATGATCAGCGACGCGTTCTTCCCGTTCCACGATTCTATCGTGCTTGCGGCGAAGGCAGGCGTTGGATTTGTCGTTGCGCCCGGCGGCAGCAGAAACGACCGGAAGGTGACTGATCGCGCAAGGAAGCTTGGGCTTCGATTCGCACATACGCCCTACCGTCATTTCTATCATTAGTTCGTTGGCTGTGAAGTTCGGGACGGCGTGAAGCCGCGTTGTCCCTGATATGTGAATGAACCAGTATCGCGCTCGAAATTGTAGACTTCGATGACTGCTTGAGTCGGTGCAAGTTCAGAGTATTTTTTGCGTTCCTGCGGTATAATGATACTGACGGCGGACATCCGCCTTCTGGGTCATTTTTTAGGGAGCGCACATTTACAGCCTGGCGGGGGAGAGCTTCCTTCAAGAGCATGCTCTTTCCATCGCTTTCGCTACATTCCTCGAATTTATTTAGCTTCGGCCTGCTTTGGCTTAGCTAACGGAGATTGGCTTGTCAGAAATGAGCGGTTCAGGCGGGGATGCATTCACGATTGGTGTGGACCCGGGCAGATGCAAGTGCGGCGTCGCGGTGATCGATTCGGACGGGCGTGCCGTTTTGATGAACGTTGTGGGGAAGGACGCGCTTTTGGGGCAAGTGGAGCTTCTCATGAGCAAATACGATGTTGACCTCATTGCGGTGGGCGATGGAACGGGAAGCGGCGATGTTGTGGAGAGCCTGGAAAAGAGGTTTCACGGCACAGCTATCTGCATTGTGGATGAGACAAACTCCACACGCGAAGGTATCTCCCTTGCGCTCAGCGGACGTTCCGGGCTTGGCCGGTTTTTTTTGTGGCTCAAGTTCGCGTTCGGGCTTGTCAATCCCGACCCTTGGGCTGCTCTCGTAATTGCCGGAAGAAGCTTGAAAAAACCCGGTAAATAGCATAGAATACGTGCGATTAAGTTTGCAATCCGATGCAGTTGGACGGAAGCGCTGGTAAAGGAGGTGACACGTAAGAATCAGCGTAATGGCCTTATGCATTGGAGGGCTTTTGCTTTTTCATTTTGTTTTGCTGTTAATGTTGATCCTTAAGGATGAGATTCTGTTGCTTCAAGGAAACATGGACACTTGGAAGCAAGGGATCGAACCTAGAGGATAATCCCAAAATCTTACGAGGATAGTATGAGAAAACTAACTTTCGTTTTTGTTCTTCTTGCATTTGTGTTTTTGGCGTCAGCGGCATATGCGGACGGTCCTTTCACGGATCTTCCTTCTGATCACTGGGCGTATGCAGCAGTTGTCGAGCTTCATGCACAGGGCTTGCTGTCCGGTTTCCCCGATGGTTCATACCAGGGCAATCGCACAATGACCCGTTACGAAGTTGCGCAGCTCATCGCTCGCGTATGGTACAAGGTATCCGAGATGCCTGCCGGTACTGTGGATAGCGATGTTATTGCTCAGATCGAGAAGCTTGCCAATGAGTTCAGAAGCGAGCTTGCTGATCTTGGTGTCCAGGTGGACAACATTATGGCCACCCTTGATGACCATGGCAGTGAGATCGATCGTCTGAAGAGCATGATCAAAGAGTCGAATGTCAGCGGTATGGTTCGTTTCCGCACTGGCGGTTTCGTACAGAATCAGGCTGGTATCGATCCTACAACCGGCAACATCACAGATCTTTCCACAGACATCGGTCATGAGCTTTACGGCAACCTCAACCTGCACTTCATGCCGAACGATGTGATGGACTTTGATCTTAGTCTTGTATTTGCTGAGACCGGAGGATTGCTCGCGGGCATGGTTCCTAGTGCAAACACTGGTGCTGCCAAGATTGCAACTCCCCCGAACTTCTTTAGGGGTACAACCGACACGCTCGAGATTGATGTCGCGAAGGTGACGGTTGACATGACTCCGTGGACTCCTTGGCTTGGCGACACTCCAACATTCACGGTCGGTCGTCAGTACTTCAGCTTTGGCGAGTTCGGACTTACAGGTGATAACGGTTACTGGAGCGACTATGGCTTCCGTTTCGACACCACCTGGGGCGATGTTTGGGAATTCTGGACAGGCGCGTACAGGCTCGATGCAGCCAGCACCTGGGGCGGATTTACACCTAACAACTTCGTTTACGGCCCGAGCCGCAGCTTCCAGAACACGAACTTCGTTACCGAGAGTGATGATTTCGTAATCGTCGGTCTTGGCTACAACGGTCCCGAGGGAACGGTTCCCGGACACGACTACATGTACGACCTCGAGCTCAACGTTGTCCCCAATGGTTACGGCCAGGAGCTGTACATTGGCGGTAGCGCCAACTTCGAGATTCCGTGGATGGTCGGCCCGTGGTTCAACGGAATTCGCGGCGAAGGTGTTTATGTAAACACTAACGTCACGGACCGTGATCCCGATGATATGGGTCTTGACGAGATCAGCTGGGTTGCAGATCTTGACATCTACAACGACGGCAACACCAAGTTTGTCGGCAGCTACGCTCAGATTACCCAGCTCGAGGGCCTGCCCGTGTACTCGAACGTTGACAACGATCCGTTCAGCGAGTTTGACTTCACAGTTTCGGCCAGCGGTGATGCGTTCAACATCAGCCGTGAAGGCAAGAACTACTTCCCAGCAGACTTCAACGGATTCGGTGCAAGCGTCGAGCATACATTCCTGAACGGCCTTTACGGCAAAGTCATTTATTATGATGGCGAGCGTCGTAACAGCCGCTTCACGGATCGTCCCGGCCTCCTTCGTCTGATGCTCAAGTATCCGATCTACGACAACGCAACCGTGGGTCTTGACATCATCAACGCAGGTATGACCAGTGGACTTGATGACACGAGCACACTCGTTCGCGGTGAGCTTCTCGTCAACTTTTAGTTGAGTTGATCGAAGGCTCGTAACAAGCGAGTATTACCCCCCGGAGGCGACTTCGGGGGGATTTTTTTTGCGGATTTACGGCGGATACTAATTGATCGCGCGGGATTATATTTCATGCTCTTGCCTAGCGTTTTGTTGCGGATATCGAATGTTCCCCAGGCAGCCTAATCGTTTCAAAGAGCGAGGGGAGTTCCGGCATAAGTCTGCACGAGTGTTAATATAACCCGTGCTTTTACACCGTTTTCGTACCGCATTTTGCTGCTCAGTAATTCTAGCTTTTGCATCGCTTGTGGCCGCACAACGACCCCTTGCAATGGAGCTTGATGCCGAGGACGGCGAAATACGCGATTCGCAGGAAACAGCTTGCATCGACTGCCATGATGCATATGGCAACGAGCAGTTTATCAAGGTTGCAAATGAGTTCTTCGGCATAGGCGCATTCGATGTTCACGCCGATGCAGGGCTTGGCTGTGAATCGTGCCACGCGAATCACGGTGACATTCTCGATGAGGGTGCGAGGCCCGGCGAGCATACGTGCAAAGTCTGCCACGAGACCGTCTTCGACGCGTACACCGCTGGCAGGCACAAGGCGGCATTCTCGGAGCTTGGGCTTCCGGGCTGCATAACCTGTCATCCTGCACACGGCATGCCGCTCCCCGATTCAAATCTCATCAGGAGCCCCGAAAAGGGGCTTGATGCCGGAAGCGAAGGCTGCCTGTCATGCCATTTCGCAGGAAGTCAGTTTGAAGCGGATGTCTACAGGATGGCGTCCGACCTTGCGGATATAGCAGATGATGCCTGCAAGCTGGCGAAAGACGTAGACCGCCTGGATTTACTCGAAGCGTTTCTTCCGCCGATTCTTCGCTGTGACCGATCGGGCGTTTACGACAGCGACTACTTCATTTCAAGCGCACGTGTATGGACGCACGCGGTTGATGGTCATGTTTCAATGACGCATCGTGCACTTTCAAGCTGCAGAGAAACAATGCGCGGATTATTGAGGCGGTGCACGATAAACCTTGTTGTTCTCTATGGTTGCCTGGGTTTACTGTTTCTTACAGGTTTCATAAGGGTTGCGTATTTTGTACGAGGGCGAACAAAGACGTTTGGAAGGCGATAAGTTCAGCAGGTTATGATAAACTTTCGCTTGAGTAGCAGCTTGGATTACCTTGGGGAGTGATCACTCAATGGTGTTGGTCATTGGTGCAACCGGATTCGTGGGCAGATTTCTCACTACACGCCTGCTCAAGGCTGGTAACTCCGTTCGCGTGACCGCAAGGCACATCGGACAGGCGGACGCTATTCTCGGGCACAACAAGGATATCGAAATCGTGCGGGGCGACGCGCTTGAAGCAGGCTCGATCATCCGCGCGATGGCTGGGAAAGATACCGTGATATTTCTTGCCACCTCCATCGGCAATACCTATATCGATCGTTCACCGGAGGAACTCGATAAGCGGATGATGACCAATCTGATACGCGCGGCAAGTATTCCCAATCCGCCACGGATCATTTTTTTATCGGTGCTGTGCGACCCCGATCGACAAAAAACGGCGTATATCGAATCCCGGTTCGAGATGGAAGGGGAACTGAAAAAAAGCGGTCTGCCGCACTGTATTTTCAGAGCCCCAGTGATTATTGGGAAATGGGGATTGTTTTTCAGATTATGCAAGGCTCTTATTGAGCGTTCACGACTGATCTTTCTTCCCAGGAGCGCTTCAACACCATGCCAGCCAATCTATGTTGGCGATGTCGCGAGTTATTTGGTCCAAGCTGTCGCTAACAAGGATATGTGCGAGAATGCATACGAGATCCCCGGACATGACGTTATGACATACTTCGATATGATCGATCTGTTCTCTAAAACACTGGGTTATTCAAAGGGGTTCCTCGTTGTCCCTGTTAATTTCTCTAATGTTGCAGCGAGGATTCTGACGAGAGCCACCGGCATATCACATAATGCTGTTAAAGCCAGTCTTGAGGCAATGAGCATACCAATGGTTGCATCGGATGAAACAAGAACTTACAGGGACTTTCCCGAAATTCATCCGCTGGGTTATCTCGACGCTATTCTCAAGGCGCTCCGCGAGAACTAGATCCGTCTTCGGATCTTAATCGGAACCGGCTTTTTCCACCGATTCCATTTCTATATCGCCGGACATTTCCATGATCTCAGGACGGAAATCAGGTGCAGCTGCTTCCGGGAAGGTCACGATAAAGGTAGTTCCTCTGCCCACATCGCTTTGGACATCAATTTTTCCTCCGTGGATTTCAACGATCCCGTAAACCACGGCAAGGCCAAGGCCTGTACCCTTTCCAACTTCCTTTGTTGAGAAGAACGGGTCGAAAATCTTTGCGAGGGATTTTTCAGGAATTCCTTCGCCGTTATCGATGATCATTATCTCGATCTCGTTGCCGTCGATAATTAGTTTTTTCTCCTGGGGGCGTTCAACACGGATTTCAATCGTTCCGCCGTCCGGAAGTGCATCTCTTGCATTTAAGAGAAGGTTGATCAGCATCTGTTCGAACTGCACGAGATCGAAATGCAAATAGGCCTTGGGGCTTGGAAATTCGGTTTTTACTTTTATGCCGAGGTGCCGCGGCAGCACGAAAATATCGAGAACCCGCGCGACTGCTTCCTCTACATCTACCGTTTCTCTCGCTGATATCTCGCCACGAGCGAATGCAAGCAGGTTTTTAACGAGCTTACTGCCTCTGTGCCCGAGTTTAAGGATCCGGCCCGTTATCTTGCTTATCTGCGCATCTTCAGGGTAACGTTCTTCAAGCATTTCGGCGAACCCGATGATACCGCCTATGACATTGTTGAAGTCGTGGGCGATTCCTCCTGCAAGTGTGCCAATGGCTTCAAGCTTCTGCGTGTGGAAAAGCTTCCTTTCGAGTACGCGCTGAGTGGTTACATCTACGAGATGACCGAGAAGGGCTGGCTCACCCTCGTATTCGATTTTTTCAGTTCTGATGTTCAGTATCTTCTCGTCGCCTGATTTAGTGATGATGCGTGTATCGGCTGGCTGTTGCTGCCATTCCCTGCTGAGTCTTAAGACGATGTTCTCGACAAAACTGTCCCTGTCTTCTTCTTTAATGTAGCCCAGCGGTTCCATTTTGTTGAGTTCTTCCAGCGAATAACCGGTTATGGCCTCGAATTTGGGGTTCGAAAACTTATATCTGCCTCCGGAATAAACGAAAACTCCGCTGATGGAGCTATTTACAACGCGCTTGTACTTGACTTCGGACTGTATGAGCTGGCGTAAGTAGTTGTCGAGATCATCCTTCATTCTTGCAAAGCTAATCAGAAGCTCGTCAAGCTCATCGCGGAAGTATTTTGCAGGTTGAATATTCTGGATGCTGTCTCCGTAGAGAATGTCTCTTGTCGCAAGACTGAGTCTTGTGATCCGTCCGCCCATATACAAGCTCAGAGTGAATGCGAGCGTGACCGTGATAAGCGCGACAACAACGAAAATCACGATCGATGCTCTGTTCAAGTTGAGCTTCACGGGCAGAAGGTCTTCATGCAAGCTTGCAATTTTTAGCACTCCAACGATTGCCTGGGAGCTATTTAACAGGGGCGTATAAACTGCGTTTCCAAATGTAGAAGCGTCCGGTATCCAAACTGCATCTTCGCCATTCATAAATCTGTCGAGGAGCATATCACTGAATTCATGGTCCAGAACACCAGGATCGGATTGCATGTTTCCGCTGGCAATGGCTGTTTGCCCTGAATAGATCGTAAACGGCGATTTGATTGTCAGGGATAGATTCGCGCCGAACGAGTCGTCGATTTTTTTCGCAAGCAAAAGCTGCCCATATGGTTCGCCTGATCCGTCCGACCTGAGCAAATGCGAAGAGGCAACAAGCGCGAGCCCGCCGGAAAGCCTTTCGAGCGAATGCTGCCTTCGCAGACCCATCCTCTCCCGCTTCGTTATCAGAGCAAGCCGGTATATCTCGCTCGGATTCCATCTGCCCTTACGGTATACAATATTGCCCTCATCGTCAAGAATCGCATATAGGATTTCGGGATCGCTGAGGGTAAGTGCTGCATTCCAGTCCGGCCCGACAGTTTCTTCATCGCTGCCTGTGATGAATTCATATAGAGCGTCGTTTCGGGAATTTGATTCAGCCTCTGCTGCGATAGAATTTCCTTCGGTTGCAAGCTCCAGGCTGACGGAGGGGACATCTCTCAGCATCCGGTTTCGCTGGATATTAAGTAGGCCTGTTGTAATGTAGCGGTTGGAAAAAAAATAAAACACGAGGATGGGCAGGAGCGCCGTGAGCGGAATGAGCAACAGATATTTGTAACGGATAGACATGCCGTGCTAAGTATACACAAATCGGTCGGTTTTTAGAAAGGCTAATCGCGTGTTTGGGTTGGCAATTCGATTGAGGTGTGCTAGTATTCCGACGCTTTTTGGTTTGGGGATTCAGGAGATTTAAGAGGATGGCATTTAGCCTGTTCGCTTGGGGCAGAGCAGGGCTTGCAGTTGCGATTGTATTCGCTTTGCTTGCCTTGGTTTACCAGCCGGCGTTTTCAGTCGAAAGACCGCATCTCGACTCCTATAGGAGTGATGTAGCGCGAGTCAAAGCGTTTCTACGCCATCACCTCGCAAGCGAATATTCCCTGGGCGGACCGAATACAGACAAGCTGATCGAGTGGATCGTGGAATATTCGCTGGAAAACGACACGGATCCCATACTTCAAACCGCGAGGATACTCAAGGAGAGTCGCGGAAGGCATTACAAGCTGAACTCCCGCGGTGAAAAAACCGTGCTCAGGGGACGTTCGAGAGAAATCGGATTCTCCCAAATACACCCTTTCTGGATCGGCAAAACCGTCAGCAACGTCAAGATAACGAAAGAAATGCTGTTCGATCCGGAGGGCAACGTAAAGGTCGGTATCGTCATTTACAAGCGGTACGATTACGGGGATTACTTGGCGGCGCTTACGCACTACAACAATCCGCGTGCAAACAGCCCCAACGGGTATGCAAAGGATGTGAACCGTCTTTATATGCATATGCTCGCCAAGTACAGTGTTTTTAGCTTTGATCCCGAGCCTGTTGAAGACGCGGTAGGCTCTGCAATTCTGATAGGGCGTGTAAGCACATAAAACCACGTGTAGTTAGCGCCTCTTTCTCAGCAAAGAAATGTGACAGATCGTCCTTGCTCGTCCTGCACGTGCACAGGACACTTTGTGCATGTCGGTGAATGGGCGCGGATGTGACGGAATAACTTCGTTTTCCTTGTGCTGCACAACCTTGTGCGCTATATTTTTCCAACGGATACTGCTTTTGGCGTTTTACATGATTTTCAAGGGAGAACTAACCATGGCGAAGTTTGATGTTGATTTTGAGAAGCTCGATACCCCGACCGAGGGCGAGAAGTTCGCGTTCGATTCCAACGGCGATCCGATAACGCCTGATAATCCCATCGTCTGTCTCATCGAAGGCGACGGAATCGGCAGGACGATAGACGGCGTGCCGGGCATTACCGAGACTGCGTTCAACGTTCTCAACGCCGCGGTAGATAAGGCTTACGGAGGACGGAGGAAGATCGAGTGGCTCAATATTCATGCGGGAGATGCCGCGCGCGAGATTTATTTTCCGGATGTGACCGATGAGGAACTGAAGGTGCTTCCACCGCAGCGCCAGCGCGACAACTACCTTCCGAACGACACGCTCAAGGCAATCGACTACTTCAAGGTTGCACTGAAAGGCCCGCTCACGACACCTATCGGCGGCGGTTTTTCCTCGATCAACGTTGCTCTCCGCCAGATATTCAGTCTTTACGTATGCCTTAGACCGGTGAAGCATTTTGCAGGCGTGCCTGCCCCGAACATCAACGCCCCCAAGGTTGATATGCACCTTTTCCGTGAGAACAGCGAAGATGTGTACATGGGCATCGAGGAAGTCAGCGGCACCGAGCGCGCCCAGCGGATAATCACGCTTCTCAACGAGGAGCTCGACTATAAGAACCGGCTTGCCGAGCCGATCAGGCTTTCGAGTGGTATAGGAATCAAGCCGATCAGCCCCGAAGGTACGAAGCGTCTCGTCAGGCGCGCAATACAATATGCAATTAAATACGGCCTTCCGAACGTGACGCTCGTCCACAAGGGCAACATAATGAAGTTCACCGAGGGCGCGTTCAAGAACTGGGGCTATGAGATTGCGAAGGATGAATTCCGCGATCATATCATCACCGAGGATGAGCTGTGGGATGAAAGCGCAGCAGAGCTTCG
>JAGGVC010000130.1 GCA_021158185.1 bacterium | reverse complement strand
TGGAAATCTCGCAGGATCACGCGGTACGAGCGCGGCAAATCCGGCAAGCCCTTGCCCAGGAAAAACCTTTTGATCATCGCAACCTTGATTGCGAATTCCTCCGTCGAGCCGTCCCATGGCATTTCGTGCTTGTAGTATTTCTCCACGCGTTTTCGCGCGCGCGCGGGCAGCGCATCGAGCAGTGACCGCACTGCAAACTCAAGTTGCGGCTCCTCACTCTCCATCAGGTTGAGCGAAATCCACGTCGGGCGGTGTTTCTTGAAATGCGCGGTATCACGGATGATCCCGGGCGTATCGAGCAGATCAACGCCGTCCATCACGCGCACCCACTGATACCCACGGGTTATTCCCGGCGCAGCGCCCACGCGCACCTTTCGTCTGCCCAGAATCGCGTTCAAGAGCGTGCTCTTGCCGACGTTCGGAACACCGAGCACGACGAGGCGGAGCACCGTTTTCTCGATGCCGCGCAACTCCCGCTCAGAAGCCTTGGCGCTGTACACGCGTTCGAGAAATTCGAGGAACGGCGTGACGCCTTCGCCCGAAACCGAGTTTACCGGGAACGCCGGATAGCCTGCATCTTCGAAGTATTTTTGCCAGCGTGCCGTGATCCTCCCGTCCGCAAGGTCCATCCTCGAAAGTAGAAAACACTCCCGCCCGATCAGTTTGTCGTCGATCCAGACGCAGGCAGAAGGTGCGCGCGCGTCCAGCACGTACGCCGCAACATCGATGTATCTTGCGATCTGTGCAGGGAAAACATCACGCTCGCTGGGCCTGTGAACCACGGAACGAGTATAGCAGGTGCGATTCGGCTCATGCCGCGCCGAAGCAGTATCAAAAGGGCGATGCTATCTTCTTCTTTCGAGATACTCCGCGAGCCACTTCTCGGCATCGGCCTTCGATTCGATAATCCCTTCGTCCCTCGCCTTTGCAAGCTCGCCGAGCATTCTGCCGACCTCCGGGCCTTTGGGGATGCGCGCTATCCTCATTACATCATCACCCGTCAGAAGCGGAGGGCGCGGAGGGTCTGGCGGATTGAAATAGAGGTCGAGAACGGCTTCAGCAGCGGCGAAATGCCTTTCCACGTTTTCCGCGTCCACGAGCGGACCGCGCGCCGCGCGCCTGTCCGCGATCGACAGGATCACTTCATGCGGTGTGAGATCGCCGAGCTTCAAGATGAAACGGGTCAGGCTTTTCGGACTGGCTGTTTCGTCGCGGGCGATGAACCCGAGCAGCAGATGGTTCTTGATGAGCGAAAACACCGCATCGGCCGCGGGTGCAAGTTCCGGGATGCGGGAAACGAAACCGCTTCCAAGATGCGCGCCGATATCGTCGTGGCGGTAAAATGTGACACGCCCGCTGTCGTGAACCTTGCGTGCGGCGGGTTTGCCGATGTCGTGAAAGAGCACTGCGAGCCTCAATACGACCGAAGATTCCACGCCGCAAACGTCCTTGGATAGCGCTTCGCGAACAGCGTCGGCGTAGCGCTCTGAGACCTGTTCAGGGTTTGCGAGAAGCTCGTCGAGATTTTCGATGGCCTCGATGGTGTGTGCCAAAACCGGCTTATGGTGGTATCTGTTCTGGCGGCACTCCCGCATATCCTCGATTGCCGGGATGAATTTCGAGAGAACGCGCGCGCGATCGAGCTCGATTATCGCGGGCGCGAACGCGGGTTTTTGAAGCGCGTCGAGGAAAAGCGCGCGCATTTCGCCTGCGGACATATCGCCCGCTACGCCTGAACCTGGGCTGTGCGACGGATAGGCGCTTATGTCGGGAATGCGCATCACGGCAGGATCACCGAAACACACCATCGGACAAGGAAGAAAATGCCGATGAAAAGCGCCGCGGTCGCCGCGGGAATAAATACGAACCCAAGAATCCGAACAATCGCCCTCACGGATTCATTATAGCAGGCGGTGGTATTGCCGCCCCACACCACCGGCGAAAATATGTTGCGGGGGCAGCCGCCAGTTGCCCGTACACGCGCCAACCTGCACCATTGCCGCCTGCGCATCCAGACGCGCCTACGTCAGGCAAACGGGTTTCCGCGATCTTGCCCGCTGCATAGCAGAAGGCCGCTTATCGGTTTTGCTCCCGACTACTGGAGAACGAAGATTTTCTTCTTTGCGCACATGTCCCGCAGAATCTTGGGCCAGACCGTGACGCTGCACTCGCCCAGGTGCGCCTTCTTGAGAATCGCCATATACGTGCGGGACTGGCCGATGCCGCCGCCGATCGTCAGCGGAATCTCGCCGTTCATTATCATCTGGTGGTAGGGCAGTTCGAGGAAGTGCTCCTGGCCGGTGATCTTGAGCTGCTCGACGAGCGTATCCTTCGTGACGCGGATACCCATGCTCGTAAGCTCGTGGCGGCGCTTCGTTATCGGATTCCAGACGAGGATGTCGCCGTTCAGTCCGTGCATCAGCTTGCCGTTCTTCTCGATGGTCGGCGTTACCCAGTCGTCGTAGTCCGCAGCGCGCATCTCGTGCGGGTAGCCGTCATCGAGCGTCCAGCCGATACCGATGATGAAGATCGCGGGGTACTTCTTGATAACCTCGGTCTCGCGTGCCTTGCGCGGGAGATCCGGGTACATTTCGAGGATTTCCTCGGCGTGGAGGAACACAAGCTCGTCCGGCAGGTCAGGCCACCTGTCGGTCTTGAGCTGCGGGAACATCTCGTGTGCGTGATTCTCGGCACCCTTGATTACCTTCCAGAGCTTCCTGACCACTTCCTTCAGATAGTCGAGTGTGCGGTTCTCGGGCGTGATTACCTTCTCCCAGTCCCACTGGTCAACGTAGGAGCTGTGGTCGTGATCTAGGAAGTAATCCTTGCGCACGGCGCGCATGTCGGTAAAGAGGCCCTCGCCGACATCCATCCCGTACTGCTCGAGCGCCCAGCGCTTCCACTTGGTTACAGCCTGTACAACCTGTGCATTAATCTTCTTTTCGAGCCCCAGACCGCATTGGAAATCAATCGGCGTACGCGAGCCGTCGCGGTCGAGATAGTCGTTCATTCCGCTGTCGCGGTCCATGATCAGCGGGCATTCAACGCGAATCAGGTTGAGTTCCTTGCTTATGCCGTCCTCGATGTAGGTCTTGACGGCGGAAAGCGCCTGCTGCGTCTCCTTCGGGGTCAGAAGCGATTCGTAATCGCCCGGCAGAATTTTCTCCAGATCATCATAGTTGCCGATACCTGGGCCAGCCAAGTCTGCTGTCTTGTCGTTCGTCATAATCTTCACCTCATACCTTTGGAATCGTAGCCCCTGGGGGGGCTTGGTAAGCTACCACACGAAAAGCGAAATTTCCAATAGCGCAATCAAGGGAAATTGAATTCAATTTTCCAATGTAATTCCTTCACAAGCACGAGGCCGGGGCGAGGAGCGGAAAGCAAGATCAACACAGGCCTAACCACCTTGTCATTTTTTTGGATCGGACGAGCTGAACAATCACGATTCGTCTAGCCTTTTCGCTCATCCTTCAGCCACAATCCCGCTGTGTGATAGGTCGCTTGGCAATAGGGAACAAATTCCGGGTATTGCCCGCAGGCTGATGTTATAATTCCCCTGATGGCAAAGCAGGCGTCAACCGGTGGAGTCAGAACGAATCGGCTACTAAGGGATGCAGCCACGCCCCTCCTGCGGCTGAATCCAAGCGGATGGAGCCGTGTGGCCGAGCGCTTGACGCACATCGACGAGGATTTCCTCGTTCTCCGCACAGAGGAAGCAATCGTCAGGGACGCTTCAGGCGAAATCACTTCGGCGCCGCTTCCCAACCCCACGAACCTTGCGGAACACCTCAAGCTACAGGCCTTGTGCGAGCTTCCGCGGCGGGATATAAGCGTGGCAGTGAATCTGATTGAGGAAATCGACCAGGAAACAGGGCAGTTCACCGGAGATACCGCCGAGCTCGCAATCGTACTCGACAGGCCGGAGGACGACATCCGCGAGGTACTGCGTACCATCAATCACTTTCATCCAAGCGGGTGCGGTTTTTCGAGCCTGCAGCAGGCGCTTCGATGCCAGATACCGGAACTGCCGGACGATTCGAGCGGTGAAGTGGCCAGGCTCCTTCTGACGGACTATTGGGAGATGTTCTCCGGCGGCGGAAGGGACGTCCTTTCCGAGATTTCCGGTCTCGGACACCAGGCAATCGATCTCGGCTTAGATGCTATCCGCCGGCATATGACGCCTTATCCCGCAGAGCGTTTCTGGGGACGAGACGGCGATCACCTTAAGCGAGGCTATTTCCATTATGTTGAGGAAGGCGGCGCACGAAAGATCAACGAGCCGTACATTTCGGAGTACTACGCCTGCCTTCCGGTCGGCAAAGGCCACGATGCATCGAGGATTGCACTGACAGCGCTGAGCGTTCGCGGAGATGCATATGCGGGAATCGGGCGCGCGCTTAACGAAATCGACCTCGATGATCCGAAGGCAGAAATGAGCTTCGAGATGCTGGTCGAGCACCTTGAACTTCCATCCTGGACCGTCTGGCTTCTCACCGAAGGCGAGCTAATTGTCGATGCAGCCGGCGAGCGCAGGTACATCCGCGAACTCGTCACAATCGAAGACGAGCTTGCTGCGCGCGTTTTTGAGGAACTCGAACACGAATTCGCGCAAGGGCAGGCGGAAGGAGATTCCGAACTTGCAGCACGAATTTCGCGCGGCCCGAACAGGCTTGACGAAAACGATGTTGCCGTCCTGCGCAGGGAGCTCGGCGTCGGAGCAAAAAGGGTAAGATGCAATGCGATCGCATTGCACCTTTTGGGGTATCATTCTCTGGACAAGTAATTTCCATGTCGCCCGATCCGTACGAACTAAGTCACTTTATCAGGAGCAAGGCCGTTGAACTGGGATTCAGTGCACTTGCGTTTGCACGTGCCGGTCCCCTCGACGATGCGGCTATGCACATCCGAGAATGGGTAGCACGCGGCTTCAATGGTTCTATGCGGTATCTCGCCGATAACCCGCGCGCGCGCGCGGATGCCCGAAACCTGATGGACGGCGCAAGAAGCATTGTTTCACTTGCGCTCAATTACTATACCGAGCCTGAGCCCGCGGATGCGCCCGGATTCGCAAAAATCAGCAGGTACGCTCGATTTCGCGATTACCACAAGGTGATTAAGAAGAAGCTCGATCTTCTCGCGAAGGCCATAGTAGAGCATTATCCGTCGGTCAACTGCACCGGATGTGTTGATACGCGCCCAATTCTCGAAAAAGCATATGCGGCGAGGGCGGGGCTTGGTTTTATCGGAAAGAATTCCTGTCTCATTACCGAGGATTTCGGCAGCTTTGTATTCCTGAGCGAGCTTATCATCGATTCCGAGCTTGATTACGGTATACCCGCCGAGACTTTATGCGGCAGTTGCACGAAGTGTATCGACGCCTGCCCCACGGGCGCGATCGTCGCGCCTTTCCAAGTTGACGCACGGCGCTGCATCAGCTACATTACGAGTGAAAAGGGAGAACAACCCGACGAAGCGCTTTCGCGCGCGTGCGGTACATGGGTATTCGGATGCGATATCTGCCAGGATGTGTGCCCTTTCAACACGATGAAAATGAAGCCAACTGTCGAGCCGGAATTTGTTCCGAGACCTAAGCTCGTATCGCCCGATCTGGAATCGCTCTCGGAGTTCATCATCGATGACTCGGTCGAAGGCTTCGACGAGCAGCAAGTAGGGGCACGGGAACGTTTTCTCTCGGCATTCGCAGGAACTCCGATTGCCCGAGCCGGAGAGGACAAGTTCTCCGATAACGTAAAACGGGCGATAAGGAACAATGGGACATCCGGGCGAAATGCCCGCAATGTTTCTACAGCGTGCCGCACATCTTCGGATGGACTGGAGGTTAAATGAGCGCATCAGAGAATTCTGGAGTTGGCAAAGGAAACGAGTTGGGCGAGCCTACGGCGATCGCATGCCACGGTGCGAGCGACATCATAGCGCTGCTCGACAGCGACGGTGAGCTTCTCTGGGTTAATGCAGCACAAGAACGCTTGCTTGGCTACACTCCGGATGAATTCCTGGAATTGCGGAAAAACTGGGAGAATTTGCTGCATCCCGAAGATGTCGTTTCCGTCAAATCATCCTTTGACCGTATGAAAGAAAGCCCCGTCCGTCACATTATCCGGTACCGAGTCAGGCACAAGGACGGAGAGTGGATCAGTTTTGAGCAGTCGAGAGACCCCGTTCTCGATGACGAAGGTCGCCTTTCCTATATCGTCACGGTTGCAAGGCCGGTTGCAGAGGGACAGGTGCGCGAGGAAAGGATTTCGGATATCGAGCACAGCCTGCAATGGGTTTTCAACCAGATTCCCTCCGCGTGCATCTGTTATAACAAGGACGGAATCATTTTAAGGTTCAACACTGAGGCCGAAAAGCTTTACGGTTATACTGCTGCCGAGGCCATAGGTAAACCGGTTTATGAAGTAATCGCACCACCGGAAGAAAAGGAATCGTCGCTCAAAATAATCAGAGAGGTATTCAAAGGACGGTCATTCAGGGGAATCGAATGGACGGACAGGAAAAAGGACGGCGGAAGAGTAACGGTCGTATCGAACCTGTTCCCAATCAAAGACCCGAGCGACAACGTCCTGATGTGTGTAACCTCGAACATCGACATATCGAAAATGAAGGAAGCCGAAGAAGCCCTCAGGGTTTCTGAGGAAAAGTACCGTACGCTTATTGAAAACATCCAGGACGGAGCTTTCGTCATTCAAGATGGGCTGTTGATCTTCGTTAACGAAGCCTTTGCGCGGATGGCTGGTTATGAGGTTCGTGAGCTTGAGGGAAACGAGTTTGTAAACCTCGTGGCACCCGATGACAGAGAATTTGTTGTCGAGCGCTACACGGCAAGGCTGCGAGGCGAGGATGTTCCAAGCGAATATGAATTCGATCTCCTCCACAAGGACGGAGAAACCGTAATTTCGGTGAATATGAATGTGGGGATGATTGAATACAGAGACGGAATTGCATCAATCGGCACAGTTAAGGATATCACTTCACAGAAGCAAAGCGAGCAGAATCTGCGTGACAGTGAAGAGCGGTTCAGAAGGCTTTCAGAAGCGAGTCAAGAAGGCATTGTCATTCACGAAATGGGCAGAATCCTCGACCTTAACGAAAGGTTCGCTGAAATGTTCGGCTATGAGCCCTCGGAACTCATCGGTTCTTTGGTCTACGATCTTGCTGCTCCGGACTCTAGAGAGCAGGTTATGAAGAACATGATGTCATCCTATGGTGAGGAATACGAGGCCACAGCGATAAAAAAGGATGGCACTGAATTTGATGTGGAGATACGAGGGAAGCTGTTTCCCTACAAAGGGAAGGTCGTCAGCATCACGTCGATGCGTGATATTACATCACAAAAAAGAATGATATCCGAACTAGAGAAATCCGAATCACGGTTCCGCACAGTTGCAGATAGTTTGGGCGAAGGCTTGATGATTACGGAGATCGAAACATCTGAATTCACGTATGTCAACTCTCGACTCGCCGAAATGACCGGATACGCACCTGGCGAGATGTTAGGGAAGCGCTCTTACGAGCTTCTTCTTCCTGAAGAAGACTGGTCCAAGATTTTTGAGCGAGACCAGGATCGCAAGAAAGGCATTTCCGAAACCTACGAAATCAAACTGAGGAGGAAGGACGGGGTTTATTTCTGGACAGCGATAACCGCCACACCCTTCAGAGATACGGATGGCGAGATTATCGGTACTCTCGGCATCGTGAAGGACATTACCGAGAGCAGGAAAGCTGAAAGCGCATTAAGAGCCAGCGAGGAGAAATTCAGAGTTCTATCTGACGAGATTTCCGACGGAGTCGCGATCGCAATCGAAGGAAGGAACTACTGGGTGAACAAGGCGTTCTGCAAACTGCTCGGTTACTCCAGGGGTGAGTTGATCGGCAGGGAAATCGACTTTTTCATCGTTCCTGAAGATATCGCTGCCGTGAAGTCCTTGATCGCTGCACGTCGGACCGGAGGATCCGGCCCGTCCAAGTGCGAAGCGAGGGCGAGAAAAAAGGATGGCGTGGTGCTTCATGTCGAGGTTTCCGCAAAGAAGCTCGTTTTTGAAAAGGAGGAAGCGATCCAGCTCATCCTCAGGGATGTTACAGAGAGCAGGGAGGCAGAAGAAGCCCTGAAGAAGAGCGAAAGCCAGTACCGCTCGCTTGTCGAATCCACTAACGCCATTCCCTGGGAGGTCGATCTAGAAACCGGATTATTCACCTACGTGGGTCCGCAGGCTGAGGAAATGCTGGGTTATCCATCAGAGCTTTGGACAGATCTTGAGTTTCGCGAATCGATAATCCACGCGAATGATCGCGAATCGATCAGGAATATAAGCCTGTTGAAATCGCTCGAGGGAGACGACAGCGAGATCGAGTACCGAATAATCGCTGCTGACGGGAGAACAGTCTGGGTAAGAGATCTCCTGAGCGTGGAACATAAGGACGGTAAGCCGTCGGTTCTTCGAGGGTTTATGTTCGACATCACAGAGAAGAAGAAGGCGATGCTTCTTCAGACGGCGCTCATGCACATCTCCGAAGCAGCGTCCATCCCTGTAGAGCTTGATGACATGTTCAGGATCGTTCATGCGAATCTCAATCTCGTAATAAGTGCATCGAACTTCTATATCGCGCTTTTCGACGAAGAAACCGGCGTATACTCGATTCCCTACGGCGTTGATGAATACGATCGACACAGCGATTTCACCCAGGACGACCTGAAAAGGGGGCTAACCGATTATGTAAGAAGAACAGGGAAACCCCTCTTTGTAGATAACCGTACGCATGCAGAATTGAAAAGGGAAGGCGAAGCTGACCTCGTTGGATCGCCGTCTATCATCTGGCTAGGTGTCCCGATAAAGATAGAAGCAGGCGTTGTCGGAGTGATGGCCGTCCAGACCTACACCGACGAAAAGCTCTATGATGAAACCGACCTGGAACTGCTTTCCATTATCGCAGGGCATGTTGCACAGGCGATTCAAAACGCGCGTTCAATGGATGCACTCAAAGCAAGCGAAGGAAAATTCAGAACGCTGGCCGAGAATGTTCCTGGTGTGATTTACCTTTGCAGAAACGACGAGCGGTACACGATGCTTTACATGAACGACAAAGTCCTCGATATAACGGGCTATCGAAAGGATGACTTTCTTGAGGATGAGGTGAGCATTGCAGAGCTTTTTCATCCAGACGATGCCGACGATATTCGGGATATCGTGAGTGCCGCGCTGAATGCCAGACGCGAATTTCATTCTGTCTGTCGCCTAAAGCACAGGAGCGGGGAATGGCGATGGATCGAGATATTCGGGGAAGGTGTGTTCGACGGCGACGAGCTTCTGTACATCGAAGGGTTCTTTTACGATATCACCGATCGGAAATACGCGGAAATGGCACTCGACGAGAGCAGAAAATGGCTGTCCACTACACTAAGAAGCATCGGGGATGCAGTTATTACCACAGATGAAAAGGGGCTCGTAACGTTTATGAATCCTGTGGCGGAGCAGCTTACAGGCTCTTCCCTAGGCGAAGTAAAGGGAAACCACATCGACACGGTCTTTCGCGTCATAAACGAAGAGACGGGTGCATTGACCGAAAATCCCGTAGATAAGGTTATCGGTGAAGGCAAGATAATCGGCCTGGCGAACAACACGGCGCTGATTTCGAAAGACGGCGCAAGGATTCCCATCGATGACAGCGGCGCACCTATTCGAGATGAAGCAGGAAACATCATTGGCACAGTCCTTGTTTTCCATGATGTTACGGAGCGTAGAAAGGCTCGCAGGGCGCTTATGGAAAGCGAAAGCAGGCTCCGCACAATGACGGACGCCGTTGATGCATACCTGTGGAGTGCAAAGGTGTTCGGTTCAATGAATGACGGAGAGTACGAGTACCTTCTCTACACTTCCGGTGTAGAGAAAATTTCGGGAATCCCGCGGGATGAATTCCTGAAGAAGAAGGATGTGTGGGTTAAGCTCATCCATCCTGATGATCTTCCACTGGTTTTTGACGCCTGGCAAAAGCTCGCGGGTGGAGAACTGGTATCTGAAGCCTACCGCATCGTACGTCCCGACGGCGAAGTAAGATGGGTACAGGACAGCTGCACTCCCACGCTAGATAACGACGGCAGGCTAATACGGCTCGACGGTGTCTGTATCGATATAACCGAGCGAATAGCCGTTACGGAAGCGCTGAGTGAAAGCGAGGAGCGATACCGCCTGCTTGCCGAGAACTCGCGCCTCGGTATCTACATCGTTCAGGATGGTGTCTACAAATTCGTAAATCCTGCATTGACCGAAATATTCGGCTATTCCGCGGATGAGCTGATCGACGGGATGAGCCCAACGGACCTTACGATGCCGGAAGAAAGAAATAAAGTCAGGAAGAACATCGAGAAGCGGCTTTCGGGCGAAATTGATTCGCTGTATTACGCTGCAAAAGGTATGAAGAAAGACGGATCCCAGGTCGATGTCGAGATTTGGACTGCCACCATTGAATACAAGGGCAGGCAAGCTATTCTAGGGTCTTTACGAGATATAACTGACGCAAAACGGATGGAAGATGCGCTTCGGCAGGCACAGAAGATGGAAGCATTGGGCGCCCTTTCCGGAAACATGGCGCATTATTTCAACAACTTGTTTACCGTGATAATGGGGTACGGCGAGCTTCTGATGGCGGATGAAGCGGACCTTGGCAAGATGTCCAGCCTGATGGAAATCGCTAATGCTGCGAAGAATGCAACGGAAGTTGCCTCTGACCTGCTTTCCTTCAGCAGAAAACAGGTTCTCAAGGTGGAGCCGCTTGACATTAACAAGGCCATCAATGAATCACTGAAACCGCTCAAACAGCTCGTTCCCGCCAACATAAGAGTGAAGAAGCGCTTTGCGAAAAATCTATCGCTAGTAATTGCGGATTTCGCGCAGTTTCAGCAAGTAGTATTCAATCTTGTCCTCAATTCCTGGGAAGCGATGCCAAAGGGGGGCACTGTAACGATCGAGACCAGTAATATCACGCTCAATGAAGAATACGCAACCAATTATCCGGGGACAGAACCGGGCGAGTACGTTCAGATTTCCGTAACCGATACGGGCGTGGGAATCCCCAAAGAGCACATCGAGAGTATATTTCAGCCGTTCTTCACAACAAAAGACCGAAAAAAGAGCTCCGGCCTCGGACTTGCTATGGTCTATGGATTCATCAGACAGATTGGCGGTCATACTCATGTCTACAGCGAAGAAGGCCACGGTGCAACCATAAAGATATACCTGCCTGCATCCAAAGAGGACAAAGCTTCGAAGAAACCTGCACTTATAGAAAAAGAGGCTCTCCAGGGAACGGAAGCCGTACTGGTTGTTGATGATGATAAAGCTATAAGAGAACTCGCAACACGGTCGCTCGAAAAGTACGGCTACAGCGTGATATGCGCGGAAGACGGGAGAAGCGCTCTCGAAATGATCGAACGCGACAAACCCGATATCGACATCGTTGTGGCTGATGTAGTTATGCCGGAAATGGGCGGGCCGGAACTCGCCAGGGAACTTGAGGAAAGAATGCCGGGGCTGCCGGTTCTTTTCATCTCCGGTTATGCAGAAAATGCAATAGTCGAGCACGGAGTTTTGAAAGAAGGCATCAATTTCCTCGGAAAGCCATACTCGCCTGCCGATCTATGCAGAGCTGTTCGCAGGATTCTCGATGAGCGGGGGGAACAAGGCTAGGCAAGCAAACGAGAATCCCCCTGGAAATAACAAAGAAACTGAATGTGCGGCTCCTCGGCGAGCCTTAAGCTCGATGTTGTCGGGGACTTGATATAATATCAGCGTGTATTCCATCTTCCAGTATCAGATCGCAGCGAACAGGCGCAAGACGATAGGCCTGATAATCGTTTTCGTGCTGCTCATCACGCTTCTCGGAGCGGCGATCGGACTTTTTCTCGGCACTCAAGGGGCGATAATACTTGCGGTCATAGCATTCCTCATTGCAATCTTCTCAAGCTGGCACGCCTGGTATCACAGCGATTCCACAGTTCTCAGGATGACGCATGCTCGCGAGGTCACAAAAGCCGAGTTTCCTTATTTGGTGAACACCGTGGAAGGGCTTTGTCTTGCCGCAGGTCTTCCGACCGTCCCGCGGATCTGCATCATGGAAGATGACAGCCCGAACGCATTCGCAACCGGCCGCGATCCCGAGCATTCCGCTGTCTGCGTGACGACCGGGCTGCTCGCGCGCTTGAACCGTCAACAGCTTGAAGGCGTGCTCGCACACGAACTTTCGCACGTTTACAACCGTGACATCCTCGTTATGAGCGTAGCCGCAGCGCTCGTGGGCACCGTCATCATAATCTGCGAGCTCGTCCTGCGCGGCAGGCTGTGGTACTTCGGCGGGCGCGGCGGAAGGCGCGGCGCAGGCGGCGGACAGCTTATGCTGATTTACCTTGCGGTAATGATTGTCGCAGCCATTCTCGCGCCGCTCTTTGCAAATATGCTGAGGATGGCGGTCAGCCGAACGCGTGAGTTCCAGGCGGACGCAACCGCTGTCAAGCTCACGCGCAACCCCGACGGACTCGCGGGAGCGCTTGAAGTCATCGCAAACACTCTCGTTCCTATGCCCGAAGTTTCGACAGCGGCAAGCCATCTCTTCATAGACGACCCGCTGAGGGCATCGCCCAAGAAAAACTGGTTCGAGGGGCTTTTTTCCACGCATCCGCCAATCTGGGATCGCGTCGAGCGAATTAGAGAGATGTAGCATCATGGAGATGTAACAAGGTCTCTTGCCCGAAAGCAAAGATGGAATAAGGCTTACTGATAACGCGGTTTTTTATTTTGTTGCAGAATTATGCATGACTGCTCGAATCAAGCGTATCCCCGGGCTCGATGCGATGGCTGTCATCATCGAAGTGCTGAGTGGAAAACTCGAAAATTTCCGAATCCTCTATTCCGGTGAACCTGTGTGTCGTTTCCACGGGCAGGTGCTGGTGATCTCCGGGCCCCATAATCCACGTTTCCTCGCGCCCGTCGGGAAACATGATCTCCATCTTGAGCTTGCCGCTCTGGACGTAAAATGTCTCGGTCTTGAGCTTGTGATAATGCAGGCTGCAACGCTTGCCCGCCTTCAGTATGAGCTTTTTTCCGCAGTAAAGCTCGTCGTTATGAATCCAGTACTCGCCGCCCCAACCCTTGGGCACGTACTTTATCTCGTCCGGCACGGTTGATCTTCCTTCACGCGAAGCATCGCAAAAACCCGAAAGCAGCAAGAATATACCAGAGTGTTATCGAAACCACCACATCTAAAGCCGAAGCAACTGCCGAATACACCGCTATTCGCTCCTATTCGATCCTTGCTTTGCACTGCTCGATGTGCTCCTTCACCATATCGATATTCTCACTTGGCACATCCATCTTCGAGACCTTAAGCCACATATCTAGCGCGTCCTGCCAGCGCTTAAGCCCTTCGAGCGCGAAAGCCCAGTTGCCGTACAGCTCGGACGAACTCATCCCGAACTTCTCTGCAAGCGTGTAATCGCCCAGCGACGCGCCGAAGTCTCCGGTGTAATAGCTTGCAACCCCGCGCTTGGAATGAAGCACCGCCGCGATTTCATCCTCACCCTCACTTGCACTTAACGCCGCGATCGCCCTGTCGAGCACGGGAAGTGCGAACGCGTGCCGCTTCATCGAGAAGTAATTATCGGCGAGAGTCCTAAGTACAGCGGCATCCGTCGAGCCGAGATAGTAAGCCTGCTGCCCCCATCTCAGTGCGCCCGTGTAATCGCCAATGCCGGCATAGATAATAGAAATCCTTCCACTCACGCTCATCAGGCCATAAAGGGCATCCTTAGAATTTTCCAAATCCCGCGGTGACGCGACCGCGCGCGCGGTAAGAATCGCCGCAGCCTGCTCGTAGCTCGCAATTGCTGCTTCGGGCAAGTCGCGTTCCTCAAAAAACCTGCCCATCGCTTCGTGCGCGTCTGCGTCCAACCAGTTATCTGCCAGCCTCTCGCTCAGAGTTTCAAAGGCAGCGTCGAAATTCCCTTCTGCAGTCTCGATCTCCGCCTGTACAAGAGCGTCCGCATCGGCTCCATGCGCTGAATGCGGAATAACAATGCATAAAAGCAAAGCAACTGCGAAAACGAATGCGCTTGACAAAGATATTTTCATTTCCATCAACTCCATTTCCTCGAATCTCCTTGAAAGTGAAAACCCGGCGGGTGCACCGATTATATACGGATTACACCCGACCGGGCTTCATTCATCCAAATATCGTCCGCCTGAGCGGATTCAGGTTTCCACAGCAAGGCGCTGGCTTACGGCTGCTCTTCGCCTTCCGGCTCTTCAGCCTTCCCGCCCTTGCCGAGCTTGGGAAGCTTCTCGATAAGCTCGTTTATGTCAAGACCGGTCAACGCTTCAACCACGGGCGGAAGCTGCGACATGATCTGGGCTACGTCCTTCGTGATACGGCTCGCGCCGCTGCCGCCTTCTCCGCTCGAAATCATCACGATCTTGTCGGTCTTCGAAAGCGGCTGTGCGATGCTCGCTGCAATTTCGGGCAGCTTCTCGATCATGATCAGGAGAACCGCAGCCTCGTTGTACTGCTTCCAGGCGTCGGCTTTCTTGTGCATCGCCTCGGCTTCGGAGAGCCCCTGCTCCCTGATGATCTCTGCCTGGGCGAGTCCTGTCGCCTTGACCGCCGACGCTTCCGCGTCTCCCGCAGCCTTCACTACGTCGGCCTTGGCGAATCCCTGCTTGCGCTCGGCCTCGGCCTGACCTTGTGCAACTTGGGTCAGCTTGAACTGCTCGGCCTCTGCAAGCTGCTGGATGCGGTACCTTTCGGCCTCGGCGGGCCGGTGAATGGTCGCCTCAAGCTCCTTCTCCCTGCGAAGGATTTCCTTCTCCTGAAGCTCGATGCGCTTCGTCTTCTCGATAACCTCGACCTGTATTTCCTGCTCGCGCACTTCCTGCATCGTCCTGTTCTTCTGAAGCTCGTACGCAAGGTCGGCGCTCGCGCGCTGGACGTTCGTCGCCTTTTCGTAGTCTGCAACATTCATCTCGTAGTCGCGCTTGGCTTCGGCAATCTTTGTCTCAGCCGCGAATTTGGCGATCTCTCCTTCCTGCCCGGCCTTGGCGGAACGGATAGTCGCATCGCGCTGCGCCTCGGCTATTGCAATATCCGAATCTCGCGTGGCTTCCGCCTCGCCGATATGCGCATCGCGCTGGACTTCCGCGGTACGCGCTTTGCCGAGTGAATCGAGATATTCCACAGTGTCGCGCACGTCGCGAATCGTGAAACTGATGATACCGAGCCCCATGTGGTTGAGGTCGGTCGATGCGACTTCCGCCACCTTCTGGGCGAATGCGTCACGGTTGCTGTACACATCCTCGACAGTCATAGTGCCCATAATCGCGCGCAGGTGGCCCTCTAGAGTCTGCTGGGCGATGCGCTGGATTTCATTCAGCCCCTTCGAAAGAAACTGCTCGGCCGCGGTGCCCACGCTGAAATCGTCGCCCTTGATCTTGACCTGCGCTATACCGTCCACGATGATCGGAACACCGAGACTCGTATAGACTTCCGGCGTTCGTACATCGATGGTCATAATCTCAAGCGTCATTATGTCCACTTTTTCAAGTACCGGCCATATGAATGTACCGCCGCCCTTGACTACGCGGAATCCGCGCTTTACCAAATTGCCTTGAGGATCTCGAACCTTGTACCTTTTACCGCTCACTACGAGAACCTGGTTCGGGCCTACCTTGACGTACCTGCTCGCCCATACCCAGATGAAGATAATGGCGAGCAACAGAATGCCTCCAACAAGCAAGATTATTCCTTGAGAAGGCTTGCTGATCTGCATCGCCATCGGCAGGTTCAACATTTCCAACATAAACATATTCATCTCTTTCCTCCTTAAACGTACCCCAATCGGGGTTTCCAGAGACAACCAACACTATCCAGTCTTATGCCTGAATGTAACTGAACTCACGGGAGCGCTCCCGAATACTATCAGAATCAGCCGAACAAACCAAATCGGGCGTATCAGCCCGCAGTCCACGGCTTGTCCGGCCGTATCTTCGCCTAATCGACGTCGTTGGGATCATCGTCTGTCTTGATCTTCATCGACAGCGCCTTGTTGAGATCCACGACCTTGAAAACGCCGTTCTTCACCGCGGCGATCCAGACTTCCTGCCCCTGCTTGAAACTGTCATCCTTATCGAAAGGCCGTGCAGGTGAATTGCGGGTTCCGAATCCCGCAACATACGTAATCTCACCCATCGCTTTTCCGTCCATCGGAACGGAGACAGTCGCTTTCGAGCCGATTACGTCGGCCTCGCTGTAACCGCTCGATGAGCTCGTCGCCTCGAAGAACTTGTTCAGCGTGAAGATCAATCCCGCAGAAGCGAGAATCCCGAAAAGGAGCGAGAGGGCGCCGCCAAGAAACGCAGCAGGAACACCTAGATCGTTCGGAATGTCGAACAATTGAGAAACAAGCCCCATCCCTCCGAAACCCGCGAGGAAAATTGCGATCGACATCGGCGAATAAGGCCCGACATGCAGATCGCTTGCGCCCGTCGCCGCCGCGCCATGCGCATCGTGTACGCCCGGCGCGTCCAGCGTCGGATCTCCAGTATCGAAATCATGGTCGAGCCCTACGTCCGCATCAAAATCTGTGTCTACATCGAAATCGTGACCGATATCAATGTCGTGATCCGCATCGAAATCGTGACCGATATCGATGTCGTGACCCGCGTCGACGTCGACACCGTGTATGACTCCGCCCACCAGAAGCATGATGAACTGGATCAGAGTGTATCCGCCGCCAAGCAGCAAGCAGGCCCAGTATGCATTGCTCATTACATTCATCGCTTCCATCTACTTTTCCTTTACCCGCACCCGAATCCCGGCCTGAAAACGCCTGAAGTCGGGTAGCCCGAAACGGGATTTCGTTCGGGATAACACCAACTGACAACCATATTATACCCGAATATACCGATTATTGCAAGTTAGCTTAGAATATCTTAGATTATCTAAGAATAACTTAGCCGTAATAGGCGTATAAGGCGTATGAAGGTTGTATATGTTTGGTATATACTTCATATCAAACTCACATAGATTTCTCTGTACCGTTCCATGAGCCTCCGTGCGGGTGGCACGCGTCGTAGATCCTCCGTTGCTCCTCGATATTGTAGCGCGTGTAATGAACGATTGTTTGAATACTCGAATGTCCTAGAATTTCCTGCACGACGCGCAGGTCTGCACCGCCTTCGAGCATATGCATCGCGCACGAGTGGCGGAGCGTATGCGGGCTGACCGGACGCGTGATGCCCGCCTTTAACGTGTACTTCTTTACGAGCCGGTACACCTGGGTGCGCGAAAGAGGCCCCTTACGCCCAAGCCACAGGTCGGGAAGTGAATCCGCATTGGGAAACGTCGGGCGCGATTTTTCGAGATATGCGCGCACGCGCGCTGATGTGCGCGATCCGAATGGAACCGAGCGCGATTTTCCGCCTTTGCCGTGCACGCGCGCGCTGTTCTTTTGAAAGATAAGATCCGTGATAGGCATTCCGCAAAGCTCGCTCACTCTGATGCCCGTCGCGTACAGGAATTCGAGCAACGCGCGATCCCTGATGCCCTGCGGCGAATCGTCCTTCGGCGATTCGATTAGCGTTTTCACTTCGGAGTAAGGCAGTGATTCAGGCAGCGGAAACGACTTGGGCAGCTTAAATTCCCTCGGAAGCGGCCATTCGTCAATATGATGCTCGGCTTCGAGCCAGCGTAGAAACCGCTTGATCGCCGACAGCTTGCGCGCTATCGTCGCTGGCCTTATCTTCGGATTATCGCCAAGCCCTTTTTCGTTCGAGAGTTTCTCGCGGTATTCCTGAACAACATCGTTTGTGATTTCTTCAGGCTTCTCGACGCGCATCGCCTCGATGAAGCGCACTAGATCGCGCGAGTATGCATCGGTCGTGTTTCTGCTCGCCCCTTCCTCCACAAGAAGGCTATCGATGAAACGGTCGATAAGAGAGTGCATCCCGTGCATGCGAATAGTATAGCGCCTTGCACGTCTGAATGGATGCAGGTATTCCGCAAACCGCTGCTGCATCTCTATGATCGGATTCTGCATTTCCAATTGACATCAGCATGCCGACGGGCTAAACTCCGCATTGACCCTGATAAATCCTCATGAGGTGTCCGAAATGAAAGCATCCGCTGTTCGTTTTTTCATTGTTGCATCTTTAGCCGCGGTCGTACTCACCGTCGCTATGACAACGCCTGCACTTGCCGAGCTGCCCGAGCTTGCTGATGAAATAACACCTGCAACTTGGCATGTACTTGGTCCATTCAAAACCGGATCGCGCGAGGCCGGGCCCGATCCGCTCTACTATTTCGACGGAAAAAGGCTCGACACTCCGCCCGATTTCTCGATGACTTATCCGAGCATGTACGCGCGCGGGGGACGCGCGGAATGGATCGAGGTTGAAACGGGCGAGGAGGGCAAGATAGATTTCACACTTCCCAATCCGCCTGAAGAAGACTGGGATGACTGGAACGACGAGTACGGACGCGCCGGGGTGGGCTGGCGCGGAATCGCTTTCACTTCGATTACGGTTGAGGAAGAGTGTCGAGCGGTCGTCAACGCGCAGCGCATCGGCGGATTCAAGCTAAACGACCGCAGCTATATGGGTGATCCTTACGGACGCGGGCGGTGGCAGACGCCCATGAAGCTCGATAAAGGCGTGAATAACATTTTTATCGGCGTCGGCGGCTATTACGGCCAGGACAGCCTTACTTTCAGTATCATCCCGCCGCCGGAATCCCCTGTCGGTGTCGTGGAGAAGGATATAATGACGCCTGACATCCGCCAATATCAGCCGCTCGATGGCTGGATCGGAATTCCACTCGTGAACTACACCGAAGACTGGGCGCGCGATGTCAGGATTAGCCTAACACCCGCACCCGGATTCGAGCAGTCGAGCGTCGTTGCGGAGCCGATTCCGCCATTCGGGATGCTCAAAGTTCCACTTCCCATAAGAACCGAATCACAACTGCTCGGGCCGCGGTTTGCCGATGAGGAGCTGACGATGACGCTGACCGTAAGCGGCGACGGTTTCAGCGATGATTACGAGGTCAAGTTCCGCGTGCGCAACGCGGAGGAACCGTTCCGAATCACATTCATCTCTGAAATCGACGGCAGCGTACAGAAGTACAGCGTGCGCCCGCCCGTTCCTTTCGATCCCGACAAGGATTACGCGCTGATCTTCTCAACGCACGGCGCAGGAGTGGACAGCGACGGACAAGTCTCCTGCTACAGTCCGAAGGACTGGGCGTACGTCGTCGCACCCACCAACCGCAGGCCGTTCGGATTCGACTGGCAGGATTGGGGACGGCTGGACGCGCTCGAAGTGCTCGCCCTCGTTATCGAGCGCTTCAATATCGATGAAAACAGGATAATCATGACCGGCCATTCGATGGGAGGGCACGGTGCCTGGCATATAGGAACGACGCATGCCGATAAATTCGCCGCGGTGTGCCCGATCGCGGGTTGGGCGAGTTTTATGCTCTACACGCCGTACTCGCTTCGCCAGTCCGAGCTTTTCGGGCCGCCGGAAGTGAAACACATACTTGATATGTGCAACGCGCCCGACAAGACCGAGCTTCTTCTTCCGAACCTCAGGAACACGCCGGTGCTTGCAATGCACGGCGAGATGGATCGCGTGGTGCCGACAACGCAGCCGCGCCTTCTTATCGGCATGCTCGAAAGGATGGGTTACGACGCGCGCCTGCTCGAAATACCGGAAGCCACGCACTGGTGGGACTTCGACAAGGAAAGACCGGGAACCGATGCTGTGGATCAGAAGGAACTGATCGAATGGATGCAAGACAAAACGCGCGATCCATGGCCGAACGAAGTGATCTATGTAGGTTACGACCTTGCAAACGTGAATTCGCGCTACTGGGTGGA